>JAEXAH010000102.1 GCA_023458315.1 Pseudomonadota bacterium
TGGAGGCGACCCCAGACCCGGGGGCGACACCAATCAAATGGTGCTGCAATGGGCGTGAACTTTAACCGGACAGCCGTGGGTCAAGCCCGGCCATGACGAGCACTTCCCCGCAATTCCGCGATGAACCAAAGAAAAAGGGGCAGAGGTTCCCCCCTGCCCCGCTTTCAGGCTCAGTGCATGCCCGATCCGCTGGAATCGCCCAGGGCCGCCTGGGCGGCGGCAAGGCGGGCGATCGGCACGCGGTAGGGCGAGCACGACACGTAATCCAGGCCGACGCGCTGGCAGAAGGCGATAGAGGACGGGTCGCCGCCATGTTCGCCGCAAATGCCCAGCTTGATGTCGGACCGGGTGGCGCGGCCGCGTTCGGAAGCGATCTTGACCAGTTCGCCCACGCCCTGCTGATCCAGTTGGGCGAAGGGGTCGTGCTCGTAGATGCCCTTGGCGCGGTACACCTCGATGAACGGGCCGGAATCGTCGCGGCTCATGCCGAAGGTGGTCTGGGTCAGATCGTTGGTGCCGAACGAGAAGAACTCGGCGGTCTCGGCGATCTCGCCCGCCAGCAGGGCGGCACGCGGCAGTTCGATCATGGTGCCCACATGGTACTTGACCGAATAGCCCTCGGCCGCGAACACCTGGCCCGCCACCTTGTCGATGCTGGCCTTCAGCAGATCCAGTTCCTTCTTGGCGCCGACCAGCGGGATCATGATTTCCGGCGTCACGGTGCGGCCGGTATCGCGGGACACATGCACGGCGGCCTCGAAAATGGCCTGGGCCTGCATCTCGTAGATTTCCGGATAGGTGATGCCCAGACGGCAGCCGCGATGGCCCAGCATGGGGTTGGATTCATGCAGCGCCGCGTTGCGCGCCGTCACCAGCGCCACGTCGACGCCCGCTTCCCTGGCCACTTCGGCGATTTCGTCGTCGGTGTGGGGCAGGAATTCGTGCAGCGGCGGGTCCAGCAGGCGGATCGTCACCGGCAGGCCCTGCATGATGTTGAACAGATCGACGAAATCCTGGCGCTGATAGGGCAGCAGCTTGGCCAGGGCGGCGCGGCGGCCCTTTTCGTCACCGGACAGGATCATCTCGCGCACCGCCAGGATGCGCTTGGGGTCGAAGAACATGTGCTCGGTGCGACACAGGCCGATGCCCTCGGCGCCGAACTTGCGGGCGGTGGCGGCGTCCAGCGGCGTTTCGGCGTTGGCGCGGACCTTGAGGGTGCGGATGGTGTCCACCCATTCCATCAGGGTGGCGAAATCGCCGGTCAGTTCCGGCTGCACGGTCGGCACCGCGCCCAGGAACACCTCGCCGGTGCCGCCGTCGATGGTGATGACCTCGCCTTCCTTCACTTCCTTGCCCGCCACCTTCAGCAGACGGGCGTTGTAATCCACGCGGATTTCACCGGCACCGGCCACGCAGGGCGTGCCCATGCCGCGCGCCACCACGGCGGCGTGGCTGGTCATGCCGCCACGGGTGGTCAGGATGCCCTGCGACACATGCATGCCGCCGATATCCTCGGGGCTGGTCTCGACGCGGACCAGGATGACCTTTTCCTTCTTGTCCTTGACCCAGTGCTCGGCGTCCTCGGCCGAGAACACGATCTTGCCCGAGGCGGCGCCCGGCGAGGCGGGCAGGCCGCGCGCCAGCATGTTGCGCGGCGCCTTGGGGTCCAGCGTCGGGTGCAGCAACTGGTCCAGCGCCGCCGGATCGATGCGGCCGATGGCCTCCTTGCGGGTGATCAGTCCTTCGCGCGCCATGTCCACGGCGATCTTCAGCGCCGCCTTGGTGGTGCGCTTGCCGGTACGGGTCTGGAGCATCCACAGGCGCTTTTGCTGCACCGTGAATTCCATGTCCTGCATGTCCTTGTAGTGCGCCTCCAGCTTGTGGCGGATGGCGTTCAACTCCTTGAACACGTCGGGCATGACCTCTTCCATGGACGGCAGGGTGGACTTTTGCAGATCCTTGCCGTGGATGGTCAGTTGCTGCGGGGTGCGGATGCCCGCCACCACGTCCTCGCCCTGGGCGTTGACCAGGAACTCGCCGTAAAAGGCGTTGTCGCCGGTGCTGGGATCGCGGGTGAAGCACACGCCGGTACAGCAATCGTCACCCATGTTGCCGAACACCATGGCCTGGACGTTGACGGCGGTGCCCCAGCTTTCCGGGATGTCGTGCAGGCGGCGATAGATGATGGCGCGGTTGTTCATCCACGAGCCGAACACGGCGCCGACGGCGCCCCACAACTGTTCCTTGACGTCCTGCGGGAACGGCTTGCCCAGGGTCTTTTCGACCATGTCCTTGTACTTGCCGACCACGATCTTCCAATCGTCGGCGCTCAGGTCGGTGTCCAGCGACAGGCCCTTGTCCTCTTTGTGGAGGTCCAGGATTTCCTCGAAGTGATGGTGGTCGATCTCAAGAACCACGTTCGAGAACATCTGGATGAAGCGGCGATAGGAATCATAGGCGAAACGCGCATCGCCCACCTTTTTCGCCAGACCTTCCACCGACACGTCGTTGAGGCCCAGGTTCAGGATGGTGTCCATCATGCCGGGCATGGAGGCACGGGCGCCGGAACGCACCGACACCAGCAGCGGGTTGGCATCGTCGCCGAACCTGGCGCCCATGGTTTCCTCGACCTTGGTCAAGGCGTCCTGCACCGCCTCCACCAGTTCCGGCGGATAGGCGTGGCCGTTGGCGTAGTAATAGGTGCAGACCTCGGTGCTGATGGTGAAGCCGGGGGGCACCGGAATGCCGAGATTGCTCATCTCGGCCAGGTTGGCACCCTTGCCGCCCAGCAAATTCTTCATGTCGGCGCGGCCTTCCGCACGGCCGGCACCGAAGCTGTACACCCACTTGCTCATGGCACGTTCCTCGTCGGTGGACAAAGCACGGGCAGCCCCGGCCGGGGCACCCGTACCGATGTGAAATCGTGACCCTTTTCGCCGCCAAAAAACAGATGGAATTTCGGCGATCAGAGTCCCGTCGGACGGGGGTTGCCCCCCGTCCCTATCCCCCCTTGTGTAAAGCTCAGCCCTCGATACGGGCGAAGTCGGCGACCTCGCCCATGGCCGCGCCGATTTCCGCCAAAAGCTTCAGGCGGTTGATTCGGATGGCGGGCTGGTCGGTGTTGACCGTCACCTTGTCGAAGAAGGCATCGACCGGACGGCGCAGACGGGCCAGGGCGGCCATGGCACCGGCGAAATCCTCGGCCTTCAGCGCCGAATTGGCCGCCTGGCGGACTTCGGCCAGGGCGGCGTGCAGCGCCTTCTCCTCGGCCTCGACCAACGCCCCCGCATCGGCCGGACCGGCATAGGAAATGCCGTCCTTCTTTTCCTCGATGCGCACGATGTTGGCGGCGCGGCGATAGGCGACCACCAGATTGGAACCGTCGTCGGACCCCAGGAAATCGCCCAGGGCATCGACGCGGGCCAGCATGCGCACCAGATCGTCCTCGTCACCCAGGCCGAACACGGCGTTGACCAGATCGTGGCGCACGCCCTTTTCCTTGAGGTGCACCTTGAGGCGGTCGGCGAAGAACTCCATCAGATCCTCGGCCACCCGACGCGGATCGCCCGACAGGGTGCCCGGCTTGAACTGGGCATGGGCGAACTGGAACAGGGTGAACAGCGGCAGGCGCAGGCCGTTTTCCACCACCAGCCGGATGACGCCCAGCGCGGCGCGGCGCAGGGCGAACGGGTCCTTGGACCCCGTCGGCTTTTCGTCGATGGCGAAGAAGCCGACCAGGGAATCGATCTTGTCGGCCAGCGACACGCAGACGCTGAGCGGCGCGGTCGGCACCTTGTCCGACGGGCCGAGCGGCGAATAATGCTCGGCGATGGCGTCGGCCACCGCGGGCTTCTCGCCGTCGTTCAGGGCGTAATAGCGGCCCATGATGCCCTGGAGTTCCGGGAACTCGCCCACCATCTCGGTGCTGAGATCGGCCTTGGCCAGTTCGGCGGCGCGCTCGGCATCGGCGGCCGGGGCGTTGCCGACAAAGGCGGTCAGGTGGCGGGCCAGCACCTGCATGCGGGCGACCTTGTCGGCCATGGTGCCCAGCTTGGCATAGAACAGACGCTCGGCCAGCTTGGGCAGGCGCGATTCCAGCCGCACCTTGCGGTCGGTGTCCCAGAAGAAGGCGGCGTCGGACAGGCGGGCGCGCAGCACGCGTTCGTTGCCCGCCACGATGGCGGCACCGCCATCGCTGGCTTCCATGTTGGACGTGACCAGGAAGCGCGGCGCCAGCTTGTCGCCATTCATCAGCGAGAAGTACTTCTGGTGGGCGCGCATGGAGGTGATCAGCACTTCCTGCGGCACGCCCATGAACTTGTCGTCGATGGTGCCGACCAGCACGTTGGGCTGTTCCACCAGCCCCGTGACCTCGGCCAGCAGGCCGTCATCGACACGCAGGGCCAGACCCTCGCGCGCGGCGGCCTCCTCGGCTTGGCGCAGGATGGAATGGCGGCGTTCCACCGGGTCCAGCACCACCTTGGCGGCGGCCAGCTTGGCGGCGTAATCGGCGAAATCCTTGACCGCGAACTCGGCCGGGGCCAGGAAGCGGTGGCCGCGCGACACATTGCCCGCGCTGATGGGGCCGAAGGTCACGGGGACCACGGCGCCGTCGAACAGGCACAGGATGGATTGCAGCGGCCGCACCCAGCGCACGGTATTGGCGCCCCAGCGCTGCGACTTGGGCCACGGGAAGTCGGCCATGGCGGCCTCGACCACTTCCTTGACCACCTCGATCGTGGCGCGGCCCTTGCGGTTGATCACCGCGAAATAGAACACGCCCTTGCCGGTGTCGCGCTGTTCCAGTTCCTCGAGCTTGAGGCCCGAGGAGGCCAAAAAGCCGTTCAACGCCTGTTCCGGGGCGCCGACACGCGGGCCGCGTTTTTCCTCGGACACGTCGGGACCGGCCACCGGCAGACCCTCGATCACCAGCACCAGACGGCGCGGGGTGACATAGGCGCGGACGCCGTCGCCGGTCAGGCCGTTCTTGCCCAGGCCCTCGACCACCAGACGCTGAAGGTCCTCGGCGGCGCGGGCCTGCATGCGGGCGGGGATTTCTTCCGAGAAGATTTCAAGCAGAAGCTCGGCCATCTTTTAGACCTCCTTCTTGGTACGGGAGGCCAGCCAGCCCTCGCAGCACGCCTTGGCGAGCGCGCGGACGCGGCCGATATAGGATTGACGCTCGGTGACGGAGATCACGCCGCGCGCGTCCAGCAGGTTGAAGCGGTGCGACGCCTTGATGCACTGGTCATAGGCGGGCAGCGCCAGACCGGCGGCCAGCAGCGCCTCGCATTCCTTTTCCGCGTCCAGGAAGTGGCGGTACAGCATCTCGGTGTCGGCGTGCTCGAAATTGTGGGCCGAGTATTCCTTCTCGGCTTGCAGGAACACGTCGCCATAGGTGACGCCGTCACCGTTGAAATCCAGGTCGTAGACGTTTTCCACGCCCTGGATGTACATGGCCAGACGTTCCAGGCCATAGGTCAGCTCGACCGCGACGGGATCGCATTCGATGCCGCCGACCTGCTGGAAATAGGTGAACTGCGTCACCTCCATGCCGTCGCACCACACTTCCCAGCCCAGGCCCCAGGCGCCGAGCGTCGGGCTTTCCCAATCGTCCTCGACAAAGCGGATGTCGTGGGCCAGCGGATCGACGCCCAGACGGCGCAGGGATTCCAGATAGAGTTCCTGGGCATTGGGCGGCGACGGCTTCAGCAGCACCTGATACTGGTAATAATGCTGAAGGCGGTTGGGGTTCTCGCCATAGCGGCCGTCCTTGGGGCGGCGCGACGGCTGCACATAGGCGGCCTTCCACGGCTCCGGCCCCAGCGCCCGCAGGGTGGTCGCCGGGTGGAAGGTACCGGCGCCGACCTCCATGTCGTAGGGCTGGAGGATGACGCAACCCTGCTCGGCCCAGAAGTTTTGCAGAGTCAGGATCAGTTGCTGGAAGCTGGGCTTCTTGGCGCCGCTGTGGCCCATGGAATTCCGCCGTGAAAAGGGTGGACAGAAAATCGGTCGGCAAACCTAACCAGCGCACCGGCCATGGTCAAGGGGCGGCCCTTGACCACACTCAATGTCCGGCCCGGCGCCGCGTCCTACGGTAGCACACCCTCCCAGACGATTGCGGATCGCGCCCCATGATCTCCCAGTCCCAAGCCCTGGAGGCCCTGAAGTCGGTCATCGATCCCGACGTCGGCCTCAACATCGTCGATCTCGGCATGGTCGAACTGGTCGCCGCCGACGACAGCGGCGTGCGCGTCGCCCTGATCATGACCACCCCGGCCTGTCCGCAAAGCGGCTATCTGCGCGACGAGAGCCTGCACGCCCTGGAGCGGGCGGGCGCCGTCGCCCCCACCGTCGAGGTGCTGGACGCGCCGCTGTGGAGCCCCGAGCGGCTGAGCGACGACGCCCGCAAGGTGCTGGGGTGGTGATCCCGCCTTTGCCGCTGCTGCTGGCCGGGGCGGTCAGCCTGTTGACCGGGCTGGCGGCGGGCATCGCCCGGCTGGGCGTGGATTTGCCGCTGGATTTCGTCCATCTGCACGGACCGCTGATGGTGTGCGGTTTCTTCGGCACGGTGATCGCCATCGAGCGCGCCGTGGCGCTGGGCCGTCCC
Source organism: Pseudomonadota bacterium (assembly GCA_023458315.1). Taxonomy (GTDB): domain Bacteria; phylum Pseudomonadota; class Alphaproteobacteria; order Rhodospirillales; family Magnetospirillaceae; genus Magnetospirillum. The sequence continues at coordinate 6,611 of JAEXAH010000102.1, forward strand.
TGGGCCTTCGCCGCGCCGTTTTCCACCGGCGGCGGCGGGCTGTTGCTGCTGGCCGGATCGGACAGCGCGGGCGCCATCCTGCTGACCCTGGGTTCGCTGGTGTTCCTGGCCGTGGCCGTCACCGTGGTGCGCCGCCAGCCCGAGCCCTTCACCCGCCTGCTGGCCCTGGGCGCCCTGGCCTGGGCCTTGGGCAACGTGCTGTGGGCCAGCGGTTCGGCGGTGTCCGAGGTGGTGCCGCTGTGGGCGGCGTTCCTGGTGCTGACCATCGCGGGCGAACGGCTGGAACTGTCGCGTTTCCTCAAACCCTGGCGCTGGCGCAATCCGTCGCTGGCGGTGCCGGTGCTGTTGATCGGCGGCGGCGCCGGATTGGCGGCGGCGGGCCTGCCCCTGGCCTGGACCGCCTTCGGCCTGGGCTGCGTCGCCCTGACCCTGTGGGCGGCGGTCAACGACGTCATCCGCCGCACCATCCGCCAGCCGGGCCTGACCCGCTATGTGGCGATCTGCCTGGCCTCGGGCTATGTCTGGCTGGGCATCGGCGGTCTGTTGCTGCCCGCTTTGGATGGCGGCCTGGACAGCCTGCGCTATGACGCGGCCCTGCATGCCGTGTTCGTCGGCTTCGTCTTTTCCATGGTGTTCGGCCACGCCCCGGTGATCCTGCCCGCCGTGCTGAAAGTGCGGCTGCCCTTCGCCTTTTATTTTTATGTGCCCCTGACCTTCCTGCACGCCTCGCTGATCCTGCGGGTGGCGGGCGATCTGGGCGGGGTCGAGGGCTTGCGGCAGGCGGGCGGCGTTCTCAATGCCGTCACCGTGATCGGCTTTGCCCTGATGGTGGTGACGAGTGTGCTGCGGGCACGGGGGTAGGGACTACTTCCGCGGCTTCGCCCGCGCGGTCGGTTCGGCCTGCATGGGGTCGTCGGGCCACCAATGCTTGGGGTATTGGCCTTTCAGATCGGCTTTGACCGCGTGATAGGCGTTAGCCCAGAAGCTGGCGAGGTCGCGCGTCACCTGCACCGGGCGGCGGGCCGGGGACAGCAGGTGCAGCAGCAGCGGCACCTTGCCGTCCAGGATGCGCGGGGTGTCGGCGCAGCCGAACATTTCCTGCAACCGCACCGCCAGCACCGGGGTTTCGCCGGAATAATCGATGGGCACCCGGCTGCCCGAGGGCACGGTGACGTGGGTCGGCAACAGATCGTCCAGGCGCCGTGCCATGTCCCACGGCACCAGGGCGCGCAGGGCCTGGGACAAATCCAGGCGGGTCAGGTGGGCGCGGCGAGTGATGCCGGTCAGATAGGGCGCCAGCCACTCCTCCAGACCATCCAATAGCGCCGGATCGGACAGGTCCGGCCAGCCGCCATCGGGGTCGAGGCGGCGCAGCAATTCCACCCGCTCGCGCCATTTGCTCAACTCGCCGCTCCACGGCAGGCAAGCCAGCCCCATGACCCGCACGCCCTCGGCCATGGCGGCGGCCAGGGCATCGGGGGCGGCGCTGTCCAGTTTCTGCTCGTCCAGCACCAGGGCGAACAGGCGGCGCTGGCGGCTGGCCCGCACCACTTCGTCGCGGCGATCCCAGGCCACCGCCTCGATACTGCGGATGGATTCGGCGAAATGCTCCTCGATCTCGGCCTTGGTCAAGGCGGCGGCCAGGAAGATGCGGGCCTCGCGCCGGTCGCCGTCCAGTTCGGCGGCCACCAGCCATTCCTCGGCGCTCAGCGGCTCGGCATCGGCGAACAGGGCGCCGCGCCCGCCCGACAGGGCATAGCGCGGCTCGCCGCCCGGACGGCGACGGGCGATGCGGTCGGGATAGGCGAAGGCCAGCACGATACCGGCATCCAGTCCCTCGCCGTCCTCCTGCCCCGGCTTGAGCCCCACGCGGCGGCGCCATTCCTTGGCCGCCTGCCGCGCCCGCGCCAGGGCGCCGCGATCCACCGCCAGCCCGCGCACCTGCTCGGACTGGCCGCGCAGGGCGTCCAGACGCAGGCGCACATCGGAATCACGAAAGCCGCGTTCGGCCTTGATGACGTCACGCTCGCCCAGGATGGCCGCCAGATCGCAGGCCAGCCCGCCCAAGCCAAGGTCGCGGGCGCGCAAGATCATATGGGCGAGACGCGGATGCATGGCGAGGCGGTTCATGGCGCGGCCATGGCCGGTGATGCGCCCGCCTGCGTCCACCGCCCCCAGTTCGGCCAGCAGATCCCGCGCCTGGGCCAAGGCGGCGGCGGGCGGCGCGTCCAGCCACGCCAGGGCATTGGCGTCGGCGATGCCCCATTGCGCCAGATCCAGGGCCAACGGCGCCAGATCGGCCTCGGTCACTTCCGGGGCGGTGAACAATTGCAGGGCGCGGTCCTCGGCCTCGGACCACAGGCGATAGCACACGCCCGGCGCGGTACGTCCGGCGCGGCCGCGCCGCTGATCGGCCGAGGCGCGGCTGACCGGCAGCGTCACCAGCCGGGTCATGCCGGAACTGGGGTCGAAGCGCGGCACCCGCATCTGGCCGCCATCCACCACCACCCGAACACCGTCGATGGTCAGCGAGGTTTCGGCGATGGCGGTGGCCAGCACCACCTTGCGGCCATCGCCGCCGCGGCGGATGGCACGGTCCTGGGCCTCGGCCGGAAGATCGCCGTACAGCGGCGCGATGGTGACGCCGCGCGTGGCCGGATGCTCGGCCAGCAGCGCCTCGACCCGGCGGATTTCCCCGGCGCCGGGCAGGAAGACCAGCACGTCGCCGTCTTCATCGCGCAGGGCCTGCACCACCGCCGCCGCCACGCCATCGGCGAAGCGGCGCGGCTCGGGCCGGGCCAGGAAGCGGGTCGTCACCGGAAAGGCGCGGCCCTCGCTGGTCAGCAGCGGCACGCCGCCCATCAGCGCCGCCACCGGCCCGCCATCCAGGGTGGCCGACATCACCAGGATTTTCAGGTCGTCGCGCAATGCGCCCTGGCTTTCCAGGCACAGCGCCAGCCCCAGATCGGCGTTCAGCGAGCGTTCGTGGAATTCGTCGAAGATCACCAGACCGACGCCCGGCAGGCTGGGATCGTCCTGAAGCATGCGGGTCAGGATGCCCTCCGTCACCACCTCGATGCGGGTGGCGGCGGACACTTTCGATTCGAAGCGGATGCGGTAGCCGACGGTTTGCCCCACCGCCTCGCCCAGCGTCTCGGCCATGCGCGCCGCCGCCGCGCGGGCGGCAAGGCGGCGCGGCTCCAGCATGATCATGCGCTGCCCGGCCAGCCACGGCGCGTCCAGCAGCGCCAGGGGAACGCCGGTGGTCTTGCCCGCGCCGGGCGGCGCCTGCAACACCAGCCCCGGGGCGGTTTCCAGGGCGGCACGGATGTCGGGAAGCAGGGCGGCGATGGGAAGCTGGGTCATGACCGGCTTTTTAGCCCAAAGCGACGCCGCGCTTAAGCGCCTTTCCCCGATTGAGTTTCAGGCGATTGTGAATGATAATGCCGCCCGAACGCGCCAAGACGATAAACAGGGAGGCCGATCCGCCGGCAATTCCTCATCCCGGACTCTCTTCGCCGACCGCCCGCCCGCGCGGGGGGCGGGCCGCAGTCGCGGAGGCAGGACGACGGGACGCGCCCCACCCAAAGGGGGATGCCCGGCCTAAATTTCGCCACGGATTTTTTCTATCCTGCCGATACTGGACGGCGACCCCGTGCAGACCGGCGTCGAGGACATCGCGTTCGGTTTATCAACTTCTACCCAAGATCTCGGGAGATAAAGATGCTCAACAAGAAGATCGGTCTGGCTCTCGCCGCCATGCTGCTCGCCCCCGTCGCCGCCACCGCCGCCGATGCCCCGGCCGCGTTCAACCAGTGCAAGGCTTGCCACAAGGTGGAAGCCGGCAAGCATGGCGTCGGCCCGTCGCTGGCCGGTGTGTTCGGCGCCAAGGCCGGTCATGCCGAAGGCTACAAGTACTCCGAGAAGCACCTGGCCTCGGGCCTGGTGTGGGACGAAGCCAACCTGGGCAAGTACCTGGCCGACCCCAAGGGCACCATCCCCGGCAACAAGATGGCCTTCGCCGGCCTGAAGAAGCCCGAGGACCTGAAGGCCGTCATCGACTATCTGAAGACCCTGAAGTAATCACTTCGGGCCTTTGGCCGATGGAACGCCGTCGCCCCACCGGGCGGCGGCGTTTTTCGTTTCATACCAACCGGCCAATGAATTGACCGGTTGTATTGTCCCTCGCCGGGCGCGGCCATCCGGCCGCTTGGCCGCCGCCGCAATGGCGGCAAAATACCGACCGACGAGTCAAATCAAAGGTCGGTATCAGACCAGGATACGGGCCAGATTCAGGGCACCAGATGGGCGCGGGCGCGCAGCGCCGCCGCCACGCCCTGACGCCACAGCCCGACATCGATGGCGGCATGCGACGTGACTTCCAGGCGGTCGTCGTTCAGCGGGTCGCCGTCATGCCCGGCGCGCCATGCCGCCACCATCTGATCGCGCTGGCGCACCAGCGCCACCACCAGCGGCCGGTACAGTTTCAGCAGCGCCGTCAACCAGCGCCCGACCCGCCCCCCGGCGCCGGGGCCGTCCACCTGGAAACACGGCAGCATGCGCGCCACCGTCGCCGCGTCGTACCAGGATTCACCCGTGACCCAGCGGTTGGTGGTGAACAATTCGGCGGCGAAACCGTGATGGCCGAACCCCACCGCGATCAGATGGCAGGGCGAATCGGCGCCGCCCACCGCCACCAGCGGCGCACAGCCGGGCGGCATGCCCAGGGGCCGCAGGAACAGGTGGGCGTGGCCGTATTCGCCGTCGCGGTGGTCGTGCACGTAATATTGCGCGTGGCTGGCGAAATCGTAGACGTCGCCGGGCGGATAATGGCGATAGGGCTCGAACCCCGTCTGGTCGCCCAGCAACAGCGCGCGGGGCGAGGTTCCCACCGCGCGCATGCCCTGTTCCAGGGCGGCCAGTTGCTCCCCCGCCTCCGCCATGGCGGCGAGGTCGCCGGGCGAGAGGTGCGAGGGATCGGGAATCATTTGTTCAGCCCCGTCTCGGCATAGAACTTCTCGGCGCCGTCATGCAGCTTGACGGCGATGCCGTCGCGGGCGCTTTCGGCCTTGCCCAGTCCCTTCAGCACCGGATGCAGGCGGGTGAAGGCGGTGAAATTGGCATGCACCGCCTTCAGCATCTCGTACACTTCCTCGGCCGGGGCACGGGTGGTCGTCACCAGCACCGCCTTGAGCTGCAAGGTGGCGACGTCGTCGTTGACGCCGTCATAGGACCCCTTGCGCACCACGCCCTTGCTCATCCACGGATTGCGCTTCAGCCAATGGTCCAGGTTCTTGCCCTTGACCGGCACCAGGGTGGCGTTGCATTCGTCCACCGCCGCCGCCGCCTCGGCCATGGGGTGGATGCCGGTGAAGAAGGCGGCGTCGATGTTGCCTTCGCACAGCGCCGCCGCTTCCTCGGCCAGATCCAGTTCCACCGCCGGGGCGAAATCGCCCTCGGACAGCCCCGCCGCCTCGATGACCATTTCCGCCATGGCGCGCTGGAACGAGCCGGGACGGCCCAGGTTGACGCGCTTGCCCTTGAGATCGGCCGGGCTTTCGATGCCCGCGCCCTGGCGGGCCAGGATGGCCACCGCCTCGCCGTGCAGGCTCATCACCGCGCGCAATTCCGGCAGGGCGGCGGCGTCCTTGAAGGCGTCGGCGCCGTTGGCCGCCTGCACCGCCGCGCGCGACTGCACGATGGCGTAATCGGTTTCCCCCGCCTTCAGCGCCGCCACGTTGGCCGCCGAGCCCGAGGACGGCGACACCGCGCAATTCGCGCCGCGCGGATGTTCCTTGTTCAACACCCGGCACAACGCCCCGGCGGTGGGGAAATAGAATCCCGTCACCTCGCCGGAACCGATCACCAGGGTATGCCGTTCGGCCTTGGCCGGAACCGCCGCCAGGGTCAGGACGCAGCCCAGGGCCGCCGCCGCAACGATCTTCGCTCTCACCATTCCTCCAGGGGAAACCACTCGGGATCACCGCCGGGATCATAGCCCGTGCGCCCCGTCACCGAAAGACCGACGCTATTTTCTAGGGTATCGACCCGAATTTCCAGGGTATCGCCCGGAAAGAAACGTAAAAATTTATCCACTGTTTACGAATCCGGGTTGCCATCGGCTTCGCACATGGTAACAATCGCTTCGCTTGAAGAATGAATTTGGGGGGACCAGACGTGAGGAAGTTTCTGCTTCTGATCGCTTCGGCCGTGGCGATCAGCGCCGCCGCCGTGACACCGGCCGCCGCCATCCAGTGTGTCCAGTACGCGCGCGAAGCGTCGGGCATCAACCTGAAGGGCGATGCGTGGCAATGGTGGAACGCCGCCAGCGGTGTCTATGACCGTGGCCGCACCCCCAAGGACGGCGCCGTCCTGGTCTTCAACCGTCAGGGCTCCATGCGCTACGGCCACGTCTCGGTCGTGACCCGCGTCCTCAGCAACCGTCTGGTCCTGGTCGATCACGCCAACTGGGCGCCCGCCCGCACCTCGGGCCGCGGTGCCATCACCACCGCCGTGCCGGTGCTGGACGTGTCGCCCAAGAACGACTGGACCCAGGTCCGCGTGTGGTTCCCGCCCGCCAACGATTTCGGTTCGCGCGTCTATCGCACCGACGGCTACGTCTATCAGCCGCGTGACCCGCGCGCCACCCGCCCGGCCATCCATCAGGTGGCGGTGAACAAGGCGTCGCAGATGTTCCCGGCCGACCGGTCCACCGCCGCCCGCAAGTCCATCAAGCCGCTGGAAACCTCGAAGAGCGAGGCCGCCGCCCCCATGGTCGAGGCCATCGCCGCCGAAGCCGTGGTCAAGGCCGCCATCGCCACCGCTGAGGTCGCCCCGGCCGCCGAACAGCAGCCCGCCGCCGAAGGCGCCGTCAAGGTCGCCAAGCAGGTGTTCCGCGGCAAGAGCTTCAGCGCCAACAACGTGAATTCGCTGCTGTTCAACTAAACTTCAGGCACAGGTTCCCATCCCGACGGCCGTCGCCCCGCGACGGCCGTTTTCGTTTGTTCCGGCGGCTTATGAGCAAACCCGCACTTTCGGGCAGCTCTAATTTGTGTAAAACCTCCCCGTGGGTAGGCAAAAACCCACACTTATCGTTTGCGCTGACGCGCAGGCCGCGTATGATGGCGCTCTCTCGGGTAGGGTTCGTTGGGGGCCTCGGAGAGTTTGGAAGAAAGCCATGGGCGTCCAGAGCAACAAGCCGATCGACATCGTCATCGCCGAAAAGAATCCTTTGCTGCAAAGCAGCTTGGTCAAGCTGTTCGCGGGCGACGAACGTTTCTGCCTGGCGGCCGTCACCGCCGACGGCGAAAAATTCCTGGAAGCGTGTGACCGCATGCGCTTCGACGTGGGCATCATCGGCTGGGAAATGCCCGGCCTGGACGGCCGCGCCGTGTTGCAGGCATTGCGCAACCGTACCGACGGCCCGCGCATCATCGTCTATACCGGCAGCCCCAACCCGGACGTGCCGCGTCAGGCCATGACCCTGGGCGCCGCCGGGTTCTGCTCGAAGCGCGAGGCGCCCGAGCAATTGCTGGACACCATCCAGGCGGTGGCGGCGGGACGCATGGTGTTCCCGTTCATCGACGTGTCCAGCCTGGCATCCGACCCGCTGGCCGGGCTGACCCCGCGTGAGCGGGAGTTGCTGGCGGCGCTGGCCGGTGGCCTGACCAACCAGCAGATGGCCAGCCAGTTGGACATCTCGCTGAACACCGTCAAGTTCCACCTGAAGAATTTGTACGACAAGCTGGGCGTCGGCAACCGCGCCCAGGCGGTGGCCTTTTATCTGAAGGGCCGCGAGGGGCGCTGACCCCCGTTCAGGTTCGGTTCATCGTGCATCGGGCATGCTGCCGCGAAATCCATCATGCGGAGCATGCCCGAATCATGTCCACCCCCACCCATTACGATTCCGTCGCCAAGGGCTTTCACTGGCTGACCGCCCTCCTCATCATCGTGCTGTGGGCCGTCGGCCTGGGCATGGAGGAACTGCCCAAGGGCGACCTGCGCAGCCAGATCATCGGCATGCACAAGGCGTTCGGCGTGGTGGTTCTGGCGCTGACCGTGCTGCGTCTGGCGTGGCGCGCCACCCATGCCGCCCCGGCCCTGCCGGACAGCATGCCGGGCTGGGAGCAACTGGCCGCCAAGCTGGGCCATCTGGCGCTGTACGGCCTGATGCTGGCCTTTCCCGTTTCGGGCATCCTGATGAGCCAGAGCGGCGGCCGCGACGTCAACGTCTTCGGCCTGATCCTGCCGAATTTGGTGGAAAAGAACGAAGAGATGAAGCACCTGTTCGGCGAAACCCACGAGGCGCTGGCCTGGATTCTGGCCGCCGTGCTGGCGGTGCATGTGGCCGCCGCCATCCGCCACCATGTGATGCTGAAGGACGACGTGCTGCGCCGCATGCTGCCGGGGCGGGGCTGACCCACACAGGGAATCGTTGACTCCCGAGGCCCTGTCGGGCAGTTTTCCGCCGCCCGCCTCGTGGTGGTGAGAGCGGGCCGCGACAGGAGGATGCGTGCGCATGGCCGAAGCCCCGGCGGCTTTCGTGGCGGATGCCCGCCGTGACGGGCGACGCCCGGATTCCGTGCGCCGTTTCCCCTCCCACCACGCCCCGATTCCGCGCCCGGCCCGGGCCGCTGCCTCGCATGGCACGGCCGGGGCCGACGCATGTCTTTTCGCCCCCCTGCCCAGCCAACCCGCCATAAGGACCCCATGATGACCGCACCCGCCAGCCACGCCGAGATGGCCAACGCCATCCGTTTCCTCGCCGTGGACGCCATCGAGAAGGCCAAGTCCGGCCATCCCGGCATGCCCATGGGCATGGCCGACGTGGCGACGGTGCTGTTCACCCGCTTCATGAAGTTCGACGCCCAGGCCCCCAAATGGGTGGACCGCGACCGCTTCATCCTGTCGGCGGGCCATGGCTCCATGCTGCTGTACGCGCTGGGCTATTTGACCGGCTATGCCGATCTGGACATCGAGCAGATCAAGAATTTCCGCCAGCTCGGCTACCGCACCGCCGGTCATCCGGAATTCGGCCATGTGGACATCGCCGACACCACCACCGGCCCGCTGGGCCAGGGCATCGCCAACGCCACCGGCTTCGCGCTGGCCGAGGCCATGCAGGCCGCCCGCTACGGCCAGGACGTGGTCAATCACTACACCTATGTCGTCGCCGGTGACGGCTGTCTGATGGAAGGCATCAGCCAGGAAGCCATCACCCTGGCCGGTCATCTGAAGCTCAACAAGCTGATCGTGCTGTGGGACGACAACCGCATCTGCATCGACGGCGACACCGCGCTCGCCACCTCGGACGACCAGCGCGCCCGCTTCGCCGCCGCCGGGTGGAACACCGATGCCTGTGACGGCCACGATGCCGACGACATCGCCCGCGCCATCGAGGCCGCCCGCAAATCGGACAAGCCGACCCTGATCGCCTGCCGCACCGTCATCGGCAAGGGCGCCCCCACCAAGGCCGGGTCCGAAAAGATCCACGGCGCCCCCCTGGGCGGCGACGAGATCAAGGCGGCGCGCGAGGCCGCCAACTGGAATTACGAACCGTTCGAGGTGCCCGCCCATGTGCTGGCCGCCTGGCGTGCCGCCGGCAGCCGTGGTGCCGCCGAGCGCACCGCCTGGGAAGGCCGTTTCGGCAAGCTTGACCTGGCCGCCAAGGCCGAGTTCGAGCGCACCCAGGACGGCCGCCTGCCCAATGGCTGGCAGGACGTGATCGCCGCCTTCAAGCAGAAGATCTCGACCGAACAGCCCAAGGTCGCCACCCGCAAGGCCAGCCAGGACGTGCTGGAAGTCGTCACCGCCGCCATCCCCGAGATGATCGGCGGCTCGGCCGACCTGACCCATTCCAATCTGACCAACACCAAGGCGTGCGCCCCGTCGGTGCAGCCCGGCGATTATGCCGGCCGCTACATCCATTACGGCATCCGCGAGCACGGCATGGCGGCGGCCATGAACGGCCTGTCGCTGCATGGCGGTTTCATCCCCTATGGCGGCACCTTCCTGATTTTCGCCAACTACCTGTGGCCCGCTTTGCGCATGAGCGCCATGATGGAACAGCGCGTTCTGTACGTGCTGACCCATGATTCCATCGGCCTGGGCGAAGACGGCCCCACCCACCAGCCCATCGAAACCCTGGCCGCCCTGCGCGCCACCCCCAACGTGCTGGTGTTCCGTCCGGCCGACGCGGTGGAAACCGCCGAAGCCTACGAGGCCGCCTTGCTGAACGCCAAGGGTCCGTCGGTGTTCGCCCTGTCGCGCCAGAACCTGCCGACCCTGCGCACCACCCATACCGCCGAGAACCTGACCGCCAAGGGCGGCTATGTCCTGGCGGAAGCTGAGGGCAAGCGTCAGGTGACGCTGATCGCCACCGGTTCCGAGGTGTCGCTGGCCATGGACGCCCGCAAGAAGCTGGCCGACAAGGGCGTGGCGGCGGCGGTGGTGTCGCTGCCGTGCTGGGAACTGTTCGACCGCCAGTCGAAGGAGTATCGTGCTTCTGTCCTGGGTGAAGGCACCGTCCGTGTCGCCGTCGAGGCGCTGGGCACCTTCGGCTGGGAACGCTATGTCGGTCTGGACGGCGCGGTGGTCGGCATGACCGGCTTCGGCGCCTCGGCCCCGGCCGACAAGCTGTATCAGCATTTCGGCATCACCGCCGACGCGGTGGCCGACGCGGCCCTGGCGCGCCTGTAACGGCGCGTCGGGAAAACAAGACCTTTAGGGAGAAAAGGTTATGCCTCTCGTTTCCATGCGGCAGCTTCTGGATCACGCGGCCGAGAACGGCTACGGCATCCCCGCCTTCAACGTGAACAACCTGGAGCAGGTCAAGGCGATCATGGAGGCCGCGTCGGCCACCGACAGCCCGGTGATCCTCCAGGCTTCGGCCGGTGCCCGCAAGTACGCTGGCGAGCCCTTCCTGCGCCACCTGATCCTGGGCGCCCTGGAAGCGTTCCCCAACCTGCCGCTGTGCATGCACCAGGACCACGGCACCAGCCCGGCGGTGTGCGCCCGCGCCATCCAGTCCGGCTTCAGCTCGGTCATGATGGACGGGTCCTTGCGCGAAGACGGCAAGACCCCGTCCGACTGGACCTATAACGTCGAAACCACCGCCCATGTGGTCAAGATGGCCCATGCCTGCGGCGTGTCGGTCGAGGGCGAGCTGGGCTGCCTGGGCTCGCTGGAAACCGGCATGGCCGGTGAGGAAGACGGCGTCGGCGCCGAGGGCGTGCTCGACCATTCCAAGCTGCTGACCGATCCCGACGAGGCCGCCGAGTTCGTCAAGCTGACCCAGGTGGACGCCCTGGCCATCGCCATCGGCACCAGCCACGGCGCCTACAAGTTCACCCGTCCGCCGACCGGCGACGTGCTGGCCATTTCCCGCGTCAAGGAAATCCATGCCCGCATCCCCAACACCCATCTGGTGATGCACGGCTCGTCCTCGGTGCCGCAGGAATGGCTGAAGATCATCAACGAATACGGCGGCGCCCTGGGCGAAACCTACGGCGTGCCGGTCGAGGAGATCGTCGAGGCCATCAAGCACGGCGTGCGCAAGATCAACATCGACACCGACCTGCGCATGGCCGTCACCGGCTCCATGCGCAAGTTCTTCCATGACGAGCCGAAGAAGTTCGACCCGCGCGACTACAACAAGGTCGCCATGGCCGGCATGGTCGGCATCTGCAAGGCCCGCTACGAAGCCTTCGGCGCCGCCGGTCAGGCCAGCAAGATCAAGGTGGTCGGCCTGGAAGAAATGGGCAACCGCTACGCCAAGGGCGCGCTGGACGCCAAGATCGTCTGATTGGAAACCGGGAAGGCAGGTCCCCTGCCTTCCCTTTTTTGCGTCATGGCCGGGCTTGACCCGGCCATCCACGTTTTACCGCCAGACCCGCGTGGATGCCCGGATCAAGTCCGGGCATGACGGCCGGGAAACACAGTGAGCAGGAACCATGACCGTCAAGATCGCCCCTTCCATCCTGTCCGCCGATTTCGCCCGCCTGGGCGACGAGGTCAAGGCCATCGACGCCGCCGGGTGCGACTGGGTGCACATCGACGTCATGGACGGCCATTTCGTGCCCAACCTGACCTTCGGCCCGCCGATCATCAAGGCCATCCGGCCGTGGACCGCCAAGACCTTCGACGTCCATCTGATGATCGATCCGGCCCAGCCCTATATCGAGGATTACGCCAAGGCGGGCGCCGACATCATCACCGTGCACGCCGAGGCCGACCGCCACATCGACCGCTCGCTGCAACTGATCCGGTCCTTGGGCAAGAAGGCCGGGCTGTCGCTGAATCCCTCGACCCCGGAAAACGTCCTGGAATACGTTCTGGACAGGCTGGACCTGATCCTGGTGATGAGCGTCAATCCCGGCTTCGGCGGCCAAAGCTTCATCGACAGCCAGTTGGACAAGATCGCCCGCATCCGCAAGATGATCGGCGACCGCCCCATCGAACTGGAAGTGGACGGCGGCGTCACCGCCGCCAACGCCCACAAGGTGGTGGCGGCGGGCGCCACCGCCCTGGTGGCCGGGTCGGCGGTGTTCAAGTCCCCCGATTACGCGGGCAACATTCAGGCGATCCGGAATTCCCGCCCCTGATCCCTTTTGTTACAGCCTTTATGACAATGTGACAGCGCCCCGGCGGCCCCAGACGGCCCCGGGGCGTTGTTTTTCATAGGGGGATGGAATGGGCCTGAAGCGCAGAAACCCTTGTTTCCCGCCATTTCCTGCGGCGCGGATTGTGTTACACGGATTGTCACATAACTTTCATCCTGGCGTCGCGGTGCTGTAACACACCATGGCTAGAGTGGCGACGCGGAAATCCGCCGGGTTTCCCCCCCTTCTGGACCCACTCGGAGCTTATCCCATGAAGAAGACCCTGGCCGTCGCGGCCATCGCCCTTGCCACCGTCGCCTTCGGCGGTGTCGCCCAGGCCCGCGATCAGATTCGTATGGCCGGTTCCTCCACGGTCTACCCCTTCTCGACCTCGGTCGCCGAGCAGTTCGGCAAGAGCGGCAAGTTCAAGACCCCGGTGGTCGAGAGCACCGGCACCGGCGGCGGCTTCAAGCTGTTCTGCTCGGGCGTGGGCCCGGACTTCACCGATATCTCCAACGCCTCGCGCGCCATCAAGTCCTCGGAAGTCGAGATGTGCACCAAGAACGGTGTCGGCGACATCATCGAGATCAAGTTCGGCTATGACGGCATCGTGCTGGCCAACGCCAAGAAGCATTCGCGCTACAGCCTGACCCGCAAGCAGATGTTCCTGGCCCTGGCCAAGAACGTGCCGGTCGGCGGCAAGCTGGTTCCGAACCCCAACACCACCTGGAACCAGATCGACCCCAGCCTGCCCAACGAGAAGATCGAAGTGCTTGGCCCGCCGCCCACCTCGGGTACCCGCGACGCCTTCCTGGAACTGGTCATGGAGCCGGGCGCCGAGTCCTTCCCCGAGATCAAGGACCTGAAGAAGAGCGACGAGAAGGCGTTCAAGGCCGTGTTCTCCAGCATCCGCGAGGACGGCGTGTACATCGACGCCGGCGAGAACGACAACCTGATCGTCCAGAAGCTGGAAAGCAACCCGCGCGCCCTGGGCATCTTCGGCTATTCGTTCCTTGAGCAGAACGCCGACAAGATCCAGGGTTCGGTGGTCGACGGCTCCGAGCCGACCTTCGACAACATCGCCGGCGGCAAGTACGTGGTGTCGCGTCCGCTGTTCTTCTATGTGAAGAAGGACCACGTGGGCCAGATCCCCGGCATCAAGGAATACCTGGCCGAGTTCACCTCGGAAAAGGCCTGGGGCCCCAACGGCTACCTGATCGACAAGGGCCTGATCCCCATGCCCGACGCCGAGCGTAAGGATTGGGCCAAGAAGGCCGCCGAGCTGACCCCGATCAAGAAGTAATCCCGATGGCGGCCGCCTTCGCCCGATGGTGCGAAGGCGGCCGTTTTTCGCGTCGCCGTTGCCTTCTTTTGTTGATATTCGATCCTCCGCCAGCACCGCATTTCCGGGTGCGTGTTTCCCACAGGAAAACGGACTTCCCATGCAATTGCTAACACTGACGGTCGTCCTACTGCTGCTGACGTCCATCGGCTACCGCCTTGGTCGCGGCAAGGCCCTGGCCTCGGTCGGCGGTTCGCCGCGCCTGCTGCATTCGCTGCCGCGCTATCACGGTTATTTCGTCGCGCTGTGGTGCGGCCTGCCCGCCTTGCTGGTGGTGGTGGTGTGGCTGACGGCCGAACCCGCCTTGGTCCGCCATCTGGTGGAATCGGCGCTGCCCGCCGACACCCTGGCGCTGGGCGAGGAACGCCTGAACCTGCTGTACAACGAAGTCCGCAACGTCGCCCGCTACGGCATGCCCGCGTCGTCGCCGGTGGTCGAGGCGGCGGCGCAGCGTTACACCGAATTGCGCGCCACCCTGTTCGCCGCCATCGCCGGTCTGGCGCTGGCCGTGGCCTCGGGCGGGCTGGCCTTCGCCTACCGCCGGGTCAAGGCCGATCTGCGCAGCCGCAACCGCGTGGAAAGCGTGGTGCGGGTGTTCCTGATCAGCTGCTCGACGGTGGCGATCTTCACCACCATCGGCATCGTGCTGTCGCTGCTGTTCGAATCCCTGCGCTTCTTTCAGTCGGTGTCGGTGTTCGAATTCCTGTTCGGCACCAGCTGGAGCCCGCAGATGGCCATCCGCGCCGATCAGGTGGGCAGCTCGGGCGCGTTCGGCGCCGTGCCGCTGTTCGCCGGTACCGCGCTGATCTCGCTGATCGCCATGGTGGTGGCGGTGCCGCTGGGCCTGCTCTCCGCCATCTACATGGCCGAATACGCCGCGCCGCGCTTCCGCGCCATCGCCAAGCCGCTGCTGGAGATCCTGGCGGGCATCCCCACCGTGGTCTACGGCTTCTTCGCCGCCCTGTCGGTGGCGCCGATGGTCCGCGACCTGGGCGCCAGCCTGGGCCTGTCCATCGCATCGGAAAGCGCGCTGGTGGCGGGCGTGGTCATGGGCATCATGATCATCCCGTTCGTGTCGTCGCTGTCCGACGACATCATCACCGCCGTGCCCAATTCCCTGCGCGAAGGCTCGTACGGCCTGGGCGCCACCAAGTCGGAAACGGTCAAGCAGGTGATCCTGCCCGCCGCCCTGCCCGGCATCGTCGGCGGCGTGCTGCTGGCGGTCAGCCGAGCCATCGGTGAAACCATGATCGTGGTGATGGCGGCGGGCCTGTCGGCCAACCTGACGGCCAATCCGTTCGAGGCCGTCACCACCGTCACCGTGCAAATCGTCACCCTGCTGGTGGGCGACCAGGAATTCGACAGCCCCAAGACGCTGGCCGCCTTCGCGCTGGGTCTGGTGCTGTTCTTCGTGACCCTCGCCCTCAACATCGTCGCCCTTCACGTGGTTCGTAAGTATAGGGAGCAATATGACTGAGATGGTCGAACAAACCTCCGCTCCCGCCGCCGAGGCGGTGGCGAGCAGGCTCAAGCGCCGCTACGCCGCCGAACGCCGCTTCCAGTTCATGGGCATGGCCGCCATCGCCGTCGCGCTGGGTTTCCTGGCGCTGCTGCTGACCTCCATCGTGGCGAAGGGCGTCAGCGCCTTCACCCAGACCCAGATCCGGATGGAAGTCACCTTCGACGCCGCCACCCTGGGCGTCGCCCCGGGGGCCGACCGCGACACCCTGGCCACCGGCGACTATCTGGGTCTGGCCAAGGCGGCGTTGTGGGCCAGCTTCCCCGACGTCACCGGCCGCGTCGAGCGTCGCCAGTTGGCGGCCCTGCTGTCGCCGTCCGCCGGTGATGCCCTGCGCGAGATGGTGCTGGCCGATCCCAGCCTGATCGGCGCCACCCGCAAGGTCTGGGTGCCCGCCTCGGACTCGGTGGACATGACCAACAAGGGCTTCCTGCCCCGCGATCCCAAGGTCGAGGGCGCCCGCCTGAACGAGGCGCAACTGGCCTGGATGGCGACGCTGGAAAACAGCGAAGCCATGGCCAAGCGCTTCAACTGGCAGTTCGTCACCGCGGGCGATTCCCGCGATCCCACCCAGGCCGGTGTCTGGGGCGCGGTGGTCGGCTCGTTCTATTCGGTGCTGGTCACTCTGTTGCTGTCCTTCCCGCTGGGCGTCGCCACCGCCGTCTATCTGGAAGAGTTCGCGCCCAAGAACCGCTGGACCGACCTGATCGAGGTCAACATCAACAATCTGGCCGCCGTGCCGTCCATCGTGTTCGGCCTGCTGGGCCTGGCGGTGTTCCTGGCGGTGTTCGGCCTGCCGCGCTCGGCCCCCATGGTGGGCGGTCTGGTGCTGACGCTGATGACCCTGCCGACCATCATCATCGCCGCCCGCGCGGCGCTGAAGGCGGTGCCGCCGTCCATCCGCGAGGCGGCGCTGGGCATGGGCGCCAGCAAGTTGCAGATGGTCACGGACCATGTGCTGCCGCTGGCCCTGCCGGGCATCCTGACCGGCACCATCCTGGGCATGGCCCGCGCGCTGGGCGAATCGGCGCCGCTGCTGATGATCGGCATGGTGGCCTTCATCGTCGACATCCCGGGCGGTCCCATGGACCCGGCCACGGTGCTGCCGGTGCAGGTCTATCTGTGGGCCGATTCGTCGGAACGCGCCTTCGTCGAGAAGACCTCGGCCGCCATCATCGTGCTGCTGCTGTTCCTGGCGGTGATGAACCTGGCCGCCATCCTGCTCCGCAAGAAATTCGAACGTCGCTGGTAGGAACCTGAACCATGGCTAATTCTTCCGCTGCCGTTGCCTTCACCCCCGCCGCCCAGGCGGACCGCCGTCTGGCCAAGGTTTCCGCCCGCGACGTCAACGTCTATTACGGCGAGAAGCACGCGCTCAAGCATGTGGATCTGGACATCCGCGCCAACGAGGTGACGGCGCTGATCGGTCCCTCGGGCTGCGGCAAGTCCACGTTCCTGCGCTGCATCAACCGCATGAACGACCTGATCGAGATCGCGCGCGTCACCGGCTCGCTGACCCTTGACGGCGACGACATCTATGACAAGAAGGTGGACGTGGTGCAGTTGCGCGCCCGTGTCGGCATGGTGTTCCAAAAGCCGAACCCCTTCCCCAAATCCATCTACGACAACGTCGCCTACGGCCCGCGCATCCACGGCATGGCCAAGGACCAGACCGAGCTGGACGAGATCGTCATGACCAGCCTGGAAAAGGCCGGTCTGCTGGCCGAGGTCAAGGACCGTCTGGACGAGCCGGGCACCGGCCTGTCCGGTGGTCAGCAGCAGCGCCTGTGCATCGCCCGCGCCATCGCCGTCAGCCCGGAAGTGATCCTGATGGACGAGCCGTGCTCGGCGCTGGACCCCATCGCCACCGCCAAGGTCGAGGAACTGATCGACGAATTGCGTGAGAACTTCACCATCGTCATCGTCACCCATTCCATGCAGCAGGCGGCCCGCGTGTCGCAGCGCACCGCCTTCTTCCACCTGGGCGAACTGGTCGAGGTCGGCGATACCGAGCAGATCTTCACCAACCCGCAGCATCCGCTGACCCAGGGCTACATCACCGGCCGCTTCGGCTGACGCTCCGCGAGGGACCATGACCGAGCATACCGTCAAGTCCTACGACGAAGAACTGGCGCATCTGACCAACATCATCGCCCGCATGGGCGGGATGGCGGAAGCCCAGTTCGCCGCCGCCCTGCAAGCGCTCGGCAAGCGCGACAGCGATCTGGCCGCCCGCGTGGTGGCCGGCGACGCCCGCGTCGATGAACTGGAGCAGGAAATCCAATCCTTCACCGTCCGCCTGCTGGCCCTGCGCCAGCCGGTGGCCAGCGACCTGCGCCACATCGTCGCCGCGCTCAAGATCAGTTCGGAACTGGAACGCATCGCCGATTACGCCGCCAACGTCGCCAAGCGCACCCTGGTGCTGAACCAGTTGCCCGCCGTCAAGCCGGTCAGCGCCGTTCTGCATCTGGCCCGCATCGTCCAGGAAATCCTGAAGGACATCCTGGACGCCTATATCGAGCGCGACGTGGAAAAGGCCATCCGGGTGTGGAACCGGGACGAGGAGGTGGACGACATGTACACCGGCCTGTTCCGCGAACTGATCACCTACATGATGGAAGACCCGCGCACCATCACCGCGTGCACCCATCTGATGTTCATGGCAAAAAATATCGAGCGCATCGGCGACCACGCCACCAACATCGCCGAGACACTGCATTTCCTGGTGGTCGGAACCCCCATCAAGGGGGCCCGGCCCAAGGGCAATACCGTGGAAGCGGAATAAGAGGGACTTTGGCGAGATGAAGCCGCTTATCCTGATCGTCGAGGACGAGGCCGCCCTGGCCACCATGCTGCGCTACAACCTGGAAAAGGAAGGCTATCGCGTGTGCGAGGCCGGCGACGGCGAAGAAGCCCTGACCGTGGTGTCGGAGCGCAAGCCCGATCTGGTGGTGCTGGACTGGATGCTGCCCAGCCTGTCCGGCATCGAGGTCTGCCGCCAGTTGCGCCGCAAACCCGCCACCCGCGAATTGCCGGTCATCATGCTGACCGCGCGCGGCGAGGAAGGCGACAAGATCCGCGGCCTCAACACCGGCGCCGACGATTACATGACCAAGCCGTTCAGCCTGCCGGAACTGATGGCCCGCATCCGCGCCATGCTGCGCCGGGTGCAGCCGGTGCCGCTGAAGGGCGTGCTGCAATTCGCCGATATCTCCATGGATCTGGCCGCCCACCGCGTCACCCGCGGCGACCGCCCGGTCCATCTTGGCCCCACCGAATTCCGCCTGCTGCAATTCTTCATGCAGCATCCGGGCAACGTGTTCTCGCGCGAGGAATTGCTGAACGCGGTGTGGGGACCGGACATCTATGTGGAACCGCGCACCGTGGACGTGCACATCCGCCGTCTGCGCAAGGCGCTGAACGGCGAGAACGAGGACGACATCATCCGCACCGTGCGCGCCGCCGGTTACGCCCTGGACATGGGCGGCCAAGCCGCCTGACAAAAAAAGCCCGGTGGGGGAAATCCCACCGGGCTTCTTCTTGTGATACCGCCCCGGCCAATGACCGACCGGCATGATCCCCCGATCAGCCGAGGCCGTTCACGGTCCACGCCACCTTGGTCACGCTTTCGTCGAAATAATCGACGCTCAACACGTGCGGCCGTTTCTGGTTGGAAATGGACCCCGAGCTGATCAGCGCGTTCATCTGCGGCGACAGGCACGGATTGATCTGTGCCGCCACCGTGGACAACGACATGGTCAGACTGTCGGCCCCCGGCAGCGTGCACGTCCAGCTCAGCAGAAACATGCCGCAATCCAGGTTGGAGAAATCCTGGTATTTCTGCTCCTGATCCTGCATCACGTAGGTGTAATTGCTGGAATCGGAATAATCGTCATACAGGTTGTAGTTGATGTGCGGAACCACCGCACTCCACGCTCCGACCACTTTCCCCGAGGAATCCTTGTGGGTCGCGTCGTAGACGCTGCACCCGATCTTGCCGCCGGCCAGGGTATAGAAGGCATAGAAGGTGCCGTTGAGCGCCAAAAGATTGGGGGTCTGCGCCTGCGCGGCGTCATAGATCGTCTGGTTGGCATTCCACCCCGACGCCCCGCTGGGGCGATAGCATGCCAGCGGCCTTTTGTTGCTGTTGTTGGCGATGAAGGCGATCATTTCATTGCCGCTGCCATCAACCGCGATCGACGGCGCCACCGGGCTGTATTGCACGATCGGCGTGTTCGACACCCAGGACCTGTAATTGTTCTGCGCGGACGAGGTGAACAGGACCGATGTCCCCCCCTTCTTGATGAACGCCGCCAGCAAGGTCTTGTTGGCCGCGTTCCAGGTCAACGACGGCGGCAAATCCGACGATTCGTTCAGGTCGTAGGGCGTGTCGTAGCTGAGCATTCCGCTGGCCGCGCCGGTCAGCTTGATGACGCGCAACTGCTTGCTGGCCCAATTGGTCGCGGTGATCATCATGTAGAAATTGCCGTCGTCATCGGCGGTCAGCGCCGGCGCCCCGTTGATGGCGGTGTTGTTGATGACCTGCGGCACCCCCCAATGCACGCCACGGTCGGTGGACACCACCACCCATACCTGGCCGTCGCCCGGCGGAATGTCGCTCACATAGGCGCTGTTGGCCTGACTGGCGCGATAGGCATCGAAATAGCAGGACAGATAGGCGACCATGATGATGTTGCCGGACGCGGCGATCGCCGGCGCAATACCCGGCTGCGTCGCCACCCGGGGCAGCGCCACCGGTTCGGTCCATTGCACCTGGGGGGTCGGACCGGCCCCCAGGGATTGGGTTGCCGAGAACATGACGTCCTGCGATACCGGGCAATAGCACATATAGAATGGCAGCGACGGCACGGCCCGCCCGGCCCGCATCATCTCGGAGCCGATGTTGCGTATGCCGGTTTCCGACGTGCATACCGCCGCCACTTGGTTGTCCGCCATCACCGCCACCGATGGCGGTTGGTTGACCAGCGCATCCGCCCAACTGCACGAAAACAGCCCAGACGCGGGATCGGGGTGATCCAGGCCGTCGAACAGGCACACCACGTTGCCGCGCGATCGGATATCCGCCAAGGTCTTGGTGCCCAGCGTCATGTTGGCCGCGGCACCGGGATAGGTGACGATGACATCCGTCCCCAGCCAGCTTTTGATGGACGAAACCAGCGCGTTGAACTGGGCCGGGGTCGGTGCCATGCCCGCATCGTAATTCAACAGATGCGAGAAACGCAGAATGACGATTTCATTGTTCTGCGGAAACGACACGCGGTTGCGCACGAAGCTGCCGACATTGCCCAGAACGACGTCCAACTGCTCGCCCACGGCGCCCATCCACAGCCCCATGACCTTGGACATATGCCCGGCATACCACACGCCGCCCCACAGGGTCGGCCGGATGTCGAAGAAACGGCACCCCGCCTGAAGCTGCGCGGAAACAGGAATGGCTTGGGTCTTGGTATTACTATCGGAAGACCAAAAAGTATTATGCGTCAACTTACACATGCCGGAATCGTGCGATCCGGGCAGACACATTTGGTACAATTGACGCGCACTGATGTTTTGCCAAGCTTCGGTCATCCATGTCGCAGAGGAAAGATACATTTTCTCCACTCCCCATAAGATAGAATAACCACTTGTATAAGTGGTAGTGATTGTGCGCTTCAATGATTTAAGGTTGAATGCATGGCGCAACTTACATCGATTTGTGATGAAATGGCGCAACATCCCTTGACCGCCCTTGAGGCAGGAAATGGCACCGTGCCCGTTTTTTAATCATGAGCGGCCAAGATGAAAGATCAGGCACCACCCATCGCCCAGGGTTGCGGCCGTTTTCGCGTCTGGCACGCCGCTTGCCTTGGAAAGACCAGGATGACGGGCCGGATGGCGCCATCCGGTTTCAACCCAAGAGGGGGCCTGCATGAAGTACATCACTGCCATCATCAAGCCGTTCAAGCTGGACGAGGTCCGCGACGCCCTGGGCGCGGCGGGAATCCAGGGCCTGACCGTGACCGAATGCAAGGGCTTCGGCCGCCAGAAGGGCCAGACGGAAATCTATCGCGGCGCCGAATACGTCGCCCATTTCGTGCCCAAGGTGAAGGTCGAGCTGGTGGTGTCCGACGACCAGGCCGACAAGGCGGTCGAGGCGGTGATGCAGGCCGCCCGCACCGGCAAGATGGGCGACGGCAAGATTTTCGTGGGCGACGTTTCCCATGTGGTGCGCATCCGCACCGGTGAAACCGACGACGAAGCCATCTAGGAGGGGGGGCCACATGACGCAGATTCTCCGCTACAGCCTGGGGCTGACCTCCACCGCCCTGATTCTGGGCACGGGTGCCGCGCAGGCCCAGGAAGCCGCCGCCCCGGTGCTGAATTCCGGCGACACCGCCTGGATGCTGATGTCGTCGGTGCTGGTGCTGATGATGCTGATCCCCGGCCTGGCGCTGTTCTATGGCGGTCTGGTGCGCAAGAAGAACGTGCTGGCCGTGCTGATGCAATCCATGTTCGGTGCCGGTCTGCTGACCGTGCTGTGGGTGGCGGTCGGCTATTCCCTGGCCTTCACCGAGGGCAACGCCTTTTTCGGCGGCTTCGACAAGGTGCTGCTGGCGGGCATCGCCCCTGATTCCCTGTCCGGCACCATTCCCGAATTCGTGTTCGTGATGTTCCAGGGCACGTTCGCCCTGATCACCCCGATCATCATCCTGGGCGGTCCGGCCGACCGCATGAAGTTCAGCGCCGCCATGACCTTCATCGCCGCGTGGCTGATCCTGGTCTATGCGCCCGTCGCCCACATGGTGTGGGGGCCCGGCGGCTATCTGGCCGGTGACGGCGTGCTGGATTTCGCGGGCGGCACCGTGGTGCACATCAACTCGGGCGTCGCCGGTCTGGTGGCCGCCATCATGCTGGGCAAGCGGTCCGGCTTGGGGTCCGAGAACCTGGCGCCGCACAATCTGGCCTACACCATGATCGGCGGTTCGCTGCTGTGGGTCGGCTGGTTCGGCTTCAACGCCGGTTCCGCCCTGTCGGCGGGCGGTTCCGCCGCCGTGGCCATGATCAACACCCAGGTCGCCGCCGCCGCCGGCGTGGTGTCGTGGTCCCTGGCCGAATGGATGATCCGGGGCAAGCCGTCGCTGCTGGGCGCGGTGTCGGGCGCCGTCGCCGGTCTGGTGGTGATCACCCCGGCCTGCGGTTTCGTCAGCGTGTCGGGCGCCCTGATCATGGGCCTGGCCGCCGGTCCGGTGTGCTATTGGGGCGTGTCCGGCCTGAAGAAGATGTTCGGCTATGACGACGCGCTGGACGCCTTTGGCGTGCACGGCATCGGCGGCATCCTGGGCGCGGTGCTGACCGGCGTGTTCGCGGTGTCGGCCATCGGCGGCACCGGCAAGGCCGGTCTGATCGACGGCAACCCGGCCCAGGTGTGGTTGCAGATCGAGGGCGTGCTGTTCACCATCGTCTGGTCGGCGGTGGTCAGCGTGGTGCTGCTGAAGCTGATCGACCTGACCATCGGCCTGCGCGTCGGCAAGGAAACCGAGACCGAAGGCTTGGATCTCGCCCTCCATGGCGAAGCCATGCACGATTAAAGGTCACGAAGCCATGCACGACTGAATCCCCCAGGGGGATGAGAGGGGAAGCGCCGGTCCCGGCAACGGGACCGGCGTTTGCCGTCATGGCCGGTGCAGCCAGTCGCCCAAGGCGGCAAAGGTGACGACGGCCGCGTCCACCAGGGCTTGCCGGGCGACGGGCGAGGCGTCGCCGCACTGGCACAGCCGCGCCTGGAACCGCCGCCAATGGGCGCCGGTATCGGCGCCGTGGAAGCCGTGGAAGCTGGTGGCCACGCCCATCAGCGGCCCCAGGCAATGGGCGATGCGGCGCAACACCACCTGCCCGCCCAGCGTCGCCCCTTCGAGTACGTAGAAAGCGCCCAGCGCCGCCGCGTCGTCCTCGGGCACCGCTGGCGGCACCGCCAGCGGCAGGGCCGCCACCTGCTCGCGCGTCAGCCCCAGCGCCATCAGATCGGCGATCAATGCCGGGGTTTTCGGCACCACCGCGCACGAGGCCGCCAGGGTGGCATGACGGCTGAACAGCACCTGCTCGACCGGACAATAGAAACCGTACAACAGCGCCAGGGCGTCGCGGTATTGCGCCGCCGTCACCCGCCCCTCGGCCAAGGCGGAAAGGTGCGGGCTGCGCGATGCCGCCTCGTGCAGATCATGGGTGGCGGCGCGCAACAGGGCCATGGTGCCGCCATCATTCCTGACCGACCCGGCATCGGGCGCGGCGGGCAGCAGCAGATGGGCGATGGTGCCGTGGCCGACCTTGCTTTCCAGCCAGATGCGCCCGCCCAGCCGTTCCACGATCCGGCGGCTGAGGGTCAGGCCCATGCCGATGCCGCCGGGCGCCTCGCCGCCCGCGTTCAGTGTCTCGAACAGGTCGAACACCCGCTCCAGATAGGGGGCTTCGATGCCGACACCGTTATCGGCCAGGGATAATTGCCACCCCCCCTCGGCCGCCTCGGCCCACAGGCGGATGTCGGGCGCGGTCCCGGGGGTACGGAACACCAGGGCGTTTTCCAGCAGGTTCTCGATGACGAAGACCAGGCCCCGCCGCTCGCCCAACACCACCGGCAGCGTTCCCAGGACACGGATCGAGGCGCCGCTGGCGGCGATTTCCGCGGCCAGGGTGTCGCGGGCCTGGGCCAGACAATCGGCCAGCGGCGTGGCGACCGGCGGCACCGACGACGCCCCCAGTTCGGAATAGGCGATCAGCCCGCGCAAGCGGCTGTCCATGCCCAGGGCGGTATCGCGGATCTGGTCCAGAATGTCGGCGATGGCGGCGTGGGCGTCGGGGGGCATGCGATGGCGCAGCAGGTCGCAATCTATGGCGATGCGGCGCGGCGATTCGCGCAGGTGGTGCGACGTCACCCACAAAAACCGCTCGCGTTCGGCGCTGAGCGCCGAGATGCGCTGGCGCTGGCGGATGATCAGCTTGGAAACGGCGGTGGCGAAAACCCGGGCCGCATGGATTTCCGCCCCCAACCAGCGCCGGGCGTGGCCGGTGCGTTTTTCCACCCAGCGGTCGAACGAGCGGCGCGGCAGATAGGTTCCGCTGGCGGCATCATGGATTTTCTCGGGGCGGCCCCCCCAGGCGATCTCGCGCACTTCCTCGGGGCGGAACCACAGGATGGCCTGATCCCGTTCGTCGCCCAGAAAGGCCGCCAGCAAACCGCTGGCCACCCCGGCGTGACGGGAAAACGCCGGGTACAGCGCCGAGACGCAATCCATCGCCACCACCATGTCGGTGGTGCTGACCCGCAGCCATTCGACCAGCCCCAGCACCGCGCCATCGGGCGGCGTGGCGCCCGACAAGCGGACCACCGGCCGCCGGGCGGCGTCGCGGTGGACGATGGCGACACCGCCGCACCCGTCGAACATGTCGCCCACCGTCAGCGGCGGCCGCAACAGCGCGTCCACGAAATCATCCTCGCCCGCCAGCTTGCCCAGATGGGCGGTCAGTCCGTTCATGCGGGCGGCGAAGGATTCCGCCTCGCCGACCATCACCAAGGCCGCCAGACGCAGGCTGAAGGCATCGACCATCAGGCCGACCGCATGGCGGACCGGCGGCGCCACCCGGTGCGGCCGCCGCGCATGCCCGACCACCAGCCCCCACAACCGCCCCCGCAGCAGGACCGAAAGCGCCATGGCGCCATCCACCCCCAGATTGCGCTGGTACAGGGTATGGGCGGGCGACACCGCGCGGAAGCACGACAGGCTGATGTCGAAGGGGCGGCCGTCGCGCGGGTCGAGCGGCGGATCGAGCGGAACCTCCACGTAATCCCGCGCCGGAGTCCAGCGCTGACGGACCCGGCCATAGAGCGCCCGCGCCTGAGAGGGGATGTCGGAAGCGGGAAAACGCAGCCCCAGCAAGGATTGCGGCCAGCCGCCATCCTGGCTTTCGGCGACCACGTCGCCATTGCCGTCATCGTCGAAGGTGTACAGCAGAACCCGGTCGAAGCCGGTTTCGCGGCGAATCCGCTCCACCAGGCGCTGCCCCAGTTCCGTCGGATCGGCCACATCCTGAAAGGCCCGCACCTCGTCGCCGACCAACAGGGTCAGCCGTTGCAGGCTGGCGGGGTCGGGTGGCGGTTCGTCCGCCTCGAATTCGACGCCGCACACTGCGCCCCGGCGGAAACAATGCACATGGCGCCACCCGATGCCATCGGGCAACGGCGCCGGAAGGGTGACATCGCCGTCCTCGGCCAGTGCTGCCAGCACCGCGCGAAGTTCCGGCGGCAACCATTCCCGAGGACAATCGGGGCGCAGGCTTGGGCAGAAACGCCCGGCATTGGCGCTGCGCGACACCAGGGCGTCGCCGTCGGAAGACAGCAGCAGCAGCACACCGTGGCCCTGAATGGCGCCGGGGGTATGAATGGGCTCGCGGGCACAGGCGTCTTCGGTCATCCGCACGATGACCTCAAGCTCATCACCGGGAAACTCGACCATCACCCACCCCTCGCCGCCCCTGGCGGCCACCCTGTCCGCAAAACTATGCCTAAAGCATATACCCGATCCGCGGCGTCTCCTACGCCCAGATGCGAAAGGGTGCCCCGCGCGGCGGGTCAGTCCACCGCCAGGATGACGTGCGACGCCTTGAACAGCGCCACCGCCGCGTCGCCGACCCCCAGTTCCAGGTCGCGGGCGGAATCCAGGGTGACGATGGCGGTGATGGATTTGCCCTCGCCGATATCCAGGGTGATTTCCGAGCTGACGGCGCCGTCCTCGCGCCGGGCCACCACGCCGGGCACGCGGTTGCGGGCCGAGACGGCCAGCTTTTGTCCGGCCGGGGCCAGCAGCACGAAAGAGGATTTGATCAGCGCCATGACCTCGCGGCCGACGGTGATGTCCAGGTCGCGCACGCTTTCGCCGGTGATGATGGCGGTCAGCGCGACCTCGGACGACAGGCGCATGATGATCTCGGCGTTGACGGCGCCGGGGCGCACCTCGGCGACCACGCAGCGGAAGGCGTTGCGCGCACTGGTCTTCATGCCCAGACTCCACAGCAGGGACAGGGGATCGATGGCGCCCCGGCCATCGTCAAGCGCCGCCGCCACCCGGCCCAGGCGTTGTTCCAGCAGGCGGAAGGCGGCGATCAGCGCGCGGCCGTCCTCGGTCAGCACGGCGCCGCCGCCCTGACGCCCCCCGGCCTGCCCGACGATGGCCGGGCGCGGCAACAGGTTGTTGACGGCGTTCAGCGCGTCCCACGCCGCCTTGTAGCTGAGCCCCACCGCCTTGGCCGCCTTGCTGATGCTGCCGTGGGCGGCCACCGCCTCCAGCAGATCGATGCGGTCGCGGCCGACCAGCGGCCGTCCCTCGCGGCGCAGGGCCAGCAACGCGTCGATTCCGGCGCCCGACATCCCGCCCCCTCGCCATGGTTGAAGACCGCCTGACGATAGGGGGCGGGACCGGGCGCGGCAAGACGGAAAGGTTACTTGCCGATCATCACCTCGGTGGACTTGATGATGGCCGAGACGTCGTCGCCCACCGCCAGGGCCAGATCGTCCACCGCGTCCACCGACAGCAGCGAGGTGATGGTCTGGCCGCCCACATCCACCTTGACCTTGGCCACCACCTGGCCGCGGATGATGTCGACCACCTTGCCCTTGAGGGCGTTGCGGGCACTGAGCTTCATGATTGTCCTCCGTGATGTTGGAACGGTCAGGCTGGCATCGGCTTATATTTTGCGCAAAAGTCATTTTCGCATATTTTTTATGCAGGGATGCGCTACGAGTCCCGCTTGCGTTATGTCGTAAAAATATATAACGCTAGGGGACGCGCCACCATCCCCCAGCGGAGAAGTTCGCATGCTGAAGCGTTGCCTTGGGGCCTTCGTCGCCCTTTCCCTTGGCCTGTCGGCCACCGCCGCCCGCGCCGACGACATCATGGTGTTCGCCGCCGCCTCGCTGACCAACGCGCTGAACGAGATCGGCGAAGCCTTCACCGCCAGGACCGGCCACACCGTCAAGCCGTCCTATGCCGCGTCCTCGGCCCTGGCCAAACAGGTGGAACAGGGCAGCCCGGCCCATGTCTTCGCCTCTGCCGACCTGAAATGGATGGATTATCTGACCCAGGCCAAGCTGGTGAACGCCGATACCCGCTTCAACCTGCTGGGCAACACCCTGGTGCTGGTCGCCCCCGCCGATTCCAGGCTGACCCGCCTGGAACTGGATGCCAAGACCGATCTGGCCGCCCTGGCGGGCGACGGCCGCATCGCCACCGGCAACCCCGACAGCGTGCCGGTCGGCCTGTATTTCAAACAGGCCATGGAACGCGCCGGGCAATGGGGCAAGGTGGCGCCCAAGATCGCCGGGGCCGATTCGGTGCGCGCCGCCCTGGCGCTGGTGGAACGCGGCGAGGTGCCGCTGGGCGTGGTCTACGCCACCGACGCCGCCGTGTCGAAGAAGGTCAAGGTAATCGGCACCTTCCCCGGCACCATGCACGACCCGGTGGTCTATCCCTTCGCCCTGATCGCGGGCAAGGAAACCCCGGCGGCCAAGGCGTTTCTGGATTACGTGCGCAGCGACGCGGCCAAGGGCGTGTTCGCCAAGTATGGCTTCAAGGTGAACTGATCATGCGGGTGGCGATAGCGACCCAGGATCTTGCCAGGGTGGACGCCCATCTGGGATGGGCGCGGCATCTGATGGTCTATGACGTGTCGGCCGAAGGCTATCGCCATCTGCGCACCGCTTCGTTCCGCGCCGGTCTGCGCCAGGACGGCGACCACGACAAGCTCGCGGCGCGGTTCAAGGCGCTGACCGGCTGTTCCCTGGTCTTCGTGGTGGATGTCGGCCCCGAGGGCGAGCACGGACTGGCGGCACGGCGCATCGCGCCGCTACGCCAGTTCGCCGGGCAGCCCATCGCTTTGGCCTTGGATGCGCTACAGGACAGCCTGCGCCGCAATCCCAGCCGCTGGCTGCGCGGCCAGGAACAGCAGGGCCGCAAAACCTATCGCTGACGCAGGGCGTTGCCGTCCAGGATCGGCAGCACGCCGTCGGCGCCAAGGGGGCCGACCAGACCGGCGCGGCGCAGCCCGGACAATTGGCGGCTGACCGTTTCCAGCCGCAGGCCCAGATGATCGGCGATGTCCAATTGCCGCATGGGCAGATGCAACTCGGCGGGCTTTTCCAGCCGCCGCCACAGCCAAGACAGAAAATCCGCCAGCCGCTCGCCCGCCCGCATGCGGCCCAGCCGCAAGGTGTGCTCCAGCGCGTCGGCCATGCGGGCGCGGGCCGCCAGATGCAGGCGCAGCGACAATTGCGGATCGCTTTCCAGCCCGGCCAGGGGCATGCGGCAGAACCCGGCGCGGGTCAGCGCCTGGGCGGTGCAGGCGTGGAAACCATTGTCGGCGAACCCGAAGATGTCGCCGGGAAACAGGAAGGACAGCACCTGACGGCGGCCGTCGCCCAGGCGGGTGGACAACATCACCGCGCCGTGGCGCAGGCCATAGACGCAATCGGCGGCGTCGCCCGGCGCGAACAGCGTTTCGCCGGACCCAAGCCGGAGATCGCCCGCCACCGTCCGCAACCACCCCAACGCCTTGGGTTCCAGGCAGGCACACATGCGGCCACGCGCGGTCTTGTTGGCCTGGCAGAGATCGGGCAGGGCCAGCATGGCGGAACTCCCTGGGAAAAGGGCCGGGACCGCATGGCGGCCCCGGCCGGACACGCTTACTTGCCGCCGCCCAGCGAGTGGACGTACACGGTCAGCAGCTTGATCGACGTCTCATCCAGACGTTCAGACCAGGCAGGCATGGAGCCGTGATGCGGATTGCTGACTTGCGCCACCACCGCCTGCTTCACCGCTTCCTTGCCGCCCTTGAACAGCCAGATGTTGTTGTTGAGCGCCGGGGCGCCCACGTCCTTCGACCCGATGCCGCCGTCCTGGTGGCAGACCACGCATTGCTCGGCGAAGATGGCCTCGCCGGGCAGGCCGGCGCCCGCACCAGCCCCGGACGCACCCTTCGACGCCAGGGCGACGACATAGTCGGCAACCTGATCGATCTGCGCCGAGGTCAGCAACTGGTCGGCGCCGAACTTGGGCATTTCGCTTTGGCGCGAATTGCCGTTGGTGTTGCGGACGCCGAACGAAATGGTCTGTTGCAGGTCGGACAGTTCGCCGCCCCAGATCCATTCGTCATCGGCCAGGTTCGGATAGGCGCCGGGAACGCCGACACCGCCCGCGCCGTGGCAGGGGGCGCAGTTCTCGTTGAACAGCACCTTGCCGCCGGTCATGGCGAAGTTGCGCAGATCCTTGTCCTTGACCACGTCCTCGACCGGCAGGGCGGCGATCTTGGACTCGAACTTGGACCGGGTCTGCTTTTGCGCCTTGAGGTCGCCCTCCAGCTCGTTGCGCGACGAATAATTCAGCACGCCACGGCTGTAATCGCTGATGGTCGGCCAGGTCGGCATGGCGATCCAATAGCCGATCGACCACACCACGCAGGCCCAGAACACGTACACCCACCATTTCGGCAACGGGGTGTTCAATTCCCGGATGCCGTCCCATTCGTGGCCGGTCGTGTACTGACCGGACACCGGGTCCTTTTCCAATGAAGCCATCTCAGCGCTCCTTGTCGTCGTCCCTGAGCGGGATGTCTGCGTAGGACTGGAACCGGCCTTTGTTCTTCGGCCGGAACGCCCAGAAGACGATCCCCAGGAACAGAACCATCATCCACACCCCCCAAAAGGGGCGCAGGACGTGTTGAACGAAATCAGCGATCATCGCCCGCCCCCCTTAGCGGGCCACCTTCTCGGGCTTCACCGTGGTGAAGTCGACGAAGGTGCCGAGGACCTGAAGGTACGCCACCACGGCGTCCATCTCGGTCACGTCGGGATTGCCGTCGAAATCCCCCATCGGCGCCTTGGGATAGCGGCGGGCGAAGTCGGATTCGGCGGTGGTGTCCGCGCTGGCCTGGGCCGCCAGATCGGCCTTGGCGGCGCGGATCTGGTCGTCGCTGTAGGGAACGCCGACGCCGCGCAGGGTCTTCAGATGACCCTCGACATCGTTGAACGCCAGCTTGCGCTTGAGATGCGGATAGCCGGGCATCACCGATTCCGGCACCACGTCACGGGGATTGATCAGGTGACGGACGTGCCAGTCGTTGGTGTACTTGCCACCGACGCGGGCCAGATCGGGGCCGGTGCGCTTGGACCCCCACTGGAAGGGATGGTCGTACTTGGATTCGGCCGCCAGGCTGTAATGGCCGTAACGCTCGACCTCGTCCTTGAACGGGCGGACCATCTGGCTGTGGCACAGATAGCAGCCCTCGCGGACATAGATGTTGCGCCCGGCCTGCTCCAGCGGGCTGTAGGGACGGATGCCGTCCACCTTCTCGATGGTGCTCTCGATGGTGAACAGCGGCACGATCTCGACCAGGCCGCCGGTGATGACGGTCAGCAGGATGCCGACCGCCAGCAGGAAGACGTTGGTTTCGAGTTTGGCGTGATGCTTGAAGACGGACATGGTACCCCCCTTAGCCGCGCGCCATGGCCGAAACCGGCCGGGCCTCGTCCGCGGCGACGTCGCCACGGATGGTGCGGATCATGTTGTAGGCCATCACCAGCGAGCCCAGGACGAACAGCAGGCCGCCCAGCGCACGGATGACGTAATAGGGGTGCATGGCCTCGACGGTCTCGATGAACGAGTATTGCAGGAAGCCGAGGTTGTCGTAGGCACGCCACATCAGGCCCTGCATGATGCCCGAGATCCACATGGCGGTGATGTAGAGAACCACACCCACCGTGGCGACCCAGAAATGCAGACCCACCAGCTTCAGCGAGTACAGTTCCTTGCGGCCCCACAGCTTGGGCACCAGGTAGTACAGCGCGCCGAACGACACGAAGGCAACCCAGCCCAAAGCGCCGGAATGCACGTGGCCGACCGTCCAGTCGGTGTAGTGCGACAGCGAATTGACCGCCTTGATCGACATCATCGGACCTTCGAAGGTCGACATGCCGTAGAACGCCACCGACGACACCAGGAACCGCATCACCGGGTCGGTGCGCAGCTTGTCCCAGGCGCCGGACAGGGTCATCAGGCCGTTGATCATGCCGCCCCAGGACGGCATCCACAGCATGATCGAGAAGGTCATGCCCAGCGTCTGCGCCCAATCGGGCAAGGCGGTGTAGTGCAGGTGGTGCGGACCGGCCCAGATGTACAGGAAGATCAGCGCCCAGAAGTGCACGATGGACAGCCGGTAGGAATAGACCGGACGCTCGGCGCGCTTGGGCACGAAATAGTACATGATGGCCAGGAAGCCGGCGGTCAGGAAGAAGCCGACCGCGTTGTGGCCGTACCACCACTGGGTCATGGCGTCCTGCACGCCCGCGTACATGGAATAGGACTTCCACCACGTTTCACCGCCGAAGAACACCACCGGCAGGGCGACGTTGTTGCCCAGATGCAGCATGGCGATGGTCAGGATGAAGGCCAGATAGAACCAGTTGGCCACGTAGATGTGGGGTTCCTTGCGCTTCATGATCGTGCCCGCGAAGGCGATCAGATAGAACACCCAGGTCACGGTCAGGAACAGGTCGATCCACCATTCCGGCTCGGCGTATTCGCGGCCCTGGCTATGTCCCAGGATATAGGACGAGGCGGCGAAGACGATGAACGCCTGGAACATCCAGAAGATCAAATTGCCGAAGCCGCGCCCGCCGAACAGGGCGGCGCGGGTGGTGCGCTGCACCACGTAGAACGACGTGCCGATCAGCACGTTGCCGCCGAAGGCGAAGATCACGGCGGAGGTATGGACGGGACGGACGCGGCCGAAAGTGGTCCATTCCAAATCCAGGTTGAGGGCGGGGAAGGCCAATTGCCAGGCGATGAAATCGCCCGCCAGAAAGCCGATGATGCCCCAGAAAACGGAAGCCAGGACGAATTTCTTGATGACGTCGTCGAAGTATGGCGACGTGTCCCCCTGGGTCCCGACAGCAGCGGTTGCAGCGGACATGCACGAACTCCTTGCAAGATACCGCGCCAACCGCCCGGAACCAGTCTCCCCCGGCTGCCGGACGGCGCGCCCGCAAAGCCTAGGGAGGGGCGCCCGTCGCCTCATTGCAAAAAGCCGGTTCCATACCCCCAATCCGATTGCGAATTGTCATTCTTCGCAAAGTTTGTCCAAGATGGCGCAACGCCTTGAGTTCGGGCGGCACGGCTGTTAGACACTCGGGACCGTTGGTGGATGGAATCGATGAAGCGCACGCAGATTGACGCGGCCTGGCAGGGAACGGCCAATTGTTCGGATTGCGGCATCCGCGATCTGGTGCTGTTCGCCGATCTGACCGAGCCGGATTTCAACCTGATCCACCTGCCCATCGACGAAATCGCCTTCGACGTCGGCGCCACCCTGTATTCGGCGGGCAGCGACGGCACCACGCTGTACACCATCCGCTCGGGGCTGGTGAAACTGGTGCAATACCTGCCCGACGGCACCCAGCGCATCGTGCGGCTGCTGAAGAACGGTTCGACCGTGGGGCTGGAGGCCATCCTGGGCCAAGCCTACGAACACACCGCCATCGCCTTGCAGCCGACCCAGGTGTGCCGCGTGCCGCGTCAGGTGGTCGAGCGCCTGAACCGCGAAACACCGCGCCTGCACACCCAATTGATGCAACGCTGGCACGCCGCCTTGCGTCAGGCCGACGACTGGCTGACCGAATTGTCCACCGGCAAGGCGCCGCAACGTCTGGCCCGGCTGCTGCTGCAACTGGCGGAAGCGGACGGCTGCGTCAGCCTGTTCTCGCGCGAGGATGTGGGCTCCATGCTCGGCATCACCACCGAACACGCCAGCCGCACCGTGGCCGAGTTCAAACGCAACGGGGTTCTGACCGAAATCGGCCAGAACCGCTATCGTTGCGACATGGAACAGTTGGAAAGCATCGCCGCCGCCGAGGGATGAAACCCTATGCGGCGACCGGCTTGGGGCCGAACAGGCGGTCGGTCAGCTTGACGTACCACGCCGCCGATTGCACCTGGATGATATAGGCCAGGGTGATGACCAGCGCCGCGTCGGACGCGGCATCGCCAAAGGCGTTCATGGCCAGGGCCAGGGCGATGGACAGGTTGCGCATGACCGTGCCGTAGACCAGGGCGATGGCGTCGCCGCGCGGCAGCAGAACCTTGGCCAGCACGGTGCTGAGCAGGTAATTGACCCCGTACAGGATCAGCAACGGCGCCAGCAGCACCAGCAATTGCGCCGGTTGCGCCACCAATTGCTGGGCCTTCAACGCCATGGCGACAAAGACGATGCCCAGCACGCCCAGGCTGGAGAACGGCGGGAAGCGCGGCGCCCATTGAGTCTGGAAGCCCTTCTGCCCGTGTTTCTTGACCAGATAGCTTTGGGTGACATGCCCGGCCGCCATGGGCAGGAAGACGATGAAGGCGATCTGCGAGAACACCGCCCACAGATCCACCGACACCGAAGCATGCATCAGGGCGTTGACGTAGAACGGCGTCGCCAGCGACCCCAGGATCAGCCCGGCCACCGTCATCTTGACCGCCGCGCCCAGATTGCCGCCCGCGAAGCCGGTCCACGAGATGGTCATGCCCGAGGTGGGCAACAGCGCCGCCAGCAGCAGCCCCAGGGCGTAATAGGGCTGGTCGGGAAAGAACGCCTGGGCGATGGCGAAGGCGACGAACGGAATCACCGCGAAATTGATGCCCTGGGCCAGCATTTGGGCCTTGGCGTCGCCGCCCTCGACCACCTTGGCCAGCTTCAGGCTGACCATCATGGGATAGACCATCAGGAAGGTCAGCGGCACGATCAGCGCCTTCAGCCATCCCACCGGCATCACCAGACCGCAGCCGAAGCCCAGGATCATGGTTGCCGGAATGGCGACGACCAGATTCTTCGAGATCAGCGACAGGACCTTCAGCATGATGCTCCCCTTCCCGCTCAGGCGGTGCGCAGGCCGCGCGTCCAGGCTTCCATGGCCTCGTTGGCGGGCTGCATGGGCGCTTCCAGGAAGCTGACCACGAATTTGTCGCCCAGATCGGCGATGCCGATGGAGCGCGGCCGCACCGCCAGCATCTGCGGGTTGGGAATGGCGAAGCCGAAACAGAAGATCACGTCCACCGCCGCGACCATGCCGTCCATGATCGGGCCGCCGATGCGGGTGGTGTGGGCGAAATGGTCGAACACGCCGATGAAGTGGACCTTGGGGTTTTCGGCGATGCGGGCCTGGAAATAGGCCACCAGTTCGTCGACCGTCTTGTGCGCGGTTTCCGTCTTGGCGATTTCCGCCACGAAGATCGGATACTTCTCTTGCAGCATGACCTGCTTCATGTCGCCTCGCATGGATATGAAACGGAAAGGCGGGGCCGAACGCCCCGCCGTCGCCGCGCCATTATATCAAGATTTCCTAATATGTGAAGGCGCGGGGATCAGTTCTTGCGCCGGGTCAGCAGAAAGGCGAACAGCCCGATGGTGATCACCACGGTGGCGACCAGAAAGCCCAGCGCGATATAGGCGTCCAGATCCAGATGCATGACTTCCCCCTTGGTTTGCCGACCGCGACGGCGGCGGCGTCAAACCCAGGCTAGGCTTGGCTTCCGGCGCTGGCATTGAGAATTCGCAATGATCTAGATCAAGGAATCTGGCTTGCATTGACAATTCGCAATGCGCCCCCGGACCCCCGCTCCTAGAGTGGCGCCAAGGCCGTCCCGCACGGCCTTTTCCCTTTCCGCACCCCAAGGTGGCCCACGATGTCACACATTCAGGCTGAACCCGACAAGGCGTCCAAGCCCAAGCACCTTTACGCCAGCAGCGGCACCATCCATCCCCGCTCGGTGCGCGGCCTGTTCCGCAACATCAAGTGGTGGGCCATGGGCATCCTGATGGCGGTCTGGCACCTGTCGCCGTTCCTGCGCTGGGACCGTGGGCCGGGCGCGCCGGATCAGGCCATCCTGATCGACCTGCCGGGCCGCCGCGCCTATTTCTTCTTCATCGAGATCTGGCCGCAAGAGGTCTATTACCTGACCGGCCTGTTGCTGTTCGCGGCCATCGCCCTGTTCTTCATGTCGGCGCTGGCCGGGCGCCTGTGGTGCGGCTTCCTGTGCTGGCAGACGGTCTATACCGACCTGTTCGTGTTCGTCGAGCGGCTGGTGGTGGGCGACCGCAACGCCCGCATCGCCCTGGACCGGCAAAAGTGGAACGGCGCCAAGCTGGCCAAGAAGGGCACGGTGCTGCTGTCGTGGCTGGTCATTTCGGCGGCGTGCGGCATCGGTTTCGCGCTGTATTTCGACAACGCGCTGACCCTGCTGCCCGACATCCTGACCGGCCAGGCCAGTTTCGCCACCTACGGCGCCATCGCCGTGGTCGGCGGCGGCTGCTTCGTCATGGCCGGTCTGGCGCGCGAGCAGGTGTGCATCTACATGTGCCCCTATGCCCGTTTCCAATCGGCCATGTTCGACGAGCATTCGGCCATCATCAGCTATGAAGCGTGGCGCGGCGAGGCGCGCGGCCCGGCCAAGGTCGGCCAGGATTTCGCCGGGCGCGGCCATTGCGTCGATTGCGGCATCTGCGTGCAGTCCTGCCCCACCGGCATCGACATCCGCAACGGCAACCAATTGGCCTGCATCGGCTGCGGCCTGTGCATCGACGCCTGCGACACGGTGATGGACCGCTACGGCCTGCCGCACGGCCTGATCACCTATGATTCGGTGTCCAACCAGCAGGCCCGCGAACGCGGCGAAAGCCACGCCAAGATCAAGCTGGTGCGCGCCCGCACCATCATGTACGTGGCCATCCTGTCGGTGGTCGGCGCGGTGATGCTGTATTCCCTGGGCACCCGCAAGACCGTGGACGTCAACGTGCTGCACGAACGCAGCCCGCTGTTCGTGCAGATGTCCAACGGCGACATCCGCAACGGCTACACCTACAAGGTGCTGAACATGGTGCGCAAGGACCGCGAGATGACCCTGGCGGTGTCCGGCGTGCCCGGCGCCCGCATCGAGCTGGTGGGCGAAAGCGGCGAGGCGGAAACCGCCCGCCTGTCGGTCGGCGGCGATCAGGTCGGCACCTTCCGCCTGTACGTCACCGCCCCGGCCGCCTCGGCCTCGGGCAAGAAGACGCCGCTGGACTTCACCCTGACCGACCTGTCGGACGGCACCGTGGTCCGCAGTTCCACCATCTTCGCCGCCCCCGGCGAATAGGCTTCCGCCCTCCTCCCCACCTCCAGGCCCGTCGGCATGTCCGGCGGGCCTTCTTATTATCTATTGTTCATTAGGCGTAGACGCTCATACCAACGGCCCTGTGCCTAACCTTTATCCCAGATGCGCCCTGGCCCGTCCCGGCAGAACATAGGGATATTGCTGAAGGGGATGGCAGCATGTCCGATCTGTTCGCAACCGCCTTCGCCGGATTACCGGTTCCAGCCGCCATCGTCACCGCCGACCAGCGGCTGACGGCGGCCAACCAGTCTCTGGCCGACATCATGGGCCGGTCGCCCGACAGTCTGGCGGGCCTGACGGTCGAGGCGCTGCTGGCCGCCCTGCCCGCCCCCCTGGCGGTCAGCCGCCGCGATCTGCCCGATGGCGGCGCGGTGCTGGTGTTCCGCCCGGCGGCACCGCTGGAAGGCTGGCCCCACCAGGCCATCCTGGAGGCCATCAAGGGCGGCGTCACCGTGCGGGCCGAGGACGGCCGCATCATCGCCAGCAACGCCGCCGCCCGCGCCCTGATGGGCCACGGCACCACCCCCGATTACGTGGACCGCGACGGCGGCACCCTGCCGCAATCCCGCCATCCCGCCTTTGTCGCCTTGCGCACCGATGCCCCGGCCGACGCGGTGATCGGCGCCCGCCTGCCCGATGCCGGCGTGCGCTGGCTTCAGGTGCATTCGGTCCCGGCCCGCCACCCCCAGGCCGGACGGGTGGTGGTGTCCAGTTTCACCGAGATCGGCGACCTGCTGGAAACCCAGCGCCGTCTGGACGAAAGCCAGTTGCGCTTTCGCGCCATCTTCGACCAGACCTTCGAATTCATCGGCCTGCTGGAAACCGACGGCACACTGATCGAGGCCAACCGCACCGCCCTGGCCTTCATCGGCATGGCGCTGGATCAGGTGGCGGGGCGACATTTCGCCGACACGCCGTGGTGGAGCCATTCCCCCGCCGATCAGGCCACCCTGCGCGACGGCATCGCCGAGGCCGCCGCCGGACGCTTCGTGCGCTTCGAGACCACCCATCCCGGGGTGGACGGCAGCATTTCCACCGTGGATTTCTCGCTGAAGCCGGTGGTGGACGAATCCGGGCAGGTGCTGTTCATCATCCCCGAAGGCCGCGACATCACCCACCTGAAGCGGGCCGAGCAGGAACTGCGCGAGGCGACCCGACTGGCCGAGGCGGCGAACCGCGCCAAATCCGCCTTCCTGGCCACCATGAGCCACGAATTGCGCACGCCGCTGAACGCGGTCATCGGCTTTTCCGAAACCATCATGGAACAGGTGTTCGGGCCGCTGGGCAACAGCCGCTACGCCGAATATGTCGGGCTGATCCACAGCGCCGGCAGCCACCTGCGCGACGTGATCGAGGACATCCTGGACGTGGCGCGCATCGAGATCGGCGAACTGGCCTTGCAGGAGGACGTGCTGGACCTGCGGCCGTGCCTGGAAGGCGCCGTCGCCATGATCCGCCCCAAGGCCGACGAATGCCACATCACCCTGGCCTGCGACCTGCCCGCCGACCTGCCACGGCTGCGCGCCGACCCGCTGCGCCTGCGCCAGATCGCCCTGAACCTGTTGTCCAACGCCGTCAAGTTCACCCCGTCCGGCGGCCGGGTGCGGCTGAGCGTGCGGGCCGACGACGACGGCATGGCCATCAGCGTGTCCGACACCGGCATCGGCATCCGCCCCGAAGACATGGACAGCATCTGGACGCCGTTCTTCCAGGCCGACGCCTCGCTGGCGCGGCGTTTCGGCGGCACCGGCCTGGGCCTGCCCATCGTCCGCCATTACGTCCAGGCCCATGGCGGCACCATCGTGGTGGACAGCACGCCCGGCCAGGGCACCACCTTCACCGTGCGGTTGCCCGCCGCGCGGCTGGTCCGCGTCGCCAATGATCGCGGCCATGGGGAACAGGTGGAACTGAAGGGCTGACCGCCGCGGCGGAAGTACAGCCCCATGCACCGCACAGGAAGTTCGTGTGCACTGCACAATTGAAAGACGCTGTGTGACGGTTGTGTAAATCCCCTTCCGCTCCTATGCTACGGCGCCAAGGCGTCATAGGGGGGAATGCCTGGGATGAACCTCAGTACCAAGATCAATGTGTTCTTCGCCGCCATGGCGGGGGGCCTGGTGGTGATTCTGGTCGCCATCAGCCTGTTCGCCTTCCGCAGTTTTTCCATTGCGTCGTCGACCGAACACATCCGCACCGCCGCCGAGATCGTGCGTGTGCACCTGACCGAATCCATGATCAACGGGGTGATCGACAAGCGCGAGAGCTTCCTCAAGCGTCTGATGGAGGTCCAGGGACTGTCCTCGGCGCGGGTGGTGCGCTCGCCGCTGGTGGTGCAGCAATTCGGCACCGGCCTGACCGAAGAAACCCCGTCCGACGAGATCGAAGCCCAGGTGCTGCGCGACGGCAGGCCGCAATACCAGATCGTCGAAACCGACGACGACACCCTGATCCGCGGCACCATTCCGTTCGTCGCCAGCAATCGCGGCTCGCCCAACTGCCTGGAATGCCACAACGTCCAGGAAGGCATGGTGCTGGGCGCCGTGACCATGCAGGTGTCCATCCTGGCGCTGAAGCAAAAGGCCATGCTGACGGTCGCGGGCATCGTCGGCGCGGTGGCGGTGTTCGCGGGCATCGCCTTCCTGCTGATCCGCCGCACCATCCAGCCCGTCACCGTCACCGCCCAGAACGTGGAAACGGCGGTGCAGCGGGCGCTGCGCGGCGATTTCAAGGCCAAGGTCGAACAACTGACCGAGGACGAGATCGGTCAGATCGCCGACGACATGAACCGCCTGCTGGGCTTCCTGGACGACGGACTGACGCGCATCGGCAACAACGTGGCGCGGCTGACCAACAAGACCACCACGCCCGACGAAAACCAGCTTGAAGCCACCATCGCCATGGTGGACGGCCTGACCCGCGCCGCCCATTTCAAGCAGGCCATCGAGGAAGACGAAACCAAGGCGGAAATCCATCAGCGTCTGGCGCGGACCTTGGAACAGGAATTCAAGGTCAACGAGTACTCGCTGTACGAGATGGTGCCGAACAAGAACCAGATGATTCCGTTGTTCGTGGACGGCAACCTGGAAGCTTCGTGCCGCTGGTGCGACCCGCAGATCCTGGTGCGCAGCGAGGGCTGCCGGGCGCGCCGTACCGGCCACATGGTGGACGGCATCACCAACCCGGCCATCTGCTATGCCTTCCAGCCGCCCAACGACGCCCCCAGCCGCGCCCATGTCTGCCTGCCCATCATCCAGTCGGGCTCGGTGGCCAACGTGCTGCAACTGGTGGCGCGGCCGGGCGACGAGCAGCGCATCCTGTCGCTGATTCCCTATGTCAACGTCTACCTGCGCGAGGCGGCGCCGGTGCTGGAAACCAAGCGCCTGATGGAAACCCTCAAGGAATCCAGCCTGCGCGACCCCATGACCGGCCTCAACAACCGCCGTTTCCTGGAAGAATACGTCGAGACGCTGATCGCCAACGTCCAACGCCGCAACACCCAGGTTGCGGTGATGATGCTGGATCTCGATTACTTCAAGATGGTCAACGACACCTACGGCCACGACGCCGGCGACGCGGTGATCAAGGCCCTGGCCAAGCTGCTGCGCCAGACGGTGCGGGCATCCGATCTGGTGATCCGTTTCGGTGGCGAGGAATTCCTGGTCATCCTGGTGGACACCCCGCCCGACAACGCCGACATGGTGGCGGAAAAGATCCGCGCCTCGGTCGAGCAATTGGAGGTCCAGGCGGGTCACGTGGTGCTGAAGAAGACCATCTCCATCGGTATCGCCGACTTCCCCAACGACAGCGACACCTTCTGGCAGGCGGTCAAGTTCGCCGACGTCGCGCTCTACCGCGCCAAGGAACAGGGCCGCAACCAGGTGGTGCGTTTCAACACCTCCATGTGGGGCGACGACAAGAAGTATTGAGAAGTGTTGCTGCCGGAAAAGCCCCCTTCGCCCGGCGAAGGGGGCTTTTTCATTTCTCCGCCAGATCGCCGCGGGTGATGGTGGCGGCCTTGATCAAGGCGTGCACATGCATGCCCGGCCGCAGCGACAGGCTGGCCTGGGCACCGGCGGTGATCCTGGCCCAGATCTCGGTGCCGCCGCATTCCAGCACCACGTCCACCAGCCAATCCTCGGCCGGGGTCACGGTCTTGACCACACTCGACAGGGAATTGCGTATGCTGATGCGGGTCGGGGCGTCGATGGCGATGGCGACGTCGCTGGCGTGGATGCGCACGCGCACCGCCGTGCCCACCGGCAATTCGGCGCGGCCCACCTGCAACACGCCCCCGGTGAAATCCAGGCGGGTGGTGCCATAGGTGGCGTCGTGCCCCGCCACGGTGGCGCGGATCACCGCCCCCGCCTCGTACCGCCCGGTCAGCGGCCGCAGGTCGGGGCGGGACAGCAATTCCTCGACCCCACCCACCGCCTTGGCCTGGCCCTCGTCCATCAGCACCAGGGTGTCGGCCAGCCGCAGCACCTCGTCCATGGAGTGGCTGACATACAGGATGGGGATGGCGAAGCGCCGCGACAGACCGGCGATGAACGGCAGCAATTCCGCCTTGCGCGCCGAATCCAGCGCCGCCAGCGGCTCGTCCATCAACAGGATACGCGGGCTGGCCAGCAGGGCGCGACCGATGGCGACGCGCTGTTTCTCGCCGCCCGACAGCTTGGCCGGACGACGGTCCAGCAGATGGCCGATGCCCAGCACCGCCACCACGTCGTCGAAGGCCACCCGCCGTTCCCCGACGGGCAGGCGGTTCTGGCCGAAGGTCAGGTTGGCGTGCACCGACAGATGGGGAAACAGCCGGGCGTCCTGGAACACATAGCCCAGGCGGCGGCGTTCGGGTGGCAAATCGATTCCGCTGGCGGAATCGAACAGCACCTTGCCGTCCACTTCCACATGCCCGGCATCGGGGCGGGACAGTCCGGCCACCATGTTGATGACCGAGCTTTTGCCCGAACCCGACGGCCCGAACAGGGCGGTGACGCCGGGGCCGGAACGCAACGTCGTGTCCACCTGAAAGGCGCCCTGGCGGCGCAGCAGCGCGATGTCCAGCATGGGCCTAGCCCTTCAGCCGCGCCTGGACGCGGCGCGACAGGATTTCCGAGGCGATCAGCGCGGCGAAGGCCACCACCACCGAAATGACGCACAGCCGCAGCGCCGCCGCGTCGGTGCCCGGCACCTGGGTCAAGGCGTACAGCGCGATGGGCAGGGTGCGGGTTTCGCCGGGAATGTTGGAAACGAAGGTGATGGTGGCGCCGAATTCCGACAGCGAGCGGGCAAAGGCCAGGATCACCCCGGTCAGCACCCCCGGCGCCACCAGCGGCAAGGTGACGGTGAAGAAAGTCCGCACCGGGCCGCAGCCCAAGGTGCGCGCCGCCTGTTCCAGCCCGCGATCGACGCTTTCCAGCGACAGGCGGATGGCCCGCACCATCAGCGGAAAGGCTATGACCGCACTGGCGATGGCCGCGCCCTTCCAGGTGAAGGCCAGGGTGATGCCGAACCAGTCCAGCAACAGCGACCCGACCACGCCGCGCCGCCCCAGCACCACCAGCAGGGCATAGCCCACCACCACCGGCGGCAGCACCAGCGGCAGATGGATGATGCCGTCCACCACCGCCTTGCCGGGAAAGTCGCGGCGGGCCAGCAGCCAGGCACAGGCGATGCCGAACGGCAGCGACCCGGCCACCGCCCAGCCCGACACCAGCAGCGACAGGCGCAACGCCTCGATTTCCAGCGGGGTCAGGGCGAACACGGTCCCTCCTGGTCCTGCTGCTCGGGGGCCAGCAATTCCGCCAGTTCGGCCAGTTCCCCGGCGATGGCGGCCTGCGCCTTGCTTTCGATGCGGCGATACAAGGCGATGACGATCCGCCCGGTTTCGGTCACGCTGGCGCCGCCGCCGCGCGCCCCGCCGAAGCTGGACACCACCACCGGCTGGGCCAAAGCGTGGTTCAGTTCCTCCAGCAGCCCCCAGGCCCGGCGATAGGACATGCCCTGGTCCCTGGCGGCGGCGGTGATGGAGCCGCAACGTTCCACCGCCTCCAGCAATCCGACCTTGCCCGGCCCCAGGGCGGCCGTGGCGCACAGCTTGATCCTGAGCTTGAGATCGCGGCCCACGCTGCCCCCTTTCGCTATATATGCGGCATATAGTACGGAAAAGCCGCCGTCACCGCCAGAATTGTTGCAGTGCCAAATTCCATGCTATTCAAGCTTTTCCTAAAATGAAGAACCCACGTCCAAGAGGGATCGAGATGGAAGACGACAGCAAGCAATTGGCCCAGGCGGTGATCGACGCGGTGCGCCGCATGGCGGTGCATTACGGCCTGTGGTTCGCGGGCGCCGCCGACAAGTTCGGCGTGGACAAGGCGCTGGAGATGGAAAAGGACGCGGGCGACCGCGCCACCGCCATCATGATCGACCGGCTGTGCGCCACCTTGGGCGCCGACAAGGATGCCGACGGCCTGCCCGCCGCCCTGACCGGCCTGGGCGCGGAAAAGCTGTCCAAGCTGCTGGAGGCCATGGCCGTCAACTGGCTGGCCCTGGACGGCGTGTGGTTCCAGGCGGTGGAAACCCGCGAGGGCATGGACGCCGCCAAGGCGATCAACGATGCCTGCTGGGCGCGGTTCTCGCCGCTGGAGGCGGCCCGCATCAAGCAATTGCAGGGCCTGCCCGACCAGGGCGGCCTGGAGGCCCTGGCGGGCACCTTCCTGCACCGCATGTATGGCGCCATCAACGAACAGAAGGTGTTCTTCGAGCCCGACGGCGCCCTGGTCATGCAGATGACCAAGTGCCGGGTGCAGAACGCCCGCCAGCGCAAGGGCCTGCCCGATTACCCGTGCAAGTCGGCGGGCGTGGTCGAATATTCCACCTTCGCCGCCACGGTGGACAAGCGCATCGAATGCGAATGCATCGCCTGTCCGCCCGATCCGCACCCGGCCGATTATTTCTGCGCCTGGCGCTTCCGCCTCAAGGAAGACGCGGCGGAATGACGGCAAAGGGGCGCTGCGGCGCCCCTTTTTCGTGTCAAGCCGAATAATTCCGTAGAATCACGGTGTTCTAGGACCAAAGCCCAGCCCTTACAGTGCCCCGTCATTTCGACGCCACATTCCGTCGTCTTCCGGGGGCCGGCCCGGCGCCAGCGCGCCGCGTCTTCCATCCCCCGTGGAGCACCGGCCGGGGAGATTGAAGACATGAGTGACATGGTGATGCTGAACCACGCCCTGAAGCGCCTCGACGATGCCGCCCGGCATACCGAGGTCCACCCCGAGGTTCTGGAAAAGCTGCGCCATCCCAAGGAAACGCTGAGCACCCGGCTGATG
Source organism: Pseudomonadota bacterium (assembly GCA_023458315.1). Lineage (GTDB taxonomy): Bacteria > Pseudomonadota > Alphaproteobacteria > Rhodospirillales > Magnetospirillaceae > Magnetospirillum. The sequence goes on from JAEXAH010000102.1 coordinate 50,626, forward strand.
ATCCGCATGGATGACGGCTCGCGCCGTTCGTTCATCGCCTGGCGCTGCCGCTATGACGACACCCGCGGCCCGACCAAGGGCGGCATCCGTTTCCACCCCGCCTCGACCGTGGACGAAGTCACCACCCTGGCGTTCTGGATGACCTTCAAGTGCGCGGTGATGAACCTGCCCTACGGCGGCGGCAAGGGCGCCGTGCAGGTGGACCCGCGCGCCCTGTCGCGCGCCGAGCTGGAACGCCTGTCGCGGTCCTATGTCCAGGCGTTCGCGGGGATGATCGGCCCCGACCGCGACATTCCGGCGCCCGACGTCTACACCAATTCCATGATCATGGGCTGGATGGCCGACGAATACAGCTCGATGGTGCGCCAGCCCAGCCCGGCGGTGATCACCGGCAAGCCGATCCCGCTGGGCGGCTCGCTGGGCCGCGACGACGCCACCGCGCGCGGCGGCTATTACCTGCTGAAGCACCTGGAAAACGAACTGGGCCTGGCCCGTTCGGCCAAGCGGGTGGTGGTGCAGGGTTACGGCAACGCCGGCATGCACATCGCCAACCTGCTGCATGACGACGGCTACAAGATCGTCGGCATCTCGGATTCGCGCGGCGCCATCTGGTCGGCCGACGGCCTGGACCCGCGCGCGGTGTCCGAGGTCAAGGCGGCCAAGGGTTCGGTGGTCGATTACGCCGCCACCGGCCGCGCGGCGGTGCTGGACGCCGACGACCTGCTGGGCCTGGAATGCGAGGTGCTGGTCCCCGCCGCCCTGGAAGACCAGATCCACGCGGGCAATTCCGGCGCCATCAAGGCCCGGGTGCTGCTGGAACTGGCCAACGGCCCCGTGACCTCCGAGGCCGACGCCATCCTGGAGGCCAAGGGCATCACCGTGCTGCCGGATATCCTGGCGAATGCGGGCGGCGTCACGGTATCCTATTTCGAATGGGTCCAGAACCGTCAGGGCTATTACTGGTCGACCAAGGAGGTGCACGAGCGCCTCAAGACCATCATGGAAACCGAAGGCCGCCACGTATGGGATACCTCGCGCAGCAAGAGCGTCTCCATGCGCACCGCCGCCTATGTCCACGCGCTTCAGCGTCTGTCCGACGCCATCGCCGGACATGGAACCCAGGCGTATTTCACCGCCTGAGCACCGGGACGGGGGGGCGCGCCGCGCCACCCCGGACCGCCCCGATCCCGGAATGCACGGCGTGATCGCCCATCCGCTGTTCGCCCCCGCCTTCCTGGCGCTGTTCCTGGCGGTGGACCACGCCACCTTCGTGCACCAAGCCCCGGCGCTGAACCTGACGCCGTGGAATCCGCCGGCCGGGCTGTATGTCGCCCTGCTGCTGGCGGCGCCGCCCCGTCACGCCATCCCCCTGACCTTCGTCGCCCTGATGCTGGGCGACCTGCTGGTGCGCGGCGGCCCCGCGCCGCTGCCGCTGCTGCTGGCCACCAATCTGGCCATCACCGCCGCCTATGCCGTCGCCGCCGCCGTGCTGCAGCGGCGTCTGCACCTGCACCCGGCGCTGGACCGGCCGCGCCAGTTGATCGCCTTCGTCGCCATCACCCCGCTGGCCGCCGCCGCCGCCGCGCTGGGCTTCGTCGCGCCCTATGCCCTGGCCGGGACGGTGCCGTGGCACGGCGCGGTGCAATATTGGGCGGGCGACGTCATCGGCGTGCTGGCGGTGGCCCCGGCGGTGCTGGTGGCGCTGCACGGCACGCAATCGGACGGGCCGCGCGTCGGCGCCGCCGAGACGCTGGCCCAGGCGGTGGCGGTGCCCACCGCGTTGTGGCTGACCTTCGGGCCGCTGGCCGCCGATCCGTCCAAGCTGTACCACCTGCTGTTCCTGCCGGTGGTGTGGATCGCCCTGCGGCGCGGCCTGCCCGGCGCGGCGGCGGCAACCCTGGGCATGCAGGTGGGCGTGGTGCTGGCCCGTCCGCCGGGCGGCGGCGACATCTTTTACGATCAGTTGCTGATGGCGGCGCTGACCGCCACCGGCCTGCTGGTCGGGGCCATCGTCGGCGAGCGCTGGCGGCTGGACGCCGCCCTGCGGCGGCGCGAGGCCGAACTGGCGCGGGTCGCCCGCCTCAGCCTGCTGGGCGAGATGGCGTCGTCCCTGGCCCATGAACTGAACCAGCCGCTGTTCACCACCATCAACTACACCAAATCCAGCCGCGCCCTGCTGCTGCGCGACGGCGGCGCCAGCACGGCGGCGCTGGACCTGATGGGCCGCGCGGTGGCCGAGGCCGAACGCGCCGCCGAGGTGCTGCGCGGCATCCGTGGTTTTCTGCGCCAGGAAGGCGGCGCCGGACGGGTCAAGCTGGCGGCCAGCGTGCGCGAGGTGCTGGCCCTGACCCGCCCCGATTTGCAACGGCACGGCATCACCGTGACCGTGGACCTGCCCGCCGAAATGCCCGACCTGTGGACCGACAAGGTGCAGTTGGATCAGGTGCTGCTGAACCTGCTGCGCAACAGCATCGACGCCCTGGCCGAACATCCCGGCCCCACGCGCGAGATCGTGGTGTCCGCCCACCCGGCGGGCGGAATGGCGGTGGTGTCGGTGGCCGATTCCGGCCCCGGCGTGCCCGCCGACAAGATCGCGCCGCTGTTCGACCTGTTCTTCACCACCAAGCCGTCGGGCATGGGGTTGGGCCTGCCCATCTGCCGCTCGCTGGTCGAAAGCCACGGCGGCCGCTTGTGGCTGGACCGCAACGGCCCGGACGGTGCCTGTTTTTCCTTCACCCTGCCGACGGCGACGCCATGACCCCATCTCCGCCCACCGTATTCATCGTCGACGACGACGACGCCGTCCGCCACTGCCTGTCGGTGATCTGCGACCTGGCCGGGTTGCCGTGCCGCACCTTCGCCGACGCCGCCGCCTTCATCGCCGCCCACGACCCGGCGCAAAGCGGCTGCCTGGTGGTGGACCAGCGCATGCCGGGCATGAGCGGCCTGGAAGTGCAGCAATGGATGGCGGCACAGCCGCTGGCCCTGCCGGTGATCCTGATCACCGGCCATGGCGAGGTGCCGCTGGCGGTCAACGCCTTTCGCGCCGGGGCCTGGGATTTCCTGGAAAAGCCGTTCGACGACCAGTATTTCATCGGCCGGGTGCGCGCCGCCCTGGAGCACGACGCCGCCCGCCGCCGCGAGGCGGCCGAGCGCGCCCAGGCCGCCGCGCGCTATCGCCGTCTCAGCCGCCGCGAACGGGCGGTGCTGGAATTGCTGGTGCGCGGCCTGCCCAACAAGCTGGTGGCGTCGGAACTGGACATCGGCATCCGCACGGTGGAAAGCCACCGCGCCAACGTGCTGAAGAAGATGGGGGCGCCCAGCCTGTGCGACCTGACGCGGCTGGCCTTGCTGCTGGACCTTGGGGACGGCGCCGCTACAGAGGATAAACCGGCGGACCGTTCCTGAGTCCGGCGGTGAAGTCGTGCGCGGTGGTCAGCGCCGCCGCCCGCAAATCGGCGTCACGCTCGGCGATGGCCGCCAGCCCCTCGGTGAAGCGTTGCAGCAGCCGCGCCCGCAAGGCCGCCGCCGACCAGTCGCAGCGATGGCGCCGTTGCAGATGGCGCAGATGGGCCAGGATCGGCGCGCCGCCGCTGGCCACCATGTGCGGAATCACCCGACCGTCGCGCGCCGCCAGCCCCGCCTCGGCCGCCGGATCGCAGGAATCCGGGACCAGTTCGACCACGGTGGCGCCGCGCCGCAAATGGGCCAGCGCCCGTTTGTCGAAGCGGCCGCCGCCCGCCACCACCACCACTTCCGCCCCGGCGACCCACGGCGTTTCCAGGTCGCGGCTGCCGCGATCGCCCACCAGGGCGGCCAGACCGTCCTCGGCGGCCATGGCGCAGGTCAGTTCGGACGGCGACAGCCCGACGCAATTGCCCACCGCCGCGCGGCCGTCGCCCGCCGCCACCAGCCGCCAGCCCGCCGCCGCCATGTGCCGCGCCAGCACCTGCGCGGTGCGGTCCCAGCCGTCCAGCGCCCAGCTTCCCGGTCGGGGGTGGAACCGCCGCAATGCCGCCAGGGTGCCCAGCGCCACCGCGTCCTCGCGTACCGGATCGGCCACCTGATACCACGCCCCCGGACCGCTCCAGCGCAGGGCGTGGCGTTCGCCGGTCAGCCACCCGGCAGGCAGGGTGCCAGACCCCACCAGCCCGCAGCGCGGCGCGCACAGCGCCATGTCGGGAAAGGCCCGGTAAAAGGCCAGGCAGATACGGTCCAGATCGGCCGGACTGGCGGTGTCGGGCACCTGGGCGATGCCGCCGCAGGCGCCGCCATAGGGCAGATGGAAGGCGGCGCATTGCAGCGCCCCGGCCCGGGCCGCCGCCGCGTCGGAATCGTCCGCCACCTCGGCGGCGAAGCGCACGATGCCCATGGAGGGATGGCCGGGCAGGTCGCACCGGCTGCGCCAGGCGGGGAATTCGGCCCAGCGGCCGTCACTCAGCCGCACGCCGATCTCGACGCCGCCATCGCGCCATTCGCGCGCGGGCGGCGACACCACCCGCGACGCCGACACGCCGGTTTGCACTTCTCGGAAAGACAAAGCCGCCACCGTCGCTGAACCAAGCCGCCTTGCACAGTACAGAGCCCGGCGCCGCAGGTTCACCCCCGGGAACTACGGAACGGGCCGCTTGACGCAGCCGGACAGGAACACCCGCACGGCCTGGGCGGCGATGGCGGCGCGCTCGTGCCGGTCGGGCACCGGGGCCACGCCCAGCAGCACGTCGAAATAGCGGGACGACATGACCAGATGGTGGAACTGGTCGGCGGCGACCGCCGCGTCCTCGACCACCAGACCGCCGCTGGCGGCATGGCGGTCCAGGAACGCCACCATCTCGGTCATCAGGATCGAACGGGCATGGGTGCCATAGGCCCGCCCCAGTTCGGGAAAACGCGGCGATTCGGCGAAGAACAGGCGCATCAGGCTGATGCTGTCGGGCAGATAGATCACGTCCAGCAGGCAGCGGGCCATGTGCAGCAAGCCGTCGCCGACCGCGTGCGGCTGCCGCGACATATGGGCCAACTGGCCGCGGAACCCGGCGGTGGCGTCGTCGATGCAGCGCTCGAACAGCCCCTTCTTGCCGCCGAAATGGCGGTAAAGGGTGGTCTTCGCCACCCCGGCGGCAGCGGCGATGCCCTCCAGGCTCGATGCGCCGTAGCCCTGGTCCAGGAACATTCGGCGGGCGATGTCGAGAATATGCCGCAGACGCCGTTCGCTTTCCGCCGCCGCCGGTCTGCCGGGTCTGCGCTCCACCGCCTCAGCCACCTTCGCCTCCTTGTTTCCTTGCCGTGATGCTAGTGCCACGCCGCTGGCTGCGTCGAGGTTTTTGCACACCACGTCCCCACGCCGGTCTGTTATAAAACGATACCGTATCGTTTTATTAAATCCCGGACCCCGCCATGGACAACGCCCCGGTCATCATCAAGCGCCCGAAAAAGGTGGTGGGCGGCGCCCATCACGGCGGCGCCTGGAAAGTCGCCTATGCCGACTTCGTCACCGCCATGTGGGCGTTCTTCATGCTGCTGTGGCTGCTGAGTTCGGTGACGGAAGAGCAATTGCAGGGCATTTCCAACTATTTCGCGCCGACCATGGCCTCGAAAAGCCAGTCGGGGGCGGGCGGCATGCTGGGCGGTCAGGTGATCGGCGAAGGCGCCCAGACCTCGAACACCGCGTCGCCATCCCTGGTGCAGCACCTGCCGCCATCCACCTTCGGCGCGGGCGGCGAGGATCTGACCGCCGCCGCCGAACCCGAACCCGAGCAAGGACTGTCGGAACAGGAATTCCGCGAACGCCTGCGCGAGCGCGAGGACCAGCGTTTCGACAAGGCCGCCGCCGCCTTGCGTCAGGCGGCCCAGGGCATCCCCGAACTCAAGCAGTTCCAGGGCAGCCTGCTGGTGGACAACACCCCCGACGGCCTGCGCATCCAACTGACCGACCAAGAGGGCATCGCCATGTTTCCGTCGGGCAGTTCCGCCATGTACGGCCACACCCGGGCCATGCTTGACCTGATCGCCCGGGTGGTCAACCAATTGCCCAACCGCGTCACCGTTTCCGGCCATACCGACGCCACGCCGTTCCAGGATCCGTCCGGCTATGGCAATTGGGAATTGTCCGCCGACCGGGCGCTGGCCGCCCGCCGGGGCCTGGTGGCGTCGGGCGTGCCCGAGGGCAAGATCCGGCGGGTGTTCGGCGCCAGCGACCAGGAACCGCTGGACACCGCCAATCCCCGCGCCCCCAGGAACCGCCGCGTCACCATCACCGTGCTGCGCGGGGCGGACGACGCCGCCCCCGAACGCTGATCCGGCGCAGGGGGCTTGCATCGGCGGACGACAACGGTGATCGTGCGGACCAAATCCGCCCCGGACATTCGGACCGACCATGATCCCCGTCACCCGCCGCATCGCCCTTGACGACAAGGAAATCGAGGAAACCTTCGCCCGCGCCTCCGGCCCCGGCGGCCAGAACGTCAACAAGGTGGAAACGGCGGTGCAGTTGCGCTTCGACGTGCGCAATTCCCCGTCCCTGCCCGACGAGGTCAAGGCACGGCTGGAACGGCTGGCCGGGCGGCGGCTGACGCTGGACGGCGTGCTGATCATCACGGCGCAGGAACACCGTTCCCAGGACCGCAACCGCGCCGAGGCCCTGGCCAAGCTGCTGGAGCTGATCCGCGAGGCGGCCAAGCCGCCGCCGCCCAAGCGCAAGCCCACCAAACCGACCAAGGGCAGCCAGCAGCGCCGCCTGGACAGCAAGGGCAAGCGCGGCGCCATCAAGAAGATGCGCTCGGCCCGGCCCGAGTGATACCGGCCAACCTTGTGACAGGCTACGGAAGAACCAGCGTCATTGCCGCGCAAGCGGGAATGACGGGAAAATGGGGACATCGCGGATTTGCGGGTCTGTTTGCCCGGCAACCGTTTCCGTCATGCCCGGACTTGATCCGGGCATCCACGCGGCGCCGCCTGTTCCCGTCTTTCCGCTGGGATGCCCGCGGACAAACGTGGATGGCCGGGTCAAGCCCGGCCATGACGAGCACTTCCC
>JAEXAH010000103.1 GCA_023458315.1 Pseudomonadota bacterium
GGGCATGGCCGACACCGTCGAGATCGAAACCACCCAGGCGGTCGCGGCGGTGGCCGCCGAAACCGACCGCATGGGCGGCATGGCCAACGCCATGGCCGATTCGGCGGTTCTGGTGGGCAGCAATTGCCAGGGCGTCGCCGCCGCCGCCGAACAGGCGCTGCGCAACGCCCAGGCGGTGGCGGGCGCCGCCGAGCAATTGTCCGCCGCCATCCGCGAGATCGGCGGTCAGGCCAGCCTGTCCACCACCGTGGTCGGGCAGGTGGTGACGGCCGCCCAGGGCACCTCGGACACCGTGCTGCAACTGACCGAGGCCATGGGCCGCATCGACATGGTGGCCAAGCTGATCGGCGAGATCGCCGACCAGACCAACCTGCTGTCGCTGAACGCCACCATCGAGGCGGCCCGCGCGGGCGAGGCCGGCAAGGGCTTCGCCGTGGTGGCGGGCGAGGTCAAAAGCCTGGCCAACCAGACCGCCCGTTCGACCGAGGAGATCGCCCGCGAGGTCATCGCCCTGCAACAGATCGGCCGTCAGGTGGCCGACGCCATCCAGGCCATGACCGGCGACATCCACGAAGTCAGCGCCATCGCCAATTCCATCGCCGCCGCCGTCGAGGAACAGGACGCCGCCACGCGCGAGATCGTGCGCAACGTGGTGCAGACCTCGCAGGCGGCCGAGGAAGTGTCGTCGCGCATCACCCAGGTGGCGCAGGAAGCCACCGCCACCGGCCAGCGCGCCGACGCGGTGCGCGGCGCGCTCGAGGATATGGGCGGCCGGGTGCGCGACCTGCGCGCCAGCGTCAACCACGCCGTGCGCACCGCCGCGCCCGAGGTGGACCGTCGCCGCAACCCGCGCGTCGAACTGCACGACCGCGCCCAGGTGGAAGTGGCCGACCACGCCGTGGCCGCCGAAATGGCCGACCTGTCGCTGTGCGGCTGCCGCCTGATCGGCGACTGGCCCCAGGTGGCGGCGGGCAGCGGCGGCCGCGTGGTGTTCGCCGGGCTGACGCTGCCGTTCCGGGTGCTGGAATGGCATGCCGACACCCTGCGCGTCGAGTTCGACGCCGCCCGAATCGACGCGGAAAAGTTGTCGTCGCTGATCGCCACCCGCGACCGCGACCGCCGCGCCGCCTGATTTTACAAAAGCGCATGGCCGACGGGGGAGACAGTTCGTTGTCTCCCCCGCCGTTGCCTGCTATATGATCGCTGTGATCGACGGATGGCCCGGATCGCGGCTGTTCCGTTTTCCCGCGCGAGACCACCAAGCCCCGCGCTCCTAATTCCGGATGTTTTCCATGGCCCGACGCAAACAGATTTACGAAGGCAAGGCCAAGGTCCTTTTCGAAGGCCCCGAGCCCGGCACCCTGGTCCAGTACTTCAAGGACGACGCCACCGCCTTCAACAACAAGAAAAAGGGCACCATCACCGGCAAGGGCGTGCTCAACAACCGCATCAGCGAATACCTGATGCTGCGCCTGGGCGAAATCGGCATCCCGACCCATTTCGTGCGCCGCCTCAACATGCGCGAGCAGTTGGTGCGCGAGGTCGAGATCATCCCGCTGGAAGTGGTGGTCCGCAACATCTCGGCCGGTTCGCTGGCGCAGCGTTTCGGCCTGTCCGAAGGCACGCCGCTGCCGCGCTCGATCGTCGAGTACTATTTCAAGTCCGACGCCCTGGGCGACCCCATGGTTTCCGAGGAACACATCACCGCCTTCGGTTGGGCCACCACCCAGGACCTGGACGAGATCATGTCGCTGTCGCTGCGCGTCAACGACTTCCTGACCGGCCTGTTCCTGGGCATCGGCATCCGCGTCGTGGACTTCAAGCTGGAATTCGGCCGCCTGTACAACGGCGACGACATGCAGATCGTCCTGGCCGATGAAATCAGCCCCGACAATTGCCGCCTGTGGGACCTGAAGACCGGCGAGAAGATGGACAAGGACCGCTTCCGCCGCGACCTCGGCAATGTCGAGGAAGCCTATCAGGAAGTGGCCCGCCGTCTCGGCATCCTGCCCGAAGGGGGTCCCCGCGACCTCAAGGGCCCGGCGACCATGCAGTAACATGCGGCTGCGTCGGCGAGGCCCTTGAAGGTCGCAGACCATTTTTGGTAAGCCCGCTCCGCGGGCGGCGACCTCAAGGGCCCGGCGACCATGCAGTGATCTGAGGAAGGAAGAAGACGTGAAGGCGAAAGTCCACATCACCCTCAAGAACGGCGTCCTCGATCCCCAGGGCAAGGCCGTCCAGCACGCGCTGGGCTCGCTCGGCTTCGCGGGCGTCAACGACGTCCGCCAGGGCAAGTTCATCGAACTGGACCTGGCCGAAACCGACAAGGCCAAGGCCAAGGAAGCGGTCGAGCAGATGTGCAAGAACCTGCTGGCCAACACGGTCATCGAGAACTACACCATCGACCTGATCGACTGATCCGGGCGCTGGAACGCGAAAAGCCGGGAAGCCATGGCTTCCCGGCTTTTTTCATGGGCAAACGGCATATTGAAACACGAATGATGAATTGCTAATATAAGGCAATTCTAATTCGTGAGGACGCCATGCTGCGCTTCGACATCGCCCCCGTCTGTTCCAACGCCTATCGCTTCGTGGCGACCGTCAGCTTCCTGACCGCCGCCATCTATCTGTTCACCCCCTACAAGTGGATCGCCGCCGTGCTGGTGGTGGGCGGCCTGCTGCGCGGTTTCGTGTCGCCGCACCGTTGCCTGTCGTACAAGCTGTTCGAGCGCGTGACCGCCAAGCTGGGCTGGGCCAAGACCGTCAATGCCGGGTCCAAGATGTTCGCCGACAAGATCGCCTTTGTCGCCGGCTCGGCGATGCTGGGCACCTGGCTGGCCGGGTCCGAGATCGGCATGATCCCCGCCGCCGCCATCCTGGTTTTCGCCTTCCTGGATCTGGCCACCGGCTTCTGCGCCGCCTGCTGGGCCTATACCCTGTACTACCGCGCCAAGGGCGCCTGATCCGGCGCCAAGGGTGCTGACATCGCAGCAGAAAGGGGGGCGATTGCCCCCCTTTTTTTGGTTCATCGCGGTATTCCGGGGAAATGCTCGTCATGGCCGGGCTTGACCCGGCCATCCACGTTTGTCCGCGGGCATCTCAGCGGAAAGACGGGAACAGGCGGCGCCGCGTGGATGCCCGGATCAAGTCCGGCCATGACGAACGGTTGCTGG
>JAEXAH010000104.1 GCA_023458315.1 Pseudomonadota bacterium
GGTGATGTCCTCTTTCGTGTCCAGGAGACGCGCCAACGTCTGAACACGAGTAGAATCAACACCGTGCACTCAGTCCACAAAATCTAAACCGGACAGCCGTGGGCTTGACCCGGCAATCCATGGACCCTCGGGTCAAGCCCGAGGGTGACGGCCAAAGAGAGATGCTTCACACCCAAGGCAAGAAAAAGCCCCCGTCCGGGTGGACGGGGGCTAACGTGGGTAGATAGACTTCAGCCCTTGGGCGGGTTCGGGCCCCAATAGACCTTCTGTTCCCAGCACGGATAGGCGTTGTCGCCGTCGTATTCCTGGGCCTTGCGCTTGGGCTGGTCGGCATCCTCGGCCAGCACCTTCAGGTACTCGATGATGGCCATGCGTTCCTCGTGCGTCAGGGCGCGGCCGATGATGCCGGTGCCGCTGCCGTCGGCGAAGACGTGGCCGGTGTTGCGGTTGCCGATGGTCGCGGTGTCGATGCGGGTGGCGCCCTTCAACTCGGTCGAGATATAGCCCAGCTTGACCGGGTCGTATTCGCGGTTGCCGTTCCAGAACACCGCCGGGCGTTCCGCCACCGGCGACAGCAGATCATAGACACTGGGCACCGAGCCGTTGTGCAGATAGGGCGGGTTGGCCCAGATGCCGTCCAGCGGCCGCGCCTTGTAGCCGCAGGTGCCGCGCACCTCGTTCGGCCAGCCGTAGCCGTCGTATTCCGCCCACTTTTCCTTGGGCACCGGCGGATTGCCGTGCTCGTACTGGAACTGCTTGACCTGCTCGGTCACGACGAACAGCCCCTCGCCCGCGCTGATGGGCTTGGCAATGCCCAGGCTGGTGGCGTCGTAAGTGCGTTCCAGGAAGTTGGTCAGCAGGGTGGAATCGGTGCCCACCACCTTGACGTCGATCACCGGCACCTGAAGGAAGGTGACGCCCGGCCAGTCCTTGCGGGCAAAGGGACGCGGCGCGTGGCACCCGGCGCACAGATCGTCATACAGCTTCTTGCCCTTGGTATAGGCCAGGACGTTGTCCACGGCGGGCAGTTCCTTGGGCCACACCGGCGCCTTCAGCTTGCGCAGGTTCAGTTCGGTGGCGTGCAGATCGTGCACCGGGATCGAGGTCGCCCACAGCGCGGGCGCGGGCGGGGTCAGGCCGGCGGCGTTGACGAAATTGGTGGCCGCCTTGACGCCCAGCGATTCGCCGACATTGCGGATCATCGGCTGACGCACCGAGCCGTTGTACTGCACCCAGTCGAAATAGGGCGCGTCCCAGATGTGCGGCAGGCGAACCGGCGCGGTGCCTGGCTTCTTGTTGGCCTGATAATGCAGATCGTCGCCCAGCAGGGTGTTGGCGATGCGCTGCAACGCGTCCAGGCGGCCGAAGCCTTCCTCGACCGGATAGATGCCGTGCAGCGCCTCGTAGCCGCCTTGGTTGATGGCGGCATCCTTGGCGACGTTGAAGGCGATCTGAAGCTGGTTCTTGGTTTCGGCGCCGTACTTGTCGCCCAGCACGCGGCGGGCGAAGCGGTCGAACTTCTCGTCCTGGATGGCGGTGGCCATCACCGACTTGCCGATGGTGGTGGTGAACAGCGCCGCGTTGGGCAGGCCGCCGCCGCCGTCGATGCGGATGCCGACGCCCTTGTAATTGACCTGGCCGGTATGGCAGGCGGCGCAGCCCATGCCCAGGGTTTCCACGCCGTTCAGCATGAAGGGCGTGAAGCCCACCGGGTACTGGCCCTGCGGCACGCCGTCCACCAGGAAGCCGAAACGCGACAGATACGAGCGGTCCGAGATCAGGCCGGTGCCCTCGGGTTCCTCCAGCGCGTTGAACCACGCCACCGGCAGCATCACCGTGCCTTGCTGGCGCCAGTAATAATCCTCGCGGGTCTTCTGGTCCCAGCTCGGGCTGGCATAGACCACGCTGGACACTTTTTGCTCGGGTGGCAGGGTCGGGTTGCAGGCGGCCAACACCGCCGTCACGGCCGCCGCCAGCGCGACGCCAAGAGATCGTTTCATGTTCCCCCCATTGCTGCATTCCTGCGCCGGAACGTCCATCGGCGCGATGGGGGATGATATGCGCCACAACTTAAAAGGTAAATCAGGTGAATGCCCCTCCGTAATGATGGGTTGCGCGTGGTCCATACCTTTTCGCGCATGTCTGCCAGCCATGGCGACAGGTGGCGCTGTGCACAGGAAGGGCATAGGATTCCCCGATGATCCCGGCGGAGGTGGGCCATGCGCGACGCTTCGTCCCCAACCACCAAGGTCCTGATGGTGGAAGACAATCCGGGCGACGCCCGGCTGGTGCAGGTGCTGCTGGCGGAAGTGGGCGGTTTCGACCTGACCTGGAAACAGGATCTGCGCGAGGCCGCCTTGTGGCTGGCCACCGACACGCCCGACGCGGTGCTGCTGGATCTTTCCCTGCCGGATTCCCAAGGCGTCGCCACCATCGACGCCATGCGCCGCCTGCATCCCGATCTGCCGGTGGTGGTGTTCACCGGCCTGAACGACGAGGCGGTGGGGGTGGCGGCGGTCAAGCGCGGCTGCCAGGATTATCTGGTCAAGGGCCAGGGCGACGGCCAACTGATCGGCCGCACCATCACCTACGCGGTCGAGCGCAAGGCCATCGAGACGGAACGCCAGCAATCGGCCGAACGCATGAAGCGGGTGCTGCTGCAAACGGTCAAGGCGGTGTCGCTGACCCTGGAGATGCGCGACCCCTATACGGCGGGCCACCAGCGCCGGGTGGCGCAACTGGCCCTGGCCATCGGCGAGCGCCTGGGCCTGCCGTCCGAGCAATTGGAGGGATTGCACACCGGGGCGCTGATCCACGATCTGGGCAAGATCAACGTGCCGTCGGATTTCCTGTCACGGCCGGGCAAACTGTCCGACGCCGCCTTCGGCGTCATCAAATCGCACCCGGACGTGGGCGCCGAGATCGTCGACGGCATCGATTTTCCCTGGCCGGTGTCGGACATGATCCGCCAGCATCACGAACGGCTGGACGGCAGCGGCTATCCCAACGGCCTGACCGGCGACGGCATCATCCTGGAAGCCCGCATCCTGGCGGTGGCCGACGTGGTCGAGGCCATCAGCAGCCACCGGCCCTATCGTCCGTCGCTGGGCCTGGACGCCGCCCTGAAGGAAATCCAGGACAAAGCGGGCAGCCATTACGACCGGACGGTGGTCGACGCCTGTCTGGCGGTGATCCGCGACAACGGCAACGCGGTGTTCCGCGACGACCACGACCTGCCGCCGGTGATGTAACCGGCGACAGGCGGCGTGGTTACTCCGCCGTCTTCTTGGCGGCAGGCTTCTTGGCCGGGGCCTTCTTCGTCGCCGGTTTCTTGGCCGCCGACTTCTTCGCCGGAGCCTTCTTGGCGGGCGCCGCCTCGCCGTCCTCGGCCTTGGCAGATGCCTTGCGGGCCGGGGCCTTGCGCGTGGGCTTGGCCGGGGCTTTGGCCGCCCTGGCATCGATCAGGCGGATGGCTTCCTCCAGCGTCACCGTGCCGGGATCGGCATCCTTGGGCAAGGTGGCGTGGATGCCGTCGGACGAGACGTAGGGGCCATAGCGGCCCTCGTGCACCGTCACCGGCTTTCCGGCCCGCTCGCCCAGGGTGCGCAGCGGCTCGGCGCCCTTCTTGGCGCGGGCCTGGGACAGCAATTCCATGGCGCGGTTCATGCCGATGGTCAGGACGTCGTCGTCCTTGGCCAGCGACTTATAGGCGCCGTCATGCACCAGATAAGGGCCGAAGCGGCCGACACCGGCGGAAATCTTCTTCTGGGTTTCCGGGTGGGTGCCCACCTCGCGCGGCAGTTCCAGCAGCTTGACGCCGATCTCCAGCGTCACCGCGCCGGGTTCCAGCCCCTTGTACAGCGACACGCGCTTGGGCTTGGCGCCCTCGCCCAGTTGCACGTACCAGCCATACGGCCCCTTGCGCAGCGACACCATCTCGCCGGTGGTGGGGTGGGCGCCCAATTCCTTGGGGCCTTCCATGGCCTCGGCCGGGGCGTCGCCCTCGCCGCCCACGCCCAGCGGGCGGGTGAAGCGGCATTCGGGATAGTTCGAGCAGCCGATGAAGGCGCCGAACTTGCCCAGCTTCAGCGACAGCCGCCCGGCATTGCAGGTCGGGCACAGGCGCGGATCGTGGCCGGAACCGGTATCGGGGAAGAAATGGGCGCCCAGTTCGGCGTCCAGCACCTCGATGACATCCGAAATGCGCAATTCCTTGGTGCCCTCGACCGACGCCGAGAACGCCTTCCAGAAATCCTCCAGCACCTTGCGCCAGTCGATGTGGCCGCCGGAAATCTCGTCCAACTGGTTTTCCAGGTCGGCGGTGAAGTTGTACTCCACGTAGCGGCCGAAATACTGCTCCAGGAAGGCCGTGACCAGACGGCCGCGATCCTCGGGGATGAAGCGGCGCTGGTCCAGGCGCACGTAATTGCGTTCCTGCAACACCGACAGGATCGAGGCATAGGTCGAGGGACGGCCGATGCCCAACTCTTCCATGCGCTTGACCAGGCTGGCTTCGGAATAGCGCGGCGGCGGCTGGGTGAAGTGCTGGTCGGGGCGGACGCCCTGGCGCTTCATGTCGTCGCCCTGGGTCACGTCGGGCAGCAGGCGTTCGGAATCCTCGTCCTCGGCGCCGGGGGCCGGGGCGTCGTCGCGGTCCTCGCGGTAGACCTTGAGGAAGCCCTCGAACACCACCACCGAGCCGGTGGCGCGCAGGATGGCCGTCTTGTCGTCAGAGGCGATGTCCACCGCCACCTGATCCAGTTCCGCCGCCGCCATCTGGCTGGCGACCGTGCGCTTCCAGATCAGTTCATAGAGGCGCAACTGGTCGCGGTCCAGATAGCGCGCCACCTGATCGGGCCGACGGAACATGTCCGTCGGACGGATGCATTCATGCGCTTCCTGGGCGTTCTTGGCCTTGGTCTTGTACAGGCGCGGCGCGTCGGGCAGATAGGATTTGCCGAAATCCTTGCCGATCAGGTCGCGGGCGGCGGCGATGGCCTCGGCCGCCATCTGCACGCCGTCGGTACGCATGTAGGTGATCAGACCCACCGTCTCGCCGCCGATATCCACGCCTTCGTACAGGCGCTGGGCCAATTGCATGGTCTGCTTGGCCGACATGTGCAGCTTGCGGCTGGCTTCCTGTTGCAAGGTCGAGGTGGTGAAGGGCGCATAGGGATTGCGCCGCGCCTTCTTGCGCTCGACGCTGGCGACCTGAAAGCGCCGGGCCTCGATGGCCGCCTTGGCGGCCATGGCCTCGGCCTCGTTCGGCAGGTCGAACTTGTCCAGCTTCTTGCCGCCCAGATGGGTCAGGTTGGCGGTGATCAACTGGCCGCGCGGCGTCAGGAAATCGGCGGCGACAGTCCAGTATTCCTGGGTCTTGAAGCGCTCGATCTCGGTTTCGCGCTCGCAGATCAGGCGCAGCGCCACCGATTGCACGCGGCCCGCCGACTTGGCGCCGGGCAGCTTGCGCCACAGCACCGGCGACAGGGTGAAGCCCACCAGATAATCCAGCGCACGCCGCGCCAGATAGGCGTCCACCAGATCCTGGTGGATGTCGCGCGGATTGCGCATGGCCTCGGTCACGGCGGATTTGGTGATCTCGTTGAACACCACCCGCTTGACGTCCTTGCCCTTCAGCGCGCCGCGTTCCTCCAGCACCTTCTTGACGTGCCAGGAAATGGCCTCGCCCTCGCGGTCCGGGTCGGTGGCCAGGAACAGTTTGTCGGCCTTCTTGACCGCGCTGGTGATTTCGCGGATCTGCCGTTCGGATTTGGCGTCCGCTTCCCAGTCCATGGCGAAGCCCTGGTCGGGCTTGACGCTGCCGTCCTTGGCGGGCAGGTCGCGGATATGGCCGTAGGAGGCGATGACCTGGAAGTCGGCCCCCAGATATTTATTGATGGTCTTTGCCTTGGCAGGAGACTCGACGACGACGACCTTCATCCGGACCCGAACTGGTGCGAGGGAAACAGGGTGCGGGGTCAGGGCCTACAGGAACGCCAGCAAGGCAACCTGATTGCCGGGATGACGTTCCAGGCGACCGGCCAGTTCCAGCTCGAGCAGGACCAGGGACACCACGGAAGCAGACAATTGGCACTCGCGGATGATGGAGTCAACCGTCACCGGTACCGGCCCCAGGCTTTCCACCACCCGCGCCCGCGCCGAAATCAGTTCGGATTCGCTGGGCTGGACCTGGGAAACCGCCGTGAAACGGTCGGTTTCGGGCTCGGCCAGCGGGCGGCGCAACAAATCGCCCAGCACCGCCATGACGTCCTCGGCCCGTTCGGTCAGCACGGCGCCGTGGCGGATCAGGTCGTTGGGGCCGGAGGCGCGGGGATCGGCGGGATGGCCGGGCACGGCGAACACCTCGCGCCCCTGTTCGGCGGCCATGCGCGCGGTGATCAGCGACCCGGATTTCAGGCTGGCCTCCAGCACCACCACGCCTTGGGACAGGCCCGAGATGATGCGGTTGCGGCGGGGAAAGTGGCTGGCCTGGGGCTGGGTTCCCGGCGGCATTTCCGCCACCGCGCAGCCCATGGCACACACTTCGTCATAGAGCTTCTGATTTTCCGGCGGATAGACCACGTCCACCCCACCGGCCAGCACCGCCACCGTGCCCGAGGCCAGCGAGCCTTCGTGCGCGGCGGTGTCGATGCCGCGCGCCAGTCCCGACACCACCACCATGCCCGCCCGTCCCAGATCGGCGGCCATGCGCCGCGCCAGATTGCGGCCGTTGATGGAGGCGTTGCGGGCGCCGACCATGGCGACCATGGACCGTTCCAGCACCGAGACGTTGCCGCGCGCATACAGGATGGGCGGCGCGTCGTCGGTGGCGGCCAGCAGGCGGGGATAGCCCGGCTCGCCCCAGGCCAGCGCCACGGCGCCCAGGCGCGCGGCTTCGGCCAGTTCGGCCTCGGCCACGCCTTTGGGACAAATCCTGATGGGGCGCTTGCCGCCGCCGCGCTTGGCCAGTTCCGGCAGCGCCGCCAGGGCGGCGGCTGCGCTGCCGAACCGTTCCAGCAGCCGCCGGAAGGTGCGCGGCCCCACGTTCTCGCTGCGGATCAGGCGCACCCAATCCAGTCTCTCGGTGGGCGAAAGTCTGCGTCTCTGCTCGTCCATGGCGGGCAGAGTGGGTTATTGCATGCAAACCGTCAAGCGCCCTACCGCCCCCCCTACCGCAACGCCTCGCGCGCCAGCATGCGGTCGCACACCGCCTTGGTGTCCCAGGACGAATGCTTGCCCAAAGCCGCCTCGATCTCGGGCCACAGCCGGGTGAACGCCCCCTGCCCGATCTCGCGCAGATGCTTGAGGAAGTCCCAGGACGGCGCATCCTTGGAATAGATGCCCAGGGTGGACAATTCCGCGTCGGCGTGGATGCGGTGCAGGTTGATGCGGCGATAGCCCGCTTCCGGCCGGATCTGGTCGGCATCGATCAACCGGTTGATGGTTTCGATGGCGTTGACCTCGTGCACCAGACTGGCCGAGAAGGTGATCTCGTTCAGGCGGTCCAGGATCTGGCGGGCGCTGCGCGGCACGCCGTCGCGGTGCAGCGGGTTGACCGTGACCAGCAGCAGATCGCTGCATTCCGCCTGACGCAGACACTCCACCAGCGGCGTCAGCGGCGGGTTGCCCATGTAGCCGCCGTCCCAATAGGTGCTGCCCGCGATGGTGACGGGCTGGAAGGCGCTGGGCAGGCAGGCCGACGCCTTCAGCGCGTCGGGCGACACCGCGCCGTCCACGAAAAGCTGGCGGCGGCATTCCTCGACGTCGGTGGCGGCGATCATCACCATGGGCACGCCCGGTTCCGGCAGGGCCAGAATGGCGGGCAGTTCGGGCATGACCTCGCGCAACACGGTGTTCAGGTAATTGCCGATGCCGATGTCGGCGGGCGCCACCCCGGTCGAGGCCATGTCGGCCCAACGCGCCGCCGGGGAATTGTCGATGTTCCAGCCCGGCGACAGGCCGATGGCGGCGACAAAGGGATTGCCGCCCCAAAAGGCGGCACGGGCGACACTTTCCCACAGGGCTTGCAGCTTGGCGCGGGCGGCCTCGGCCATGCGGCGCGGGCGCGCGGTGGCGGGGCCGGGCAGCGCCGCCCCTTCGCGCAGGCCATAGGCCAAGGCGGCGGCGTTCAGCGCCCCCGACGAGGCGCCGCTGAGCCCCACCAGTTCGATGCCGCCGGTCGCCACATTGTCCAGAAGCCCGTCAAGCACGCCCCAGGTGAAGGCGCCATGGGCGCCGCCCCCCTGCAAGGCCACGGCAACACGTTTGGCTTTAGCCATGCCAGCCTCCCGATCCGTCTTGTTTATCAAAAGGCTACGCCAAATCGCCACCCCTGGCAACGACACCCGGTGGACAACCGCCCCAGGCGCGCTAAGCTATGTCCCCAGGGGTATGACTTCCGGGGGACAGACAGCATGAGCGGCAACGGCAATCCCGAGCGGCGGACCTTCGCCAAGGGCACGGTGATCTTCCGCGAGGGCGATCGCGGGTCCGAGGCGTATCTGGTGCAGAAAGGATCGGTGCGCATCTTCAAGACGGTGCACGGCCGCCGGGTGATCCTGGGCCAGTGCAAGCCGTTCCAGGTGTTCGGCGAACTGGCGCTGCTGGATGACGGCGCCCGCATGGCCGCCGCCGAAGCGACCGAGGACACCACCGTCATGGTGCTGTCCAAGCATCGCATCCGCGACATGATGGACACCGCCGCCCCCGGCCTGACCACCCTGATCCAGTCGCTGATCGGCACCATGCGCGCCATGGGCGACGAACTGGCGGCGGCGCGGGCCGAACTGGCGGAAAAGAAGGGGGATTAATCCCCCGAATTCTTCTTCTTTTTCGTGGCGGCGCCGTCGAACGGCGTTTCCGACAACGGCGGCGCGCCGCTGTCCACCTTCAGGGTCTGCGCGTATTGTTCGCGCCATTCGCGGTCGGTCTGGCCGGATTTCTTGCGCGCCTGCGCCTTCTTGACGCATTCGGCGATCATCTTGTCCATGGCCGAAAGCTTTTTCGGCGGCGCTGGCTTTTTCGGCTTGGTCTTGGACATGGGGCCTCCGCGGCGGATGTTCGGGCCACCATGCGCCCGGCCGGGCGTCTTGTCCATCACGCGCGCCCGGGCTTACCCTTGTGGACGGCCCGGCCAAGGACTACCCTTTAGTCATGACCAAGCCCAAACGCCCCAAGATCACCCCCGTCCCCTCCAAGCAGGAGGTGCTGGAATTCATCCGCTCGCAGACCGGCCGCGTCGGCAAGCGCGAGGTGGCCCGCGCCTTCAACCTGAAGGGCGCCGACAAGATCGGCCTCAAGGCCATCCTGAAGGAGCTTGAGCACGGCGGCGACATCCAGCGCGGCGCCCATCGCCGCTTCGCCCGGCCCGGCGCGCTGCCCGAGGTGGCGGTGGTCGAGATCATCGGCACCGATCCCGACGGCGAACTGATCGGCCGCCCGGTGGCCTGGGAAGAGGACGGCCGCCCGCCGCGCATCTTCATGGCGCCCTGGCACAAGGGCGAATTGGTGGTGGGCGTGGGCGACCGCGTGCTGTCCAAGCTGCGCCGCATCCGCGACGATGCTTACGAGGGCCGCGCCATCCGGCTGGTGGGCGAGGCCAAGGCCCGTGTGCTGGGCGTGTTCGAGCCCATGCCCGACGGCTCCGGCCGCATCAAGCCGACCTCGCGCAAGGAAAAGGCCGATTACAACGTGCCGCGCGGCGAAACCGGCGGCGCCGAGGCGGGCGAACTGGTGATGTGCGACCTGCTGCCCGGCCGCTTCTACGGCTTGCGCCAGGCGGCGGTCAAGGAACGGCTGGGCCGCATGGGCGAGGCGAAATCGGTGTCGCTGATCGCCATCCACGGCAACGACATCCCCTTCGTCTTCCCCGACGATGCCGTGGCCCAGGCCGAGGCCGCCGGCGCCGCCACCATGGATCACCGCCTGGATCTGCGCCCCATCCCGCTTGTCACCATCGACGGCGAGGACGCCCGCGACTTCGACGACGCGGTGTGGGCCGAACAGCAGGAAGACGGCGGCTGGCACTGCATCGTCGCCATCGCCGACGTGTCGTGGTACGTGCGCCCCGGCGATTCCCTGGACAAAGAGGCGTACAAGCGCGGCAACTCGGTCTATTTCCCCGACCGGGTGGTGCCCATGCTGCCCGAGCAATTGTCCAACGGCTGGTGCAGTCTGCGCCCCAACGAGGATCGCGGCTGTCTGGCCGTGCATTTCTGGCTGGACAAGGACGGCAACAAGACCAAGCACAAATTCGTGCGCGCCATGATGCGCTCGGCGGCGCGGCTGACCTATGCCCAGGTCCAGGACGCCCGCGACGGCCGCACCGACGAACTGACCGGGCCGTTGCTGGAGCCGGTGATCAATCCGCTCTACGGTGCCTGGGCGGCGCTGTTCGCGGCGCGCACCCGGCGCGGCGTGCTGGAACTGGACATCCCCGAGCGCAAGGTGGACATCAGCCCCGACGGCCACGTGCTGGGCATCAAGCCGCGCCCGCGCTTCGACAGCCACCGGCTGATCGAGGATTTCATGATCCAGGCCAATGTCTGCGCCGCCGAGGAACTGGAGCGGGTGCACAAGCCGTGCATGTACCGCGTCCACGACCAGCCCAGCGTCGAAAAGCTGGATAGCCTGCGCGAGTTCCTGTCCTCCATGGATCTGTCGCTGCCCAAGGGACAGGCGCTGAAGCCGGGGCAGTTCAACCTGATCCTGGAGCGGGTCAAGGGCACCGCCAACGAGGTTCTGGTCAACGAAGTGATCCTGCGCAGCCAGGCCCAGGCGTGCTACAGCCCGGAAAACCTCGGCCATTTCGGCCTGGGGCTGGCGAAATACGCCCATTTCACCTCGCCCATCCGCCGCTACGCCGATCTGCTGGTGCACCGCGCCTTGGTGTCGGGGCTGAAACTGGGCGACGGCGGGCTGCCGCCCGATTGCCTGCCCGAATTCGTGGAATGGGGTGAGCACATCTCGTCCACCGAGCGCCGCGCCGCCACCGCCGAACGCGAGGCGGTGGACCGCTACGTCACCGCCTTCCTGTCCGACCGGGTCGGCGCGGGCTTCGTCGCCAAGGTGTCGGGCGTCACCCGCTTCGGCCTGTTCGTCACCCTGTTGGAAACCGGCGCCGACGGGCTGATCCCCATCAGCACCCTGCCGGAAGATTTCTACGAACACGACGAGGTACACCACGCCCTGGTCGGACGCCGCACCCGCCGCCAGTTCCAACTGGGCCAGACCCTGGACGTGGTGCTGCACGAGGCCAATTCCCTGACCGGCTCCATGCTGTTCCGGCTGGAGGAAACCGAGCCCAAATCCGGCCCCATCCCCGGCCCGCGCCCGCGCGGCCGCCTGGCCAAGCCCGGCAAGCCGAACGGCCCCCGCCCACCCATCAAAGGCGGCGGCAAGGGGCAGTTCAAGCGCGGACGGAAGTAACTCCTTAACAAAGGATGGCGTAGAACCATTGACGATAGGACTGGCCCTGGGGGGCATTGCTCGGGCATGATCCCCCCATTGTGCCGTCCGTGGCGCATTTCGGGGTGAACACTTGACGCGCAACGTCGCCGTCCGCTGGGCCGTCGCGGCCTCTTTCCTGCTCATCGGGGCCGATACCCCGGTGACGCACGGATTGCTGGAATCGCCGCGCGCCCCCTATGACGCCGCCGACGCCGAACGCACCCTGTCCTACGGCTATACCGCCATCGTCGAACGCCACCTGGACCGCGTCAGCGCCGCCGCCGTGGCGCTGGAGGGCATGCGCGGGCTGGCGGCCATCGACCCGGAAATCGGCATTTCCCACCTGGACGGCCAGGTGGTGCTGTCGGCGTCGGACCACGTCGCCGCCGAATACCCGGCCCCGGCCGAGGACGACGCGCGCGGCTGGGCGCGGCTGACCGTCACCGCCGCCCTGGACGCCCGCGGCCTGTCGGCCAAGATGAGCGAAACCGATCTGGAAAAGGTCTACGAGGTGGTGTTCGACGCCACCCTGGCCAAGCTGGACCTGTTCTCGCGCTATGCCGGCGCGCGCGAGGCACGCGACCACCGCGACGGCCGCAACGGCTTTGGCGGCGTCGGCATCAAGTTCGAGGTGGCCGAGGGAGAATCCCGCGTCACCGAGGTCATGGCCGACGGCCCCGCCGCCGCCGCCGGGCTGAAGGCGGGCGACATCATCACCCATATCGAGGGCGAATCCCTGGCCAATCTGGGCAAGGACGAGATTTCGCGCCGCCTGCGCGGCCCGGTGGCGTCCAGCCTGAGCCTGACCGTGCGGCGCGGCTTCAAGCCCATCGACATCAGCCTGCGCCGCGGCCTGATCGTGCCGCCCACCGTCACCGCCACCCTGAAGGACGGCATCGGCGAGGTGCAGCTTTCCAGTTTCAACCAGCAGACCGTGCAGTCGCTGCGCCACGCCTTGGAGCATTTGCAGAGCAGCAACGGCGGCCCGCTGGCCGGGCTGGTGCTGGACATGCGCGGCAATCCCGGCGGCCTGCTGGATCAGGCGGTGGGGGTGTCGGACCTGTTCATGAAGGACGGCACCATCGTTTCCACCCGTGGCCGTTCGCCGCTGGCCAGCCAATCCTACGAGGCCCACGAAGGCGACATGGGCGAGGATGTGCCGCTGGTGGTGCTGGTGGACGGCAAATCCGCCTCGGCCGCCGAAATCGTCGCCGCCGCGCTTCAGGATTCCGGCCGCGCCGTGATCGTCGGCAGCAATTCCTATGGCAAGGGCACCGTGCAGACGGTGATCCAATTGCCCAATGACGGCGAGATCACCCTGACCTGGTCGCGCTTCCACGCGCCATCCGGCTATGCCCTGCACGGGCTGGGGGTGCTGCCGACCCTGTGCACCGCCGAGGCGACGCCCGCCGCCCCGCCCTCTCCGGCCGTGGCCGCCGCCGTGGCCGCCAACCTGAACCTGTGGCGCCACGCCCGCCTGGACGAAACCGAATTGCGCCGCCAGTTGCGCGCCACCTGCCCCGGCGGCCGCCGCGACGGCGACGGCCCGGGCCAGGACATGGAACTGGCCGAACGGCTGTTGCGCGATCCGGAAACCTATGGCGCCGTGCTGGCCCTGTCGGCGCCGCCGCCCAGCCCGGCGGCGGCCGAGATGCGCGACGACGACCGGACCATCCAACGGCAAATCCCCCACTGATGCTGGACTACTGGCAGTTGACGCCCCCGGCGGCTTGAGGCAGAGTCCGCGCCGCCCGATGCAGCCCCGCGCCGGGCTTGGGGGGAATGGGCGGCAACCGCCCATGGCCGGGATTGATGGCACAGAACGGCATCACGTTGGAAAGCGTCCTGCAATCGGTGGTCCGCATCACCGAACAGCGCAGCCGTGAAAGCCTGGAAACCTGTCTGGTGTCCACCCTGGCCGCCCTGGACGGCATCCTGGCCGTCACCATCGCCCGCCCCATGCCGCGCAGCAACGGCACCGTCGTCGACATCCTGGCGCAAGGCGGCCGCGACGACGCCCTGTTGCCCGACCTGCCGTGTCGGCCGCTGGACGAATATCCGCTGATGGCCCGTTGTCTGGTCAAGGGCCGCGAACTGGCCGACCTGCTGCCCGATGGCGGCGAACGCCGCTGCCTGCCGGTGCTGGACGGCGACGAGGTCGCCGCCTTCCTGGTGGTGGAAAGCCGCGACGGGCTGGGCGGATCGGAACCGGTGGTGCGCGCCCTGGTCGCCGTCTACGGCAATTATCTGGCCATCCTGAAGGATTCCGAGCGCGACACCCTGACCGGGCTGAAGAACCGCAAGACCTTCGACGACAACATCACCCGCGCCATCGCCCATACCCGCGCCGCCCGGCGCCAAGGCGGCGACCGCCGCCAGAACGGCGACGACGAACACCATTGGCTGGGCATCGTCGACATCGACCATTTCAAGCGCATCAACGACACCTACGGCCACGCCTTCGGCGACGAGGTGCTGCTGCTGTTCGCCGCCCTGATGCGCAAGGTGTTCCGCGCCGAGGATCTGCTGTTCCGCTTCGGCGGCGAGGAATTCGTGGCGGTGCTGGCGCCCTGCGGCGCCACCGCCGCCCGTCTGGCCTTTGAACGGCTGCGCGAGGCGGTCGAGGGCTTTCACTTCCCCCAGGTCGGCCGCGTCACCACCAGCGTCGGCTTTGTCCGCATCGACCCCGACGACATTCCCGCCACCGTGGTCGGACAGGCCGACGAAGCCCTGTACTGGGCCAAACGCCACGGCCGCAACCGGGTGTGCTGGTACGACGACCTGCTGGCCGCCGGCGAGGTCAAGGTCCACGACACGGTGGGCGGCGTCGAACTGTTCTGAACGCCCGTGCAAGAATCCCTTGACTCCTGACGCCAGCCAAGTATCTTCCGCGACCTACGTTTCATACCAAGCACCAACGAATTCGGGATTTTCGTCATGGCCAAGCCTGCCACCATCCTCATCAAGCTGCTTAGCTCCGCGGGTACGGGCTACTTCTACGTGGCGAAGAAGAACCCCCGCAAGACCACCGAGAAGCTGAAGTTCCGCAAGTACGACCCCGTCGTGCGCAAGCACGTCGAGTTCAACGAAGCCAAGATCAAGTAAGGCTTCCTTCGGACTTTCCGAAAGCTTTCGGCGCCCGCCCCGGGGATACCCAGGGCGGGCGTTGTGCTTTGGGGGGGGCCGGAGATTTGCGCGGCAATGAAAAAGGGTTGTCACGGATTCGCGGGGAAGGTTGCCCCCCCAATCGATCCCGTCATGCCCGGACTTGATCCGGGCATCCATACGGCGCCCCCCTGCCCCGTCTTTCCGCTGAAGTGCCTGCGGACAAACGTGGATGGCCGGGTCAAGCCCGGCCATGACGAACATTCCCCCGCAAATCCGCGAAAACCCATGAAAAAGGGCCCCGTCGGGGCCCTTGCGCGTCATAGCGGTGTCCCGGCCCTCAGGCCAGGAACTTGCCGACGGTTTGCAGGAAGTTGGCGACCGAGATGGGCTTGGCGATATAGCCCTCGCACCCGCCCTCGCGGATTTTCTCCTCGTCGCCCTTCATGGCGAAGGCGGTCACGGCGATGACCGGAATGGCCTTCAACTCGTCATCGTCCTTCAGCATCTTGGTGATTTCCAGGCCCGAGATTTCCGGCAACTGGATGTCCATCAGGATCAGATCGGGGCGATGGCTGCGCGCCAGGTCCAGGGCCTCGCGGCCGTCCTTGGTTTGCAGGGTGGCGTAGCCATTGGCCTGAAGCAAGTCGTTGAACAGCTTCATGTTCAGGTCGTTGTCTTCGACGATCAGAACGGTCTTCGGCATGGTTTCCCCTGGTCCCGGGAACGGCGATCCCCCCGCCGTTCGTTGGTCGGCCATCATGGTCAATTTGGCAAGCTAAGACAAGCCTCGCAAAGACACTTTTCCGCGTCGCACACCAACCAGGGCCAACACCAGCCATCCGGCCATGAAGGCCATGCCGCCCGCCGGGGTGATCATGGGCAGCGGCAAGGCGGCGCCGGTCAGCGCCCGCCAGTACAGCGAGCCCGAGAACAGCAGCAGACCGGCCAGGAACAACGCCGCCGCGCCGTGGGCCAGCCGCCGTCCCTCGGCCGCCAGCCGGTCGGCGGCCAGCAGCGCCAGGGCGTGCAGCAACTGGTATTGCGAGGCCCGCTCGGCCAGCCCCTGCACATAGGCGTCACCCGCCAGCCCGTGGGCGGCATAGGCGCCCATCCCCACCGCCAGCATGCCGTTCAGTCCGGCCAACACCACCCAGGCCCGCATGGCATCCCTCCTTGAAGGCGCCCAGGCCGACGCACGGCCGCCCCGGCGACAGGGCGGCACGGCGGCGACGCGGGCCGGATTGATCAGTTCTTGCCGGAAGCGCCGAAACGCTGGCCGTAGGTGTCGGACGAACCGCCCAGCTTGATGGCCTGATCCACCGTGGCGGTGGCGGCGATGCGGCTGGCCGGGGGTTCCGGCGGCGGTTCGACCACCGCCGGACGCGCCGCGACGGGGGTGGTCGGCTTGGGCTGCGGCGCCGGGGCGACGGCCGCCGGGACCACGGGAGCCGGAGCCGGGGCCGGAGTGCTGACGGCCGCCGCCTGGGGCTTGATCTGGGGCCGGGGCTCGGGCCGGGCCTGGGGGCGCGGCTCGGGCAACATGGGCGGACGGATGGCGGCGGGCTTGGCCACGGGCGCGGTCTTGGGCGTCGGCGCGGGGACAAGGGCCGCCACCGGGGTCACGGTGACGACCGGTTGCGGCGCCGCCTCGGGCGGCGGCGGCTCGGCCGGGGCCACATGGGCGACGGCGGCCTTGGCCTCGGCTTCGGCCTTGGCGGCCTCGTCGCGCAGGGCTTGCTCACGCAGCGCCGCCTCGCGGGCGCGCTCCTCCTCGCGGCGGATGTCCTCGACGGTGCGGGCCGGGCCAAGGCCCGCGCGCACGAAATCGCCGACCGCCCCAAGCCAGTCGGAGCCTTGTTCCTCGGTGGCGGCGGCGGCGGGGGTGGTCAGCGCCACCAGTGCCAGCAGCGCCAAACCCATGCGCGTGTGTGTGCGGATCATGGCCGGAAGTTTAACAGAGGGCGTTATTTAAAAACCACGGTTTTCGAGCCGTTGAGCAGCACGCGGTGTTCCACATGCCAGCGCACGGCGCGGCCCAGCACCAGATTTTCGATGTCGCGGCCGATGCCGACCAGATCGTCCGGGGTGTGAGTGTGGTCCACGCGCTCGACCGATTGCTCGATGATCGGGCCTTCGTCCAGGTCCGAGGTGACGTAATGGGCGGTGGCGCCGATGATCTTGACGCCGCGGGTGTGCGCCTGATGGTACGGCTTGGCGCCCTTGAAGCTGGGCAGGAACGAGTGGTGGATGTTGATGGCGCGGCCCTGCAATTTCTCGCACAGGTCGCGCGACAGGATTTGCATGTAGCGCGCCAGCACCACCAGATCGGCGCCGACCCGGTCGATCACCTCGAGCACGCGGGCTTCCTGCCCGGCCTTGTCGTGCTTGTCCACGGCGAAATAATGGTACGGAATGCCGTGCCATTCGACGATGGAGCGCATGTCCGGATGGTTCGAGATCACCGCCGGAATCTCGATGTTGAGTTGGCCGGTGTGATAGCGGTGCAGCAAATCCACCAGACAATGGCCGAACTTGGACACCATGATCACCACGCGCGGCTTCTTCGCCAGGTCGGCCAGGGTCCAGATCATCTGGAACCGTTCGGCGACGCTGGCGAACAGCTTCTCGAACTCGCCACGCGGCGGGGTCAGGGCGCCCGCGGCGAACACGATGCGGCAGAAGAACCGCCGCGACAACGGATCGCCGTACTGCGCCGCCTCGGTGATGAAGCAATCATGCTGGGTCAGGAAACCGGAAACCGCCGCCACGATGCCCACGGTGTCCGGACAGGTGATGGTCAGCACATAGGTATTCTTGTCGGCCATGCCTTTGGGTCCTCCTGAAACCAGTGTGATAACCGAGGTCGGGCATGCCGCCAAGGCGGCAAACGCCCGCTTGCGTTTTTTCCCGTAATCGCCCATGGTCCGCGGGTCCGGCGGCCCCCGCCGCCCCGTCCGTTCACCCGTGTTGCGTCCGAGGTATTGCGATGATCACCGTCTACTACAAGTCCGGCTCCGCCCAGTGGAAGTATGAACTGGAAGAGGCCGAGTACGACTACATCATCAAGAACCTGCTGGAAGATCAGCCGGACATGAACGAGATGTTCGACGACTCGCTGGAAATCCTGCGCGACGTCGCCGACCTGGACGAAGACGAGATGGACGAGGACGACCAGATCGACCAGACCATCGCCGTCGCTTTCCTGTGGCACTATTTCAACCACGTGGCCGAGGGCGAGGAACGCATCCAGGGCGACATCGCCGTCATCGAGGAAGACGACGGCGTCAGCGTCCTGCCCGCCAGCGACATCGTCGAGGAATAAGCCAAAGGCCCCGGAAACGGGGCCTTTTTCATATCACCCCACCGTCTGGCGATAGGTGTCGGCCAGACGCACATCGGTGTCGCGGTCCACCAGCGCGGAAATGGCGGCCAGCAGGCCCATTTCCTCTTTCTGGATGTGGAAGATTTCCCGCTCGACCAGCTCGGCGCCGGCATCGGCGAAATCCCGCCAGTCCTGCTCGGCGAAGGCGCCCGCCGCCACGGCGGCGACGGCCAGATCGGCCACCCGCACCGCCAGCGGCAGGATGGCGCGGTGTTCCATGGTCAGCATCATGACGATGCCGTTCTCGCCGCGTTGGACGAATTCCGGGAACAGGTGGTTTTCCTCGAAACCGAAATGCTTTTCCACCTCTTCGCGCAAGGTGGCGGCCAGACGTTCCAGAAAGCCGTTGGCGGCGGCGTCCAGCTTGGGCGCGGCACGGTTGCGCCCCAGGAAGTCCTCGAGCTGCTGCAAGGTTTCGATGGTGGCCATGTGGTCTTCGTGCAACAGGGTGCCGGTCTGGGTCTGGGTGAACATGGGGACTTATCCTCGGGTCTGGGAGGGGGATTGGGCACGCTCGTGCGCGCGGGCACGGACCAGCACGAGCGCGGCGGAAACGGCGAAGGCGACCGAACCGGCCAGCCCGGCCAGGGCGGCGGCCTGAAGCAGCGGCGCCCAGGCCGCCAGCAGCCCGGCGATCCCCAACGCCACCGCCACGGCATGCAGGGCGGCATGGATGGCCAGCGGCCGTTCGGCCACCAGCCGCGACATCAGCACCGGCTTGCCGCCGTGGCCGCCGGAATGCATGGACGCCAGGAACGGCATGATCCGTTGCAGGATGCCGGTGACGAAGGACAGCAGCCAGCCGACCACCAGCAACCAGCCCCACAGCGGCGCCGTCAGTTCCGGCGCGGCGCCCAGCGCCACCGCCAGCCCGGCGACCACGCTGGCGGGCAGCAGCACCCAGGCCAGCTTGACCAGGCGGAAAAAGCTTTCCAGCCGCTTGCGCATGCGGCTGCGCAGAGCGTGGGACAAGCCGTGCAGATGCAGCAGGATGGCCGCCAGCCCGACCACGCCGCCCAGCGCCGCCACCATGCCCAGCCCGGCCAGGGCACCGCCCGCCGCCAGCAGCAAGGCCGCGCCGGACAGCCAGGACGTGCGCCGCCCCACCGCGTCGGGCACCCCCTGCGACAGCACGAACATCGGCACCAGCACATAGGAAAAGCCCAGCGCCAGATTGCCCATGAAGCCGTATCCGGCCAGCACGGCATGGGCGGCGGCGACGGGACCGCGCCGCGCCAGGAAACCGCCATCCAAATCCACCACCAGCACCAGCCCCAGCACCGCCAGCCCGGCCAGCGAGGCCAGGGCGATCCAGGCATGCCGGGTGACGGCGGGCAGATCGGACACCTGCATCAGATTGCGGGCCACCAGCACGGCGAACAGCGCCAGCCCGGCCACCACCAGGGCGCCGCCCGCATGCATGGCCGCCGAGCTTTCAGCGGCCATGCCCAGGCACAGCACCACCACGCCGGGGGTGTACAGCCACCAGGTCAGACGGCAGGCCCAAAGCGGCCCCAACTGGCGACGGGTCGCCACCGGCAGCATCTGGAAGGCGGCGCCCATGGCGGTCATGGACAGAACCCCCAGGGTCAGCAGGTGCAGCCCGGCCAGCCCCGGCCCCAGCCCGCCCTGGAAACCCGGCAAGGTGTCGGCCCCGGCCAGCAGGAAGGCCCAGGCGGCCACATGCAGCACCACGGCGGCGGCGAAGAAACGGTAAGGCACCGAGGGCGGCAACAGCCGGTCCTTGGCGCCCATCATCAGGACACCGGGAACCATGCTCAGCCCTCGCGCTCCAGCCACAGGCGGACATTGGCGAATTCCTCGGCCATGCGGGCCACCCGCCAGCCGCGTTCCGCCAGTTCCGGCAACAGGAATTGCGGCACCCGTTCGTGGTGCACCACCACCACCTCGCCGGGGCCGACGGTGTCCAGCAGGCGCAGCACCGCCAGCATGGGCTGCGGCGGCTTCAGCTTGCGCACGTCGATGTGCAGGCCGTCCTCCTCGCGCCAGGTCATGGCGCCCTCGGGACCGACATCGACCTCGGCGTCGCGTTCCCAGTCCTGGCCGCCGTTCAGCACGAAGAACACCCGCCAATGGCCGGGACCGAGGTTGCGCCCATACGAGGAAAAGCCCCGCGCCGCCAGGATGCGGCGCAGCGGCGACGGATTGAACGGCGCGTCGATCACCAGGGCGCCGCCGAATTCGACGCCGTCGGCGGCGTCCATGATCAGGCCCAGGGGGTCTTCGCCGAGGGCCAGGGCCGGGCGCACGTCCAGCGGCTCCGCCTCCAGCGCCAGCGCCAGCCATTCGGGCGGTCCGGAGCACGCTCCGCCCGCCAAGCCCTCCGCCGTCGCGGCCGTTCTCCGGTCGTCCATGGCAAACTCCCTGCTTTGTCGCCAACCCTACACCGGGTGTGGCCAAATCCCTTGACGTTCGACAAGACAGGCAAGGAACGTGCCGCGCGCCGCCGGATAGACCTTTCGGTTAGGGGGGGAAGCGGAGTATCCTGCCGACGGTCCGCCGAGCATCCCGAGAAGAATCCATGTCGCCCGATGGAGCCTTTCCGTCCCCCACCGCCGATTTCTGCGAAATGGAACCCATCCGTTTCGCCGGACACATCCAGCCGCATGGCGTCTTGCTGTGCGTCGATGCCGATGCCGGAACGGTGCTGGCCGCCAGTACCAACGCCGACACCATCCCGGCACTGGCCGGGGCCATCCACGGCCGACACCTGACGGACGTGTGGCCCGCCCTGGCCGAACTGGGCAAAGAGGGCACGGCGCTGCTGGACGGCCACATGGCGGCGATCCACACCATCGGCCGCACCACCTTCATCGAGATCGAGCCGATACAGTCCGAGGACGCCGCCCCGCCCCTGGCCGTCTGGCAACTGGGCGAGGAAATGGACCGGCTGCGGCGGGCCGAAACCCTGGAATATCTGACCGCCATCACCGCGCAGGCGATCCGCCACATCACCGGCATGGAACGGGTGCTGATCTACCGCTTCACCCCCGAAGGCCATGGCGAGGTGGTGGGCGAATCCAAGGTCGCGGATTGGCAGGAAAGCTTCATCGGCTTTCACTTTCCCTCCGACGACATCCCCCGCCAGGCCCGCGCCCTGTATCTGATCAATCCCACCCGTTTCACCCCGCAGCGCGATTACGACATGGTGGCCATCGTGCCGGGCACCGACCCGCGCGACGGCCAGCCCTTCGACCTGACCCGCTGCCAGTTGCGCAGCCTGTCGCCGGTGCATCGGCTGTACCAGGAAAACCTGGGCGTCGATGGCGCCATGTCGGTATCCATCATCAACGAAGGCCGGTTGTGGGGGCTGGTGGTCGGCCATCACCGCCGCCCGCACCGCGTCGCCATCCCGGCCCGCCATCAGGTGGCGGCCATCGCCACCGCCCTGTCCATGCGGCTGACCGCCGCCGAAACCGCCGAGGAACGCGACGCCCGCGCCCGCCACGTCACCCTGCACGCCAAATTGCTGGAACAGATCGCGGGCGCCGACGACTTCATCGCGCCCCTGGTCCATGGCGAGGTCAAGCTGACCGACATCTTCTTCGCGTCGTCGGGGGCGGCGGTGGTCTATCGTGACGCCCGCGACGGCCAGGAACATATCGAGGTGCGCACCGTCGGCGAGGCCCCCGACGACGAATCCGTGCTGCAACTGACCGAAGCCTGCCGCCCGCTGCTGTCGGACGGCGTCTTCGCCACCGACCACGCCGCCTCGATCCACCCGCCCTTCGCCAGCCACGCGCCCTACGCCTCGGGCTTCCTGGCCCTGACCGTGGGCGAGGAAGGGCGGCACATGATCGTCTGGTTCCGCCCCGAGATCGTCCGCACCACCGTCTGGGGCGGCGCCACCCCCGCCGCCGTGGCGCGCGAGAAACAGGCGGGCAATTACCTGCCGCGGCGGTCCTTTGCCCGCTGGGTCGAGGAACGGCGCGGCCATTCCCGCCCGTGGCCCGCCTGGAAGATCGCCATCGCCCATTCGCTGCGCACCGCGCTGAACGACGTGATCCTGCGCCAGATGCGAACCATCCGCCAACTCAACCTGCGGCTGGAGGAAAGCGATCAGGCCAAGTCCAAGTTCCTGGCCCATATGAGCCACGAATTGCGCACGCCGCTGAACGCGGTGATCGGCTTTTCCGAGATGCTGGAAATGGGGCTGTACGGTGCCCTGGCCGATCGCCAGCGCGAGAATGTCGGCCTGATCCGCGAGGCGGGCGTCCATCTGCTGGAACTGATCAACGACGTGCTGGACCTGTCCAAGATCCAGGCGGGCAAGATGGACCTGCAACCGGCCGTCACCGATCTCGGCGCCCTGTCGGAACGCATCCTGGTGCTGATGCGCGGCATGGCCCGCGAGCACGGCATCCTCATGACCGGCGACCACCTGCCCGACGTGCCGCAAGTGTCGGTGGACGAACGCCTGACCAAGCAGATGCTGCTGAACCTGCTGTCCAACGCGCTGAAATTCACCCCCAATGGCGGCAGCGTGACCGTTTCGACCCGGCTTCGCCCCGATGGCGGCGTCACGCTGGCGGTGTCGGACACCGGCATCGGCATCGCCGAGGACAAGCTGGCCCACGTCCTGGAGCCGTTCCGCCAGGCCACCGTCGACCCCACCCTGACGGCACGGGGCACCGGCCTGGGACTGCCGATCGTCAAGTCGCTGATCGAACTGCACGGCGGCGCCATCCGGCTGCACAGCCGCCTGGGAATCGGCACGACGGTCAGCCTGGATTTTCCGCCATCGGCGTCGCAATAGGGCGAAGCCAACGTGGCGCGGGGGTTATTCCCCGCCTTCGCGCACCAGGCGGCGCAGGGCGTCCAGGTCGGTCAGCACCACCTCGCGGCCGTGGCTTTCCACCCCCACCGCCTTGAGGCGGCCCAGCGCCCGCGACAGGCTTTCCGGGGCGATGCCGATGCGGCTGGCCAGCACCGCCTTGGTGATGGGCAGGCGCACCTGGGCGCTGCCCTCGCCGGTCTTGGCCAGGGCCAGCAGGAACGACGCCAGACGCTGGCCGGGCGACTTGCTTTTCAGTTCGGTGATCTCGTGGATCATGCGCAACTGCCAGCGCGACAGGCCCGACATCAGATGAAAGGCCAACTGGCGGTTTTCCGACAGACGGCGCATGAATGGCGCGGCGGGGATGTGCACCAGCCTGCTGCCCGCCACCACCTCGCAATTCAGCGGAAACTTGCCCGACGAGAACATGGCCGCCTCGGCGAAGGTCGAGACGGCGTCGAACACCTCGATCACCGACTGGTCGCCGGTTTCGGTCAGGGCGAACAGGTTGACGCGCCCGTCCAGCACCACGAAGAAACGGTCGGCGATGTCGCCCTGGCTGAACAGCAGCCCGGTTTCGCCATAGGCGGTGGCCTGGGCCTGCTCCAGCAGGGCGGCCAGGTCGGAACGCCCCAGCGCCGCGAACAGCGGCGCCTGGGCACATGCATCCAGATCGGCGGCGGACAGTCCGGCCATCTTCCCTACCCCATGTCGTCTTCGACGCAGAATTCACGCAGCCGCTCGACGTCGGCAATGACCACGCTGTTGTCGGGCCGCGATTCCACCCCCAGCTTGGCCAGCTTGGCCAGGGCGCGCGACAGGCTTTCCGGCTTCATGCCCAATTCGTCGGCCACCAGCCGCTTGTCATAGGGAAAGCGCACGGCGGCGCGGCCTTCCTCGGCCTCGACCTGCGACAGCAGGAAACTGCCCAGGCGCTGGGCGGTGGTCTTCAGCTTCAGTTCGGCGATCTGGCGCACCAGCATGCGCAGGCGGAACGACATGGTCGACAGCATGTGGGTGATGATGTCGAAGCGCGGTTCCAGCTTGGCCAGGAAGCTGGCCGCCGGAACCGCCAGCAGCGTGGCGCCGGTCAGCACCCGCGCGCTCATCAGGAAGCGGCCGTCGCCGAACATGGCGGCGTCGCCCAGCACCACGCCCTTGCGCGCCACCTCGACCACCGAGCGGCGGCCGTCCACGTCGATGGACAATTCCACATGGCCGTCCATGATCACGAAGAAATCCACCACCGGGTCGCCCTGGTCGTACAGCGCCGTCTCGTGCCCCAGCGACACCAGCCGCGCCCCGGCGATCAGGTCGCGGATGTCCGCTTCCATCAGGCCCGCGAACAGCGGCGTGAATTGCAGTTGCAGCAGGATGCTCTTGTCCAGCGGGGGCGGGGCGGCTTCGGCCATAACGGGTTCCCTGTTTGCCTGTTCAAACCTAGACCAAGGCCACAGGCCCGCCAAGACATGAATACAGGCGGCAGGACACTTGCTTTTCCGCCGCGTCCGGCCAAGGATGCGCCCTTTCCCGATCCGGAGCCCGTGACGTGAGCCCAAGACAGCGCGACCTGCCCATCGGAATTTTCGATTCCGGGGTCGGCGGCCTGACCGTTCTCAAGGCGGTGCGCGAGCGCCTGCCCCACGAATCCGTGGTCTATCTGGGCGACACCGCGCGATTGCCCTATGGCACCAAAAGCGCGGCGGCGGTCAGCACCTATGCGGTACAGGCGGCCCGCGCCCTGGTCGCCACCGGCATCAAGGCATTGGTGGTGGCCGACAACACCTCGTCGGCGCACGCGCTGGAAACCCTGCGCGCCGAATTCCCCGGCCTGCCGGTGATCGGCGTCATCGAGCCCGGCGCCACCGCCGCCGGACATGCCAGCGCCGCAGGCCGCATCGCCGTCATCGCCACCGAAAGCACGGTGCAGGCCGGAACCTATCCGCGCGCCATCCTGCATTCGCGGCCCGGGGCGGTGGTCAGTTCGGTGGCCTGCCCGCTGTTCGTGTCCATGGTCGAGGAAGGCATGGTCGAAGGCCCCATCGCCGAACAGATCGCCCGCCACTACCTGACCGGCCTGTTCCTGGACCCGCCGCCGGGCACCGGCTGCGACTGCCTGTTGCTGGGCGCCACCCACTTTCCGGCGCTGGAGCCGCTGCTGCGCCGCCTGTTGGGGGCGGACGTCGCCATCGTCGATTCCGCCACCACCACCGCCAGCGCCGTCGAGGACCTGCTGGTCCACCGTCGTCTGGCCACCCAGACGACGGAACCGGGGCGGGTGCGTTACATGGCCACCGACGCCCCCGACCGCTTCGCCCGCGTCGCCGGGGTGTTCGTGCCGTGGGCCATCACCCCGGCGCAGGTGGAACTGATCGATATCGGCTAGGAAGTCACCCGCCCGCCGCCCGAAGCCGCGCCCGGGCGTCGGCCAGACGGGCGTGCAAATCGTGGCAACGCTGCGCCACCTCGGGAATTTTCTGCCAGTCGGTGGGCAGTTCCTCGGACAGATCGTGCAGATCCATCTTGGCCTGGGTGGCCTGGGTGGACAATTTCTTGATGTCGGCCTTCAGGGTGTCGATGTCGCTCATGGATTGCTCTCGGGTCGTGGCCTGGCGGAAGCGCACCCGCCGACATTAGAGCAATTTTTGAGCAGTTTCCAGAAATGCCTATAAAACAACCAACGACTATTGCACGGTCGCGGGACACCCCTGAAGTGATCCGAAACGACGTTGGCGACGTAAGAAGGCACAAGCAAGCTTTCTTGGAGGACGCCATGCCCGCGATATCCTGCCCCGCCAATACTTCCGCCAAAGACCTGGCCGAATTGTCGGCCATCCTGCGCGCCATCGCCCTGGACCGCAAAGGCGCCGCCCCGGCCCTGCGCGGAATGGCGGCGCATTACGAAAATCAGGCCGCCGCGTGCCAGTTGGGGCATGCATGGCACCTGGGCGCCTGAACACAGGTCATGCTGGATTTTTCCGGCGAAGCCTCTGATGATCCCGGGCAGGCGTCGGCACCGGCCGCCGTCTTTTTCGGGAAAGGAGCCGTGGTGGAGCATTCTTCCACGATGGCGGAGGTCGAGGATACAACCGCCCTGCTGGTCAGGGTGGCGGTGGAACGCGACCGGCAGGCATTCGCCCGCTTGTTCCAGCATTACGCGCCCCGGCTGAAGAGCTACATGCGCAAGCTGGGCTGTGACGACGCGGTCGCCGAGGATCTGGCGCAGGAGGCCATGCTGGCCGTGTGGCGCAAGGCGGACCGCTTCGATCCGGCCAAGTCGGGCGCGGGCACCTGGATTTTCACCATCGCCCGCAACCTGCGCATCGACCGGCTGCGGCGCGAACGGCGGCCGGAAGTGGACGAGGACGATCTGGCCGAAATGCCGGACGATTCCCCGTCGGCCGACGAGGTTCTGGCCAACCGGCGATCGGGTGAGAAAATCCGCCGGGCGGTTGCCGACCTGCCGACGGAACAGGCCCAGGTGGTGACTTTGTCCTTTTATGAAGACCACCCCCACGCCGACATCGCCGCGCGGCTGGGAATACCCTTGGGAACCGTGAAATCGCGTTTGCGCCTGGCCATGAAACGGATCCGGGCGGCCCTTGGAGACGAGATGTGATGACTGCCTCCTTCCATCCCGCGGACGAATTTCTGGTGGCCTATGGCGCCGGGTCGCTGGACGAAGCCACCGCCCTGCTGGTCGCCACCCATCTGGCCCTGTGCCCGCGCTGCCGGGGCGAAGTCGCCCGCATCGAAACCATGGGCGGCACCATCCTGGAATCCCTGCCGCCGGCCCAGATGCAGGCCGGGGCCTTGGACGCCGTGCTGGCCCGCCTGGACGAACCGGCCCCGCCGCCCCGGCGCACGCCCCGTCCCACCGCGCCGTCGTTCATTCCCGGGCCGCTGCGCGACTATCTGGGCGATGGCATCGAGGGCATCCGCTGGAAGCGGCTGGCGAGCGGCCTGGAACAATCGCTGGTGCTGGAAAGCGGCCGCGCCCGCGCCCGGCTGTATCGCATCGCCCCCGGCGTCACCATCCCCGAGCATGGGCACGAGGGCAACGAACTGACGCTGGTGCTGCGGGGCGGCTTCAGCGACATCAACGGCCATTACGGCCCCGGCGACGTGGCCAGCGCCGATGTCGGGGTGATCCACAATCCGGTGGCCGACCGTGACGGCGCCTGCATCTGCCTGGCCGTCACCGATGCCCCGCTGCGGCTGACCGGGCTGTTGGGACGGCTGGTATCGCCGTTTCTGAACCTGTAGGGGTGATCCATCCGCCGTGGCGGCACGTATCCAGGAAGAACAGCATCCTGGAGGTGTCGCCGTCATGTCCGCCCCCATCCTGATCTTCGGTGCCACCGGCGGCATCGGTTCGGCCCTCGCCCGCCGACTTGCCACGGAAGGCCACGCGCTGCACCTGTCGGCCCGTTCCGAACCGCCGCTTGCGGCGCTGGCCACGGAACTGGGCTGCGATTTCACCCCCGGCGACGTCACCGCCGAAGCCGATATCCTGCGTGTCGTGGAACGGGCGGCTGGACCCGAGGGACGCCTGCGCGGGCTGGCCTACGCGGTCGGAACCATGGCGCTGAAGCCACTGGCCGCCACGACCGGCCAGGATCTGGCCGATGCCCTGCGACGCGACGTGATCGGGGCGTTCCTGGCGGCCAAGGCGGCCCGCAAGGCGCTGGCCGCCGCCAATGGCGCCGTGGTGCTGTTTTCGTCGGTGGCCGCCCGGCGGGGCTTTGCATCCCATACGGCAATCGGCACCGCCAAGGCCGCCGTCGAGGGTCTGACCCTGGCGCTGGCCGCCGATCTGGCGCCCGATGTGCGGGTGAACGCCGTGGCCCCCAGCCTGACCCGCACGCCCCTGGCCGCCCCGATCCTCGGCAGCGAAGCCATGGCCAAGGCGATTGCCGCCCGCCATGCCCTGAAGCGGCTGGGAGAACCCGACGATGGCGCCGCCATGGCGGCATTCCTGCTGTCGGAACAGGCGGCGTGGATCACCGGCCAGATCATGGCGGTGGATGGCGGGCGCGCCAGCGTGGAGGCGCGGGGATGAAGCGGATTCTGACCGCCCTGGTCCTGCTGCTGGCCGCCCCCGCCGCTTGGGCGGGCGGCAGCGCCGATTTCACCGTGCTGCGCGACGGCACGCCCATCGGCCATCATCGCGTCCTGGTCAGCCGCGAGGGCGAGGAAACCAGGGTCGAGGTGGACATCGCCCTGGACGTTTCGCTGGGCTTCATCCCGCTGTACCGCTATCGCCACCAATCGCGCGAGGTCTGGCGGAATGACCGGCTGACGGCCCTGGACAGCACCACCGACGACAACGGCGACCGGTTTCGAGTGACCGCACGCGCGGTGCAGGCCGGGCTTGAGGTCACGACGGGCCGCCAAACACTGCTGCTGCCCGACGACACCGTGCCGACCAGCTATTGGAACCCGGCGCTGGTCAGCGGCCGCACCGTCCTGGACAGCCAGGAAGGCCGCCGCCTCGACCTGTCCGTGGCCCCGACCGCGCCGGGCCGCTGGCAATTGCGGGGCGACGTCAACCTGGACATCGCCTATGACCAGCGGGGGCAATGGACGGGGTTGTGGTTCCGCCACACCGGCTCGGACTTCACCTATATCCCCAGAACCATGGCGGAGCGGCGGCCATGAACGGTCCCGTTTGGATCACCGGCGCCGGGTCGGGCATCGGCCTTGCCTTGGCCGAGGCGCTGGCCCGCCAGGGACAGAGCGTGATCGCCAGCGGACGGCGCGCCGAGCCGCTGCGAACCCTGGCGGAGCGCCATTCCACCGTCATCCCCCGGCCCGTGGACGTGACCGACCTGGACGCGGTGCGCCGGGTGGTGGCGGATATGGGTGCGGTGGAGACGGCCATCCTGTGCGCGGGCACCCATCAGCCCACACCGGCGACGGCCTTTGACGCCCAGGACGTGCGGCGGCTGATGGAGGCCAATCTGATGGGCATCGTCCATTGCGTCGAGGCCCTGTTGCCCGGCATGCTGGCGCGCAAGCGCGGCCGCCTGGTCCTGGTCGCATCGGTGGCTGGGTATCGCGGCCTGCCCACCGCCGCGGGCTATTGCGCCAGCAAGGCGGCGGTGATCGCCCTGGCCGAATCGCTGCGGCTGGACCTGACCGGCACCGGCATCGACGTGCGGCTGGTCAATCCGGGGTTCGTCGATACCCCGTTGACCCGCCGCAATCCGTTTCCCATGCCGGACATCATTTCCGCCGAGCAGGCGGCGCGGCATATTCTGGACGGATTGGCACGCGATGGCTTCGAGATCGCCTTCCCGCGCCGCTTCGCCCTGGTCATGAAGCTGCTGCGGCTGCTTCCCGACCGTCTGTTCTTCCCCCTGATGCGAAAGGTGACGGGATGCTGAACGCCTGGGCCGAATTCTGGCAGGGACTGACCCGCGAAACCATTGGCGACGCCCGCGCGCTGTGTGCCGCCGATCTGCGTTTCGTCGATCCCTTCAACGACCTGAGCGGGATCGATCGGTTCGAGCGCCTGCTGCACCACATGTTCGACACCACCCAAGACCCGCGCTTCGTGGTGAGCGACCGGGCCATGGGCGCCCAGGCAGGCTATTTGCGCTGGGATTTCAGCGCCCGCCTGTCGGGGCGACCGGTGACGCTGACCGGCATGAGCGAAATCCGCTTCGCCCCCGATGGCCGTGTCGCCCTGCACCGTGACCATTGGGATGCCGGTGCCCAGGTCTATGCCCGGGTGCCGGTCCTGGGGGCCGCCATCCGTCTTGTCAGGAAGCGGCTTTCGCTTCCGGCTTCATGAAGAACAGCGTCACCTGCCCCAGTTCAAGCCCCCACTTGCTGACGCGGGCGCGGTTGATCACCACCCCGCCCGGTTGCAGGAACATCCAGTCGTCGAACGCCACCCGCAAGGTGCCGTCGCCCACCTTGAGGTCCATCACATAGGACCAATTGAGGGCATTGCCCGCCGCTTCGCCCTGGGCGGTGCCGACCACGTCGCCCGCCGTGCCGTCATAGCGTCCGTCGGGGCGCTTGCGGATGGT
This sequence comes from Pseudomonadota bacterium, assembly GCA_023458315.1. Taxonomy (GTDB): domain Bacteria; phylum Pseudomonadota; class Alphaproteobacteria; order Rhodospirillales; family Magnetospirillaceae; genus Magnetospirillum. Next base: position 29,777 of record JAEXAH010000104.1, read on the forward strand.
CCAGGTGCGTCGTTCCGTCTCGCCGTCGTCGTACTGGAAGAATTCGTCCAGCGTCAGGCTTTCGCCGTCCCAGTGACCGGCAATGTCCACGGTGAACTGGCGCCGCACCCTGCCGAACCGGTCCTCGAACAGACCCCAGGCCCGGGTGTTTCCGGCGAAATACTCCTCAAGAACCAGCGTGTTGGGCGACTTGGCGAAATCGGCGGGCTTCATGGCGGCGCATCCCGTAACCAGCAAAAGGACGGACAGGGTCAGAAGGACGATCCGTTGGCGCAGCGCGGCCTGCCGCGCCTGGTCCAGGGAAAAGCGCAGGATCACAAGGGCGGCCAACTGGCGCCGGGTGGGCATCACCGGCGTTCCAGCAGCAGATGGCGCACGTCGATGGCGTCGGTGCGGAATCCGGCGCGGCAATAGGCGATGTAGAATTCCCACAGCCGCTTGAACCGGGTGTCGAAGCCCAGGGGCTGGATGGTGGGCCACGCCTCGGCGAATGCCCGCCCCCATTCGGCCAGCGTCCGTTCGTAATCCGCGCCGAAACAGCGGGTGGTGGCCAGGGTCAGGCCCGCCCGCTCGGCCTGCTGCCGCAATGCCGCCGGACTGGGCAGCATGCCGCCGGGGAAGACGTGGCGCTGGATGAAGTCGCAGCCCGCGCGATAGGCGGGGAAACGCTCGTCGGCGATGGTGATGGCCTGGAGCCCGGCCTTTCCGCCCGGCTTGAGGCGATCATGCAAGGTGGCGAAATAGGTCGGCCACCAGCGTTCGCCCACCGCCTCGATCATCTCGATGGAAACGATGCGGTCGAAGCTGCCCTGGACGTCCCGATAATCCTGAAGACGGATTTCCACCCGGTCGCCCAGGCCCGCCTGGGCCATGCGCCGCACCGCCCAATCGTGCTGTTCCCGCGACAGGGTCAGCCCGACCACGCGGGCACCGTAATCGCGGGCGGCGATCTCGGCGAATCCGCCCCAGCCACAGCCGATTTCCAGCACGGTCATGCCCGGCGCCAGACCGATATCGTCGGCCAAGGCGCGGTATTTGCGATCCTGCGCCGCCGCCAGACTGTCCTGCGGCCTGGCATACAGCGCGGCGGAATAGGTCATGCCCGCATCCAGCCATTGGGAATAGAAGGCGTTGCCCAGATCATAATGGGCGGCGATGTTGCGACGGCTGCCGCGCCGGGTGTTCTCGCGGCGCCGATGCCAGAACCGCCGCATCAGCCGCACCATGCCGTGGCCGTCCAGCGGGTCGGCCCGGACACGGTCGTTGCGGTCGCCCAGTTCCAGCAGGGCCGCCAGATCGGGGCTGTCCCAATCGCCGTCCATGTAGGCTTCGGCCAGACCGACCACGCCGCCCAGCAGCAACCGGCGCAAGGCGCGGGTGGTGTTCAGCCGCAAGGCCGCGTGCGGTCCGGGCTGCGGCCCGGTCAGGACGTGTTGCGCCCCCGATGGCAGGGTCAGGGTCAGGCTGCCCACGTTCAGGCGTTGGGCCAGCAGACCGGGGATCACGGCATCGGTCAGACGGCGGGCGCCGCCCGCCAACAGGGGAAGCAGCAGGGTTTGGGCGGTCATGGCAGATCACCTTGCGGACAAATGGATACCGGGGCGGCGGGCGGCGTCGGCTTGCGATGAAAGGGGGCACCCTTGAGCCAAAGGCGCAGCGCCTCGTAATGGATGCCGCCGACGATCTTGAGCGGCAGCAAGGGATAGGCCAGGGCGACGCGGGCCAACGCCGCGTCGGTCAGTTCGACCCGCCGCGCCACATGGCTGGCCACCAGGATGGGGCGGCCGTCGTCGCGGGCGGTTTCGCGGATGGTCTGGGCATAGGTGTCGGCGGGCGGACGCAGCGCGAAGCGATAGGTCGCCGACAGGCCGATGAAGGGCGAGACGTGGAAGCATTTGTCGGCATGGTGGGCCAAGGTCCGCCCGTCCCCCTGGACCCGAACCAGATAGCAATGGCGCTCGCCGAAGGTGTTGTGCACCTGATACAGCACCGCCGCCAGATCGCCGCTGCCATCGTGGCAGAACCATGTGGTCAGGGGGGTGAAGCCGAATCCCAGGACGCGGGGAAACAGATGCACCCGCACCGGGCCGTCGGCCTGGATGCCCGCCGCCGCCAGATGACCGGCGATCCAGGCGCGCGGATCGTCGCTCCCCGCCCCCAGGTCGGCATCGTGGACCGAAAACAGATTGGTCCGGTTATGGGAGAACAGCCGCAGACCCAACCGGGGCAATTCGTCCAGGTCGATCAGCAGCGAGGCGACCTGATAGGTGAAGCGGTGGCCGACGGGATCGAGCCGATGATGCATCACCTGTCCGCGATACAGGCACGAGACGGTCATGGCCCCTACTCCGCCGCCTGGGCCATGGCCTGCCAAGGGGCGGTGCAGCCCAGGCGCTTGGCGACGTTCAGGCCCGAGGTGAAGGCGTCTTCATGGAAGCCGTAGCCGAAATACGAGCCGCAGAACCACGTGCGATTGACGCCTTGCAGGCCATTCAGGCGCTTTTGGGCGGTCATGGCGGCGCCGTCGAAGACCGGATGGTGATAGGTGAAGGTCTGGTGGACCAGTTCGGGCCGGGGCTCGCTGATCGGGTTCAGGGTGACGAACAGCGGCAGGTGCTCGGGCAGTGATTGCAGCCGGTTCATCCAATAGGTGACACACAGGCTGCGGGCGCCGTCCTCGCCCGCGCGGCCCAGATAGTTCCAGGCCGACCACACCCGCCGCCGAACCGGCATCAGCGCCGGGTCGGAATGCAGCACGGCCAGGTTTTCCTGATAGCTGAAAGCCCCCAGCACATCGCGCTCGGACGGCGTGGCGTCGCCCAGCATGCGCAGGGCTTCGTCGGCATGGGCACCGATCACCACATCGTCGAACGGTTCGGAGCGGCCATCCCGGCCGACGACCGTCACGCCGTCCGCATGGCGCAGGACGGTGGCGACCGGGCTGTCGAGACGGATGCGCCCGTGCAAGCCGCTGGTGATGCGGCGGACATATTCCCGGCTTCCGCCGGTCACGGTGCGCCAGCGCGGCCGCCCCGTCACCTGCAACAGACCGTGATTGGCGCAGAACCGCACGAAACTGATTGCGGGAAACTCCAGCATGGTGCGGCTGGGCGCCGACCAGATGGCGGCGGCCATGGGCAGCAGATGGTCGTCGATGAAGGCGCGGCCATAGCCGCCACGGTCCAGATACTCGCCCAGGCTCAGATCGTCGCCGGTTCCAGCCAACAGGGCCGGTGCCTCGCGGTAAAAGCGCAGGATGTCGGCGACCATGCCCAGAAAGCGGGGCCGGACCAGATTGGACGGCTGGCCGAACAGACCGCCCAGGCTGCCGCCGGAATATTCCAGCGCGCCGCCATCCACCGACACGCCAAAGGACATGTCGGTGGCCTGGGTCGGGACCTCCAACTCGGCGAACATGCGGATCAGATTGGGATAGTTGCGTTCGTTATAGACGATGAAGCCGGTATCCACCGGAATGCCGGAAACCTCGACGGTGTTGGCATGGCCGCCCACATGGGCGTTCTGCTCGAAAACGGTGACGTCGTGATTGCGTTGCAGCAGCCATGCGGCGCCAAGGGCGGCGGCACCGCTGCCGATGACGGCGATGCGGCGGCGGGGCGGATGGGCGGACAGATGGGTCATGTTTCCCCCTTCGGAACAGCGTCTTTCCCCCTTTACGCGAGGCGACGCGGCCCGGATCACCGGACCAGCGAAAGAAATTCCCGGCGCAGCGCACCGTCCTCGCGGAAGGCACCCAGCATGCGGCTTGTCACCATGGTGACACCGGGCTTGTGCACACCACGGGTGGTCATGCATTCGTGCGCGGCCTCGATCACCACGGCCACGCCCTTGGGCTGCAACACCTCGTCGATGGCGTTGGCGATCTGCGCCGTCAGCTTTTCCTGGATTTGCAGGCGCTTCGAGAACACCTCGGCCACGCGCGCCAGTTTCGAGATGCCGACCACGCGGCGGTCGGGCAGATAGGCCACGTGCACCTTGCCGACGATGGGGACCATGTGATGCTCGCAATGGCTTTCCAGGCGGATGTCGCGCAGCAGCACCATCTCGTCATAGCCGTCGGTTTCCTCGAACGTGCGGTTCAGGATCTCGATGGGGTCCTGGTCATAGCCGCTGAAGAATTCCTCGTAGGCGCGGACCACGCGGTCGGGGGTGCCGATCAGTCCCTCGCGGTCGGGATCGTCGCCGGTCCAGCGCAACAGCGTGCGCACGGCGGCTTCCGCCTCGGCGCGGCTGGGGCGGCCCGAAGTGCCGGGGGATTCGCGCACGATCATGGTGGGGGTGGCGTTCATGGGCCGTCTCCGATAAGTGGATCAGAAGGTCAAGGGCAGGATGGCGCTCAGCGAGGCGCAGACGATCAGGGTCAGCCGGGTCCGCATGCGTCCGTACCACCCCGGCAGCAGCCCGGCGCCGACCGCGCGGCGGTCGCCCTCCCAGGCCATGGCGAAGCCGACCAGCAACAGGGGGATCGACGCCGTCAACGGCAGCAGCATGGCGAACCAGCCCAACAGCGAGGGCACCACCGCCCACAGCAGCCACAGGCTGCCGAACGGGTCGTCCAGGGGGGCCGCGATGACGCGCCCCCAGTGCACCGCGCCGATGAACGACAGAATGACCGCCCCGTACACCGCAACCGCCCACAGCGCGTGGGGCCGCAGGACATCGACGGGCATCCAGGCCAGCACGGCCCCGGCGACAAAGGGGATCAGTCCAAGGTGGGACAGGGTCCGCGCGGTGCCGTCACCATGGCGCAAGGAGAACGGATGCATGGCCTAGTCCTCCGCCAGCGCACGGTCGACCGCCGCCTTCAGGCGGTCGGAGGAAGGGCTGGTCATGCTGGAAAACCAATCCACCAGACGGCCATCCCGGCCGATCAGCAGCTTGTGGAAGTTCCAGCGCGGCACGCCCACGGCGCCGGTCTGCGCGGCGGCCCAGCGGTACAAGGGGTGCGCCTGCCCGCCCGTCACCACCTGCTTTTCCATCAGCGGGAAATCGACGCCGTAATTGATCTCGCAGAAATTCTGGACCTGCGCGTTGCTGCCCGGCTCCTGTCCGCCGAAATCGTTGGACGGGATGCCCAGCACCACCAATCCCTTGTCCCGGTATGACCGCCACAATTCCTCGAGCCCCTGGTATTGCGGGGTGAAGCCGCATTGCGAGGCGGTATTGACGACAAGAACCACCTTGCCGCGAAACAGATCGGGGGAAAGCTGGCCGCCGTCGATGGCGGGCAAGTCCAGGCGGCGCCAGTCAAGCACGGTGCCGACACCAGCCGCAGCGGCACCGCCGGAAACGAAATGACTGAGCAGGGCGGCCATCACGGCCGTGAACATCGTGCGCATGGCGGATCTCCTTTCCCCCTTCTACGCGGTGACATCGCGCATGGATCACAGGGAGGATTCCGAATCCGTATTCTGGGGAGAGAGGAGAGGGCAGCGCGGGGTATTGGGCATCGAGCCACAAATGAAAAGCCCGCCAAGTCATAGACTTGGCGGGCTTTCATATGGTCGGAGTGAGAGGATTCGAACCTCCGGCCCCTGCCTCCCGAAGACAGTGCTCTACCAGGCTGAGCTACACTCCGGTCGCCTGCGAGGCGCTTCTTATAGCGCCAGCCCTTGCCGGATGCAAAGGGATTTTATGACTTTTTTTCACGCCCGGCCACACGCCGGGAAGCGCATTGTTTTCGCTGGAAAATCCCGGTCGCCATCGCCACCATGGCCGCCATGCGCATCTGTTTCATCGGCGACAGCTTCGTCAACGGCACCAACGATCCCGACTGCCTGGGCTGGACCGGGCGGGTCTGCGCCTTGGCACGACGGCGCGGGCACGACGTCACCCTGTACAATCTGGGCATCCGCCGCGACACCAGTGCCGACATCGCGGCACGCTGGCGGGCGGAAAGCGCCGCGCGCCTGCCGTCGGGCAATCCCGGCCTGCTGGTGTTCTCGTTCGGGGTCAACGATTGCTGCGACGACGACGGATGCCGCCGCGTGCCGCCCGACGCCACCCTGGGCACCGCCCGGCATATGCTGGCCGAGGCCGCCAGCCGCCACCCGGTGCTGATGGTCGGTCCGCCGCCCATCGCCGACGCCGCCGTCAACGCCCGCATCGCCGCCCTGTCGCCCGCCTTGGGCCAGGTGTGCGCCGATTTGCGCGTGCCGTTCCTGGACGTCTTTCCGTTCCTGTCCGCCACCCCGGTCTGGATGGCGGAAACCGCCGCCGATGACGGCGCCCACCCGCGCGCCGCCGGATATGCCGCCCTGGCGGAACTGGTGGCGGCGTGGCCCGAGTGGTGGCGGGCAATGGAGAATCGCTAGAGTATTTTCACGCCGAGCGTGGAAATGTGACCAGCCTGAGCGGCGCCTGAGCCTGGCCAGTGCTGGAGGCGCGGCCGCCAAAGGCAAACGCTGGACCGGTTTCCGCTTTAGCTGAAACAGGTCTAGCGAATCTGGCTGGTGTAGCGGAAGGCGGCGGCGGGGGCGCGGACACGGCGCCATTCCAGCGGCTGGCGGTCATAGCCACGGGTCAGGCGGTCGATGACCACCACCGGCTGGCCGGTGGGCACGCCGACCAGGGTGGCATGCTCGGCGCCGACCGCCTCGGCGGTCAGGCTTTCCTCGGCGGTGGCGACCAACTGGCCGCACAGCCGCTCGAAGGCCGGGTAAAGGTCATTGCCGATGGCAGCCAGTTCCACACTCAGCAGCGGCGCGAAGCGGGCCTTGGGCAGCCAGATTTCCTCGCCGCGCAGAACCCGGCGGTCCACCAATTTCTGCCGCACCAGCCGGATGCAATCGGCGCCGACCGGCAGACCCAACCGTTCCGCCACCTCGGGCGACGCCTTCAGCGCGGCGCGTTCCAGGATGCGACTGACCAGAACCGGCGTCTCGCCCGGCTGCAAACCGGGAATGTGCAGACAGCGCAGCAGCGAATGGTCGAAGCATGGCCGCCGGACGAAGGTTCCCCGCCCCTGCGACCGCTCCACCAGCCCCTCGGCCACCAGAACCTCGATGGCCCGCCGCACCGTGCCCACCGCCAGACCATGCCGCTGGGCCAGATCGCTTTCCGACGGGATGGATTGCCCCGGCTTCCAGGTCTGCGCGGCAATCCCCGCCGCGATTTCGTCGCGCAGGCGCTGATAGCGCGGCAGACGATCGTCGATGAAGGCCATTCCTCCCCCCCCTTGGATAGACCTCTATAGGACTGGATGGAACGCCCGCAGCTATTGATTGTCAAGGAAATGCACCACCCCCAAGCAAAAACCCCCGCCGGTTTCCCGGCGGGGGCTTCGCGGATCGTGGCAAACGCCGCGACCGGTCGGATGTTTCCCGGATCAGACCGAGTAGTACATCTGGAGATCAGCCTCGAATGAGGCTCAAACCCAGGGCTGGCAAGGCTTTCAGCGCCACTGTGAACGGGCCGTGACCCACTTTGCACCACACGGCTGCTACACAGGGGGTGTTTTCCCATGCACATGCAGCGTCGTGGCGCGGTCTATTCCTGGCGTCGAAGGGTGCCGTTGACCCTGGCCGAAAAGTGGGGCAAACGGGAAATCGTCCGATCCTTGCACACAACCAGCCGCAGCGAAGCCAGCCGCCTCGCCCGCGCCCTATCCATGTCCGCCGACCAACTCTTCGACCACGCCATGTCCCATCCCGACCTGACACCCGACCAGATCGACGCCCTTGCCCGCCGGTGGTTCACCGATGCCCTGGAAGCCGACGAACAACACCGCATCCACACCCGCCCCGGCAAACCCGTATATACCGGCTGCGGCGATAACGAAGACCCGGTCGAGGCCGACCTGGAGGTGTTGCGCTGGCTGGAAGGCGAATACAAGGAGGCCATCGCCTACAACGATTTCGTCCGCGTTCTGCCGGATGTGGAACGCTTGCTGACCGACGCCGGGGTTCCGGTTGACCGCAAGAGCGAGACGTTCAAGCGCCTTGCCAGGGGTTTGTTGCGGGCCAACATCGAATTCCTGCGCATCGCCAAGGCGCGACGGGTCGGGGATTACGCCACCGAGCCGGTGGACCCGCTGTTCCGCCCCCAAGCACACCAGCCCGCCCCCATCCCGGTTACTCCGGTTGATCCGGCGCTGTCCTCGCAGCCGTTGAGCAAGATCATGGAGGCGTACATCACCGCCAGGGAACGGGACGGAAAGTGGGTGCCCGTGACCAAGCGGAACAGCGTCAACAAGCTGAAGCTGTTCGTCGAGACCATGGGGGACAAGCCGGTGGACACCGTGACCCGCGACGACATCCGAGATTGGCGCGAGATGCTGGAGGACACACTCCAACTGTCCAACAACAGCATCCGCCATCACTTCAAGGTCGTCGCCGCCATGTTCAACTGGGCGAAGGAGGAACGGAAGGCCACCATCGACAATCCCACCAAGGGCCTGATGCCGCCCGCCGACGATCCCAAGCGGGACGCCTTCACCGCCGAGGAACTGAAGACGCTGTTCAGTTCCCCCATGTACACCGGCCATTCCAGCGCCCATCGCCGCGATGTCCCCGGCGCGGTGGTGGTGAAGGACTTCAAATATTGGTTCCCGCTGATCGGCCTGCACACCGGGATGCGGGTCGAAGAGATCGCCAAGCTGCGAACCGAGGATGTACGGCAGGAAGACGGCGTCTGGTGCTTCGACATCAAGAAGGCCAAGACCAAGGCGGGCGAGCGGCTGGTTCCCATCCATCCCCGGCTGATCGCCCTCGGCTTCCTCGACCATGTGAAGTCGGTGAGGGACGAGCGCCTATGGCCGGAACTGACGCCCAACAGCGAAGGGGCCTATAGCCACCGCTTCGTGGTCTGGTTCCCCGAATACCGCCGCCTGATCGGCATCGACCGCGAGGGGCTGGTCTTCCACTCCTTCCGCCACAGCTTCGTGTCGCGGCTGGAAGAAGCCGGGGTGGACAATGTGAAGATCGCCCGCATCGTCGGCCACAAGATCACCAACATCACGGCGGGCACCTATGGCGGCAAGCTGTTCACGCCGTCCAAGCGGCTGGAGACCTTCAAGGACTTGGATTTCGGGGTAGACCTGTCGCACCTGATGGCGAAGGGATAGGTGGCTACAGGATGGTGGCGTAGCGGCGCAGTTCGGCCACCGTCTTGGGCAGGCTCTGGGCCTCCAGGGTGTCCAGGTAGTCATGGACCGACTTGGGCGGATTCTTCAGCCGCGCCCGGCAGGTGCGAACCGCGTCCAGCACCTTTGCCAGATCGAGGTCGAACTGATAGCGGACAAAGTCATCCGGATGGATGGCTTCAAGGCCATAGGGGGCGAGGGCCGTCTCGGGAAAGTCCTTCAGATTAAAGGTGACAATGGCGTCCGCCCGACAGTGATAGGCGGCGGCGATGACGTGGCGGTCATCGGGATCGGGACAGTTCAGGATCAGGTCGATCAGGGCGTCATGTCCGCTGACAAGGCTGTCGCGGGCATGGAGATTCATCTTGTCGCGTAACAGTTCCAGCTTGGCCGGAGTCAGGTCCGGGTAGTCGGCGAGCAGATTGCGCATCCACTCGCCGTGAATCTGGTCGCTCCAGCGGGCGCGGAACAGATCGATCACTGTCATCTGCATCAGCAGGTCGCGCAGTGTGAAGGGGTACAGCACACAAGCGTCGAGCACGACCGTGAAGCGACCCGCCGTCAATAGCCGACCCCCAGTTCCTGGGACAAAGCCGCCAAATCGTCCAATGCCTTGGAGCGATCCGCATACAGCCGATCCTTATAGGCCTGGACATCGTGGAAGCGCACCCGGCGATGGGTTCCGACCTTGTGGAACGGAATGGCCCCCTGTTCCAGCAGGCCGATCAGATGGGGCCGCGAGACGTTGAGGAAGTCGGCGGCCTCCTGGGTCGTCATCTCGGCATGGATGGGGATCATGGTGACGGCGTTGCCCAGCGCCATCTCGGTCAGGACGTGGCTCAGCAGCCGCGCCACAGACTGAGGCAGCACCAGGGTCTGCCCGTCGTCGAGCCGCACCCGCAGCTCAGCCTGCGCATGGGCGGCCAGGATGCGCCCGGATTCCTCGGCGATCCGGGTCTCGGCCTCGGTCGGCACCACGGGATCGTAGGCCTTCAGCTCCGCCATGTGTTCCCTCCCGGTGTTGGCTATGGTGGACTTATGCTATAGCCTGTAGCACTTTCCATATGGCATCCATCCGCAATAAACGCAATAACCGAAACAGACGCAATGCCGTCATGCCGGTTGCTCTAATGACGCCGAGCGGCGCAACAGGCGCCGGATCAGGCGAATCATGCCGCGCAAGGCGACCAACGCGCTCACCAGCCAGCACAGCGCCCCAATCAGCAGGCCCAGAAGCGCCCAGACCAGACGGAGCGCCAGCACGACCAGATCGAAGGCCTTGGCCCCCAGGGCCTTCAGAACCCCGCCGGTCCGTTTGCCGAAGATGGCGGCAAGCTTTTCGGCGGTCTTCACGTCGTCGAGGCTGCGGGCGGTCCTGGTGACCATCAAAGCCGTGGCGCCGTCCGCTTTCTTGTAGATACGGCCCAGGGAGGTTCCGGCCTCGGCCAGGGGAGCAAGCCGTTTCATATCGACGGCGTTGCCCAGGGTTCGGCTTGCACGGGGCATATCGGCCAGATCGGAGGCGGACATCGCCTTGACGGGGCCAAGATGAACCGCCGAGGACAGGATGCCCCCGATCTCGTCGGCCAAGCGGCGGGCGATCATGCGGCTTTTCACCGCCACCTTGAGGACGGCAGTGCCGCCCTTGGCCGCCATCGAAGAGCCGCCGGTGGCGGGCGCCGCCACTTCCAAGGCAATGCCTGCGGCGGCAAGACCCAGGATCAGGCTATCGGGCTCCTCGCCTCTCAACGGCTTGGTCAATTCGGCGGTGGCGTCGCGGACGTCACCCAGCAGGGTCATGTCGGCGGCCACGGAACAGACGATTCCGGCCAAACCCGAGGCCGTTCCCATAACGGCACCTTTGGCGCAATCGGCGGTCTTGCCCAGCGCCTGCTTCCACAGGGTGTTTTCCGCCCTTAAGCGGTCGGCGGTGGATTGGGGAAGCGCGATCCCGGCCAGATCGGCGGCATCCGCCAGCAATTCGGCCCCGTCCACGTCACCCTCATCCAGTGCCCGGTCGATCATGGCTGGCGTCAGCTCGGCCCGCAGGGCGACGATGATGGCCTGGCGGATGTCCCGTTCAGGGTTGGGCCAAGCGACCAGCAAAAGCGCCCCGCCCAGCACGGCGCAGACCAGGGCGGCCTTCCAGCCCAGCCGACGACGCGAGGGTGGAGCGGGCTCGGTCACAGCTCGCCGCGAAAGGCGCGTTGGGAGAGGGAGGCGAAGAGGGTGTTGTCGTTCTCCGACTGCTCAACTAGCTGCGCCCTCGTTCCCGCCATGCGCCAGAACAGCCTCGAAAAAGCCTGTTGTTGATCGATTAGGGGAAGCGGCAAAGCGGTTTCCAGCAGCTTGCCCTGGGAGATGTTGAGCATCGAACCACTGGTCCCCGTCGCCTTGGCACACAGACCCGCTCGGAAAGTTGGGTCGGAGAGTACGAACTTCAGGTATTCCGGGGTTGCGCATTGGGGCTTCAGGCGAATTCGCCAAAGCTTGTCAGGCAGAAAGACGTTCTCGACCGTGCGATCGACGATACAGGCAGCCGCGACCAACTCACGAGTATTGGCCCGGCTGAACAACAGGTCACCTTTTTGGGGCATTACCAGAGGGCGCCCAGCCTCGACGATTTCGACAGCCTTGTTCTCATTGGGTCGGTACCGCCCACTCGTCACCGCACTGATTTTGAGAACGCCAAGTTCATCAAAATTGGCGGGCCGATCCAGACCCTTGGCACTCCAACCCGCGTCAATCGAGGCAACAACTGCCTCTATGGGGCACCAGTTCCACCCGCGCGGGTTCGCTACGGGGGCGCCAAACATCTCCAGAAAGGCCGAGCGCAGGAAGTCGTCGGCCAGGGCAAGGGCCTGCTGGCGTTTGCGGCGGATGGCATCCGCCTTGTCCAGGATGGCGGCGATGCGGCGTTGTTCATTCATCCCGGGAACTGGGATTTTCACCGCAGCCAGATCATTCCTGTTCAGGCCGGGAATTGATGTTGTGATCGTCAGGTGGTCTAGGGAAATCCGCGACAGCATGTGAAAGGCATAGCGGAGGCTGATGTCTCTTCCCCTCTTCGGCACCATGTAGAACGTCGTGTCAATTGGCCATCCGCCGCATTCGGCTAGGGTTAGTTTGCCGACCGAACCCTTGCGCCCTACGACGATCATCGGCTCTTTGACAAGCGCATCTGAATGGCGGCCAACGGGACCGGCTGAACCGAAGACATCCCACTCACCCGATGCATCCCGCGCATCGGCTTTGAGCGCCGCCCCATACTCGATCTGAAAGAGTTCCCCCAAGGGCAAGCTCAGAACACTCATCCCAGCATCTCCTCAAGCTCGGCCATGTCCTGGGCGATGTCGGCGTGGAGGGCCTTCATGCGGTTCAGGATCAGCTTGGGCGGGTCGTATTCCTCTTCCACATGCACGGTTTCGCGGTAACGCGACAGCGACAGGTCGTATTTCTGCGCCCGGATGTCGGCGGCGGGGACAAAGAAGGCCTTGGCGGTGCGGTCGGTGTCCTTGGCCGGGTCGCGGGACTTCCAGCGAGCCAGAGCGTCGGGCAGGTCGTTGTCCTTGACCGGGTCACGCTTGTCGTCCAGCGAGAAGCCATCGGCCTGGACGTCATAGAAGAAGACGGTGTCGGTCTTGCCGCCCTTGGTGAAGACCAGGATGGCGGTGGAGACACCGGCATAGGGTTTGAACACGCCGGACGGCAGCGAGATCACGGCCTCTAGCTGGTTCTCGTCCAGCAGCATCTGCCTGAGCGCCACATGGGCGGTGCTGCTGCCGAACAACACACCATCCGGAACGATGGTGGCGGACCGCCCGCCCAGCTTCAACATGCGCAGGATCAGGACCAGGAACAGCAATTCGGTCTTCTTGGTCTTGACCTTGGCCAGCAGGCTGGAATGGACGTCCTCGGCATCCAGGCTGCCCTTGAAGGGCGGGTTGGCCAGGATGATGTCCAGGGCGTTGCGGGCATGGCCGGGGAAATTGTCGGGGAAGCTGTTGGACAGGGTGTCCTGATAATGAATGTCCGGGGCCTCGACCCCGTGCAGCATCAGGTTCATGGAGGCGATGCGCAGCATGGTGGCGTCGAAGTCGAAGCCGTGGAACATGCCGCTGCGGATGAAGTCGCGGTGGGGTTCCAGCAAGTCGCCGGTAAAGGTCTTGTTGCCCTCGGCATCCGTCAGCACCGCTTGGGGCGAGGTGAATTTCTCGGTCAGGGCCTCCATGGCACCGACCAAAAAGCCGCCGGTGCCGCAAGCGGGATCGCCGATGGTTTCGGTGGGCTGGGGCTCCAGCATCTCGACCATGAAGCGGATGATGTGGCGCGGGGTGCGGAACTGGCCGTTGATGCCCGCCGTGGTCAGCTTGGACAGCAAATATTCGTACAGGTCGCCCTTGGTGTCGGCATTGCCCAGGGGCAAGGCGTCGATCATGTTGACCGCCGAGACCAGCAGGCTGGGCTTTTGGATCAGCAGTTGGGCGTCCTTCATGTATTCGCCGAAGGTAGCGCCATCCGTGCCTGCGTTGCGGAAATGGGGGAAGACCTCGTCACGGACCAGGGGCAGCATCTGCGGGCCGCCCAAATTCTTGAACTGCGACCAGCGCAGATGCTGCTGATCGGGGGCGAACAGGCGGGTAAAGTCGCCGCCGCCCAGGGTCGCCTTGCGCTCGTTTCGTTGCTCGGCCATGTCCAGCAGGCGGGCGAACATCAGGAAGGTGATCTGTTCGATGACGGTCAGCGGGTTGGTGATGCCGCCGGTCCAGAATTCTTCCCAAAGCTTATCGATACGGCTTTTCAAATCCCCGGTGATCATTACGGGCTGGATCCTTCAGGCAAAAACGTCTTGATCACGGCCAGCAATTGGTCGCGTTGGTCGTCGCTGGGGAATACGCCGAAAATGCCGTCCTCGGCAAGGTGGGTGAAGGGAGCGTCAGCAAGCCGGGCCAGTTCGATACCGCCGTTCTGGGCGATGTGGTTTTGCAGCAATTGCAGGAACTGGGTCTGGTTGGCGGTCAGGCCGGGATAGGTCTGGACGAAGGCGGCGAAGTGGTCTTTGACCGCCTCGGGGTCCAAGCCGACGATGCGGCGGATCAGCAAATCCAATGGCGCCGCCCGGTCGTGGAAGAACTCGGTCAGGGTGTGCAGGTCAACATCGGGGTGGCGGATCAGCACCAGGGACACCAGGGCCTCCAGGTCGGCAGGGGTCACCTTCTGCCCGGCCCTGATCTTCTTCAGCGTCGGGTCGGTATTGAACAGCTCGGCCAGCGCCTGCTCGACCCGCGCCCGATAGGCGGCGAGGTCCACAGAAGACAGGTTGGAACTGCGCCGTCCCGTTTCGATCAGCTCCTCGTCCTCGGTGATGTCGTAGATGCGGGTCTTGTGCGGGCTGGGGCCGCCTCTGCCCTGGCGGAACTGCATGATGCCGCGCAGGTCGCGGCGCAATTCTTCCAACTGCGCGACGGTGACCGAGGCCCAGAAGCCAGCGGACTTGACCTTCTTGATGCTCTCGGCCTTGGCTTTCACCTGATTGAGGTTCATCTGAAGCTCATTGACCGCATTGACCATCTCGGCCTTCAAATTCTCGAAGGTGGCGGATTTCCTCAGATGCTCGGTCTGCATGGATGTCACCAGAAGGTCGAAGGCCAGGGCGTCGGCGGCGCCCCGCACGTTGACCCATTGCATCAGGGGGGCGACCCGAACTTTCAGCGCCTGGACGGTGGCGGGGTCGAAGGCCTCGATGACGCCGTCTTGCAGAAGTGCGTGGATATCCAAAAGCCGTTCGCGGACACTGATGCTGTCCTCGGGCAGCGCCCGCACATCGGCCTCGATCAACTTGGTTGTGACGTTGAAGTCATCGATCTCGGCGGCGTTCAGGGCGGTTTCGGCCAAGTCCAGGCGGGCCTCGAACAGGCGTTGCATCAGCGGCTTGGATACGGTGGGTTCGGCCTCGGGTTTACCTTGGGCGAAGTACTCGAAATTTCCCCAGTGGTCGAAGATGCGGAACACGCTCTTGTGCTGGCCGGGGCCGAACAGGTCGGGACACAGGCGGGTGCCGCGCCCGATCATCTGCCAGAACTTGACGCGGGACTTCACCGGCTTGGCGAAGACCAGATTGACGATCTCGGGCACGTCGATGCCGGTGTCGAGCATGTCCACCGAGATGGCGATGGTCAGATCAAAATTGGTTCCCTCGCCCTTGAAATCGTCGATCAGCGCCTCGGCGCGGGGATTGTAATTGTCGATGACCTGGCAGAACTTGCCCCCGTACTGGGGGTACATCTCGTTGAACAGCTTTTCCAGCAACACCGCGTGTTCGTGGCTGCGGGCGAAGATCACCGACTTGCCGGGAAGCTGGCCGGTGGCGTCGCGGATGCCGTTTTCCATCAGGTTGCGGATGATCTGGCGCTCGGTATCCTTGTTGAACACCTTGTTGCTGATCTCGCCCGCCTCATGGTCCACGCTGTCGGGATCGTCCTCGATCTCCTGCTTCTGTTCGTCCGACAGCTCGTCGTACTTGATGCCGTCGCGCAGGAACTGGGTGGTGTGGCTGTAAACCTCGTAGGGGATCAGCCATTTCTCGCCGATGGCCCGCTCCAGGGTATAGGCCGCCGTGGGGTCCTGGTTCTTGCAGCCGAACAGACCGAAGGTGTTGCGCGAGATGAATTCGACCGGGGTGGCGGTCAGCCCCACCTGAAGGGCGTCGAAATAGCGGAACAGATCGCCATAGACGTTGTAGACCGAGCGGTGGCTTTCGTCGGCGATGATCAGGTCGAAGAAGCCCACGTCGAAGCTCTGAAACACGTTCAGCATCGACGGATAGGTGGCCACATAGATGCGCTTGGTACGGTCCTTGGCGGTGGCGGCCTTGACCACCACCAGGGGCTCGCCCGGCAAATGGTCGGTGAAGGCGTTCTTGGCCTGCTTCCTCAGCTCGTTGCGATCGCACAGGAACAGCACCCGCTTGACCCATTTGGCCCGGCTCAGCAGATCGACCAAGGCGATGGCGACACGGGTCTTGCCGGTGCCGGTGGCTTGTACGATCAGGGCCTTGGTGTGCTTGTTCTCGAAGGCTTCGGTGACGCGCTTGATGGTCTCGACCTGATACAGGCGCTTGCCCCCGGCGATCTCGGGGTTCACCGACAGGGTATTGAGCGGTTCCTTGGCGAACCGCTTGAAGCGGACCAGATGCT
Organism: Pseudomonadota bacterium; assembly: GCA_023458315.1. Lineage (GTDB taxonomy): Bacteria > Pseudomonadota > Alphaproteobacteria > Rhodospirillales > Magnetospirillaceae > Magnetospirillum. Next base: position 46,076 of record JAEXAH010000104.1, read on the forward strand.
GAAGGCTGTCCTTGGAATAAAAGCCATAGACCTTGCGTTCCGGGTAGCCCCCGGCGTCGTCCCACAGCCAGATGTCGTAGCCGTTGGTGGTGAAGATTGCGGGGCGCAGGCCGTACTGCTTTTCCAGGGCGTTGGCGTAAAGCTCGGCCTGCTTGCGTCCGGTCTCGGGGCTAACAGTGGTCTTCTTGGCCTCGATCACCGCCAGCGGCTTGTGGTCGTCGTCCCACAGAACGTAATCGGCATAGCCATTGCCGGTATCGGTGGGCTGCCCGGTAAGCGGGACCTCTTGCCCGACCTCGTCGGTGTTCTGTCCCTTGGCGCCCACCTTCCAACCGGCATCGGCCAGGGCCACGTCGATCATGCGGCGCCGGGTGGTGGCTTCGTCGAACTTCAGGGCGTCGGCGGCCTGCTGCCCCTTGGTCTGGGTGTCGGCCTTGATTGCCTGCGCCTCATAGGCCTGCTTCAGGGCGTCGCGCTCGGCCACCAGGGCGGCCAGCTGCGCTTCCAGCGCCTCGCGGGCGGCATCGGTTTCCGGCTTGATGGCCGCAGGCTTGGGGATGGCCTTGAAAGGCGGGATGTCGCCGGGCTTGCTGCCCAGAAAGTGGCATAGAAACCACCTAGCCAGATCGAAGGCCTCTTCCAGCACCCACGGCACCCGGTCGGCAACCACTTGCCCGCCATGGGCGCCCTTGTTGCCTTCCTTGCGCAGGACATGAAGCTTGTCGAGGACGACGCGGGGCAGCGCCTGCTTGAAATCCGGCTCGGCCAGCAAGCGGTCGAAGGTGGCATCAACCGGCGGCTTCAGGCGCAATTCCCAATAGATGGCCTTGGTGATCTGCTCGCCGTAAATCCGCAGCTTGGTGAGCGAACTTGCCGGGTCGCTGTGCAGGTAATGCTCGGCGAAGCCGCCAAGTTCGGCCAAGGCCGGGCGCTGCTGGCGCAGTATCTCGAAGTTCACCGACTGCATTTCGACCGACCGCTTAAGAGAATGTCGCGTTCACCACCTCTACGATCAAACACAGATCAGCCAACAGCACAAGCCCTATGGGCTGGTTGTTGCTTTTGTTCCGGCCATGCAGGCCTTGATCTCGACCAGATGATGCTGGGCCAGCAGTTCCACCGCCTGTTCGATGTCTTCGCCGATGTGACGCAGCACCCGGCCCCGGCTGCGCGGATACCAGTGCTTTTCCTCGACCACCGTCTTGGTGCGAAGTCCTGACCAGTTTGGATCGGGGACTTCCCGTTCCCATCGCTTATGGGTGCCGCTGGCCATGCGGTGGACGAGCTTGGCGGCTTGGACGCGGCGGAACTCTGGCGTGGTTACTGGCTGGGGATCGTCGGCGATGATCATCTCGACGGCCAGCCACGCGGCGACCACCTGGGCGGGGTCGATCTCGGCCTTGCGCATCCGTGCCCAGTGGGCCTTGGCCCGGTCCTGGGGTGACAGGCCCCGCAGACGGAAGGCTTCGATATAGGGACCGGCGCTTTGGTACAAGCCCCGCACCCGGTCGATGGCGTTCTTGACCCAGAACAGCTCGGCGTTTGCGTTCAGCCACTTCAGCGCCGCCCGGCGATACGGGGCCAGTTCCTTGCCGGTATAGGATTGCTTGAACGGGCTGCCGTGGCGTTGGTAATGCTCGGCGTGGGATCGGCAGAACCGGGTATCCAGACCGTCATCGGTGCCAGCGCGAGCAGGTTTGCCGCAACCCATGACCCGGCAGTATCCGAACATGTGATTGGGTTCCGCCGCCCTGGCCTTGACCTCTTGCTTGCGGCGGCGTCTGGTCTCGGGGCTGGTCATGGCTTACGAGTCCCTCATAAGGAGAAGGGTGAAGCTGTATTGGACAGTGACCACCACCATCAATCCCCTTCCTCCGATACCATCCCCTCCACCCCGGTATGGGTCTTGAAGACCTCCAGCATGATCCTACTGACCTGGGGGATGGATGATCTGGCAACGATCACCGCGTCATGGACGGGAAGGCCGATGATCCCTTCCGCTTTCATGGCCAGCAGGACATCCACCAGGATTTCGCTTTCCACGAACTGGACCTGATGGCCGATCCCTGACCCGAACAGAGGACTGACGGGGGCGTGGGCTTGCCGTAGGCTCTCGACCACCTGGGCAAACGGCATCCGGGACGGGAACAGCGTCTTGGTGTTGGCGGGGAATCGGGTCAAAGGCTTGTCGGCGAACAGCAAGGCGTTCATTACCTTCTTCACGCCCTTATACCAGCCTGCGCTGACGGCGACTCACGGCGGGGATTCCCATGAGCGGCCAAATGTGAGTCACTCTGGCAAACAGCTGGAGGTTTGCAGTGGCCGCACCGATCCCCCTTCGCCTTGATTAT
>JAEXAH010000105.1 GCA_023458315.1 Pseudomonadota bacterium
CTCTCGACCGGTCGGCGTTAGAACGGCATTCTTGTGGATGCCCATTCGGTCCCCCTGATTAAGCCAAAGTGTCGCAACTTCAGCTTCCTCGGTTCAGACCGAGTGGGCAACCTCCTGAGACTCCACATCTAGCCGACATGTGTGGGGCGCGCTCGTCGCCTCACCCGTAACTGATTGTTTTTGTTGGGGCGCAAGCCCCGAGGGGAAAGTGGCGGGGCGTTGTGGGCTGGCAGCCAACCTTCTCTCGTTTAGAATCAATGCGTTATAATCTTGGTGTTTAGCGCACTGTCACCGTAACCCCGCATCATCGTGGTCGACAAGGGCATGGTGATCGAGGACGGTGGGGGATTGACGGACCTCATTCCGGGCCGCATAGGGGTCTGGTGGCCCCCTATGCGGATTGATCACCGACTGCTCTCGTCCTGGACGTCGACACCAAGACAGAGGCCGCGCCGGTGGTCCCAACTTCCGCCGGCATCAAGACAGGCATCCTGGGCGAAGAACCCACACACCCACATTCCGGCGAGAAAGGCCCCGACAGCCACAACAGCGAACGCGAACCACCTTTTCATCGTCAGTACCTCGGGGGCAGGCCATTGGGTCGATACGGGCCGCATGCGGCTCCGCAGAATTGCCCGCCCTTCTTGCCGGCCGCTCGGCCAGTACGGTTGGCCTTCTGGTCCTCTTCACTGTCGGACGGGGGGGTAGCCCTTCACATTCTGGTCCCACCATTCGCGGAGATTGCCGATTCCCTCGGCGGTAGCTTCACCAGCGGAGCCGCGCTGAGTGGCCTCGCAGTTCCCTTTGCAGTGAAAGTACTTGTCCGAATTCTTCACGTTCGCGTCGCGCATGTCCAGGTAGTTGCCCAACATGTCGCCGGCCGCGCCGACACCTTGCTTGATGGTGTCGATCACACCCGGCCGCTGCTGCTGATCCGCCGACTCGTTCGCGGCCAGTACCGTCATCGGGTTCGCAGTCAACAGCCAGCGGAGAATATCGCAGCGAAGAGAAAGGGGGCAGGCGGCAAAATCGCTCTCCGGCGATCCGCTCGGTCAACGACTGAGGCGCGACAACGGCGCGGAACGCCTGGGTTCCAGACGCTCGCCACAATTCAGAGAACTGATTCCGTAAGAAAAGTGGCGGAGGGAGGGGGATTCGAACCCCCGGTAGGGTTTGACACCCTACGACAGTTTAGCAACGCGCCAAAAAGTCGCGGCTTTCCTGAACTAATGAGCCGTGATACAAAATTCGTAGCATCTTTGTAGCACGGTGTCGGCATGGCTGGTGTGGTCCGTAATGGTCGGGTGACGGCCCAGGTTCGGTACAAGGGCGTCAGCATCGCCCAAACCTTCGAGAACAAGACGCTTGCCGGTCGCTGGGTGACGGCGGTCAAGGCCAGTATCGACGCCCGTACATGGCCAGTCAAAGACCTTGTGCCCGTCCACCTGCGCCCGAAATGGGGTTTCGTTGAAGATGACGAGCCCGAGGTGGACGATACCCAGCCGCATACCGGCTGGACGCTGAGCCGTGCCCTCGACCACTATCTCAGGACCGTGAGCGAAAAGAAGAAGGGCTACCGCCAGGAGCGGAACCTTGTCGCGTGGTGGCAGCGCCAGCCCATCGCCAAGAAGCTGTTGCCCGAGGTGACTCCCGACGATCTCCAGGCCCACATTGGCCGTCGGCTGGCCGAAGGCCGGGCCAGCAGCACCATCCGCAACGAGGTATTCCTGATCTCCGGTCTCTACCAAGTCGCCAGCGAGCGCACCTCGCTTGACGGCTGGGGCCTGGCCGAACTGGAAAACCCCGTCGCCCATGTCCGCCTCCCCAACCCGCCAGCGCCGCGCAAGCGCCGCCTGGAGGATGCCGAACACGACGACAGCAAGGGCGAGGAGGAGCGCATGCTGGCCGCCGTGCGCGCCGGAACCGATGGCGAGGAAATGGCGCTGATCTGCGTCCTGGCCCTCGACACCGGCATGCGTCTGTCCGAACTGCTGGACGTCCGCGTCGGCCAGGTCAAGCGCACCAGAGGTGGCCGTTATATCGAACGCCCCGATTCCAAGAACGGCCACCCGCGCAAGGTGGTGCTGACCAGCCGCGCGGGGGCGACGCTGGACACCCAGCTCGCCAATCTGCCCAAGGACGCCGACAAGGACCGGCGCCTGTTCACGCTGGACAGCAATCAGGTGGATTACCGTTGGCGGAAAGCTCGGAAGGCGGCGGGGGTGAGGGGGCTGCACTTCCATGATCTTCGCCATGAGGGGCTGTCCCGGATGGCGGAGAAGGGGCTGACCATCGGTGAATTGGCGGAGCAATCTGGGCACCGGACGGCGCAGGTGCTGTTGCGGTATGTGAATGCGAAAGTGTCTGAAGTGGCGAAAAAATTGGGGTGATGCTGGGAGTTTTGCTTGGAGATGGCGCCGCTGCTTTGCTGTGGGTATGTCGACGGGGGCTCATCCAATGCAATATGTAATTGATTTTTGAGCGTTCTTTCTTCTAATAGCTGGAAGTGCGCAGGTGCTACTGAGCGAGGAATGATGTCAATCTCTGGTCCGACAAAAAGTGGAAAGCAACCTGTGATCGGCGATCGCATTCGTTACTCTGTGTCGCTAATTCAGCAGGCAGGTAAGCAGTTCTATAGCCTTACCATGCCTACAGATGTCCTGGCTAATTGCTGCTATGTCACCACCCGTGACGAAGATAGGGATGCAGGATTTCAGCGTGTCCTTGATAAAAAACGCGCAGCTGATATTGCGCAGTACATTGATAGTGGCGCAGGCACTATTCCTGGTTCTGTAATACTCTCTGCTCAACCTGATGCGGAGTTGAAGCTTATTGGTGGTGGAAAGACTGTAGAGTTCAATTTCAAGTCTAAATCATTTTTGGTTCTTGATGGGCAGCACCGTGTCTACGGTTTTTCTCTTGCTGAAACCGCGCTCCGGGTGCCTGTCGTAATTTATAGTGGCCTCACTCCGATGGAGGAGGCTCGTTTGTTTATCGATATCAACACCAAGCAGCGGCAGGTTCCGAACGAGCTGCTGTTGGATATTAAGCAGTTAGCTGAGCGTGAGGACGACCGAGAGGCCCTCTTGCGAGAGGTATTCGATCTTTTCGCTGAGGATCCGTCCAGTACTCTTCTGGGGCTGATGACGCCTGCATCTCGTCAGAAAAGCAAGATATCTCGCGTAACATTTAATCTTGCATTTAAACCGGTTCTTCCGGTGTTTAGCTCGCCGGATGCGGCGCATATCTTTTCTGTTACAAATGCTTATTTGTCAGCATTTGGAGATGTTCTTGAACGTCTTGATGTCTTGGAGAAGATGACGTCGCCGTCTGTGTTTAAGGCGATAATGGGTCTTTTTCCGGAAATTGCAAGAATATATGCGGCTCAACACGGTAAATCTTTTACAAAAAATAAGTTTTTCTCGATACTTACGCCAATTCATGAAAAGACAACTGGTGCCAAGATCGAGAAATACTTCGGGAATGCTAACGAGTTGTCGTCAATGTTCTCAAAATTGATTAGAAAAGATTTTAGTATCTGATCATGGCTACGAAAGATGCTCTGAGGACCATTTGGTTGCCGGGAATCAGTGGCGGTGGTGCGACCGGTCGGATTACCGTTGACCGGTTTTTGCGCAGTCGGAATGCGCATTTGCATACGCAGCCGACGGATGGTCACTTCAAAATATATGTCCCTAATCAGAAGAATATACCAGAACTCTTTGTTAGCGAGGCTGGGCGCTTTTCGTCGGCTTCCTTTGAAAGTTTAGTCGTGGAGGCAACCCGCCCAGAGTTTCCTCGGTCGACTGGGTGGCTTTTAATTAGGGCCTACTATGCAGCTTTTTTTGCATTTCATTCTCTGATGCGTCTGAGGGGGTGGGCGTGTTCGAGGCTGACGAAAGAAAATTGTGTTCGTTTGGAAAAGGATTTGAAGGTGGTGTTTGGTGTTGATGGTGGTATAGAGTCTGGGTTGTACTTGTTGAAAGCTTATGGGAGCAGTCCCGAGATATCTTGCGATATTATTGCCAATAAAAAAGGTGGGTCGCATGAGGCGGCATGGTCGCTACTTCCTGAATTTCTCAGGAGCATGACTACCGATGCCCTTGAAGGGTCTGTTGATCAGGAGGCGGCGCAGAGTTTATTGCAATTTGTTGATGTGTTTAATCGCAAAATTAAAAAAAGAGGTGGTGTTATTTGGTTAACGAGGGTGAGAAATTTGGTGAATTACTCTCATGAATATGGCGCGTGGTTTCCATACGACAGTTCTACGTGCGACAATGATCGAATTTTTGCTGCAATCAGGCGCTGGCGTGGCGACATTTCGGATGTTTTTTCTGTTGATGCCGTGGATGAGTTGGTTGAATTTTGCGAAGTGTGCGCTTTTTTAGTTTGCCTTCTGCACACAACAATTAAAGATTTGGTGTTTAGGTCGAAGGCTAATTCGCAGATACGTATTTCCACTGGGAGGCTTCTTGATGCATCCTTGAGACTCGCCTAGTTATGTGAGTTTGTAGAGCGTTCTGACGTCCTTATGTTGTATGTAGGGCAGCATCCACGGCCGCCGGGTTTCTGGCAATCACCATCAGATAAGCCCGTGCTGCCCGATCTGGCCGACGCCGCTTCTGCTCCCAATCCTGCACCGCTCGCACGTCCAGGCCGAAGCGGCGGCAAAAGGCGGTGCGGGTGAGGCCCATGTCCTTGCGGATGGCTTCAACGTCCACGTCGTCGGGGATGGCGACTTCGTGGGTCACGAGGTCTTTCCGTTCGCCCTTGGCGTGGGCCAGGGCCTCGCCCAGCGATTCCAGCAGTTCGTTGGCGAATTCGCCCATTCCTACCTCCTGTGCTTCCAATTGGCCTTGATGGCCTCCACGACCGCCCGCATCGCCTTGCGGTCTTCCCCGCTCAGATCGGCCTTCTCGTTCTTCGCGTAGACCGTCAGCGCGTAAAGCGGCGTGTTCTCGGTGTGGAAGAAATAGATCACCCGCACACCGCCCGACTTGCCCCGGCCCTTGGCGGCGAACCGCACCTTGCGGATGCCGCCCAGCTCCTCCATCACGTCGCCCGCCTCGGGATTGGCGGCCAGATAATCCACCAACGCCTCGCGCTCCTCGGCGCTCAGCAACTTCTCAACCCGCCGGGTGAAGATCGAGGTTTCAACGACGGTGATGCGCTTGCTTCCCATATGGGAATGGTGCGGCATTGCCGCAATGCTGTCAAGAAGTGGGGCTGTGCGGGTTTGTGTAAAAATGGAAAAAGTGGAAAAAGTGGAAAAGTTGGAAAAAGTGGAAATAATGGAAAAATGAATTGCACTAATTCATTTGATTGATATTCGGTGTGATTGGGTGGTAACTGGTATCTATTGTTTTCATGTGATATCGGGGAGGGTGCGGTGTCCGGCGGCTCCAGCACTGTTTATCTCTCGCTTGACGAGTTGGCGGCCATGCTTAAACGGTCGCCAACGACCATTTTGAATGATCGTGTTCGGAACCCTTGTGCGGTTCCGCCTGCGATACGTCTGCCGGGTACAAAAACGCTAATCTGGGATCGAGAGGCGGTTTGCGCTTGGCTGGCTCAATTTACCGAGACGCAAGGCGGTGACGACATCGCGGCCAAGTCCCGCCGTGGCCGTCCGCCTAAGCAGCGTTGATGCCCGCAGAGCCGCATAACCGTGGGCCGCCCAACTGATCGGCGGCTGCGCGGGCGTTCCATCCCCTGGAACGGAAAAGGCCGACAGTTGCAGCTGTCGGCCTCCACAAAAACGCAACTGGCCGCCATCCGGTAAAGCTGACGGCCTGGATTGCATCTCGCATCACACAATCTAGGCGCCTGACGACCAGAGGACAAGGGAAGCTCCCCAGCCTCTGAACGCTCCCGCTTTGCCGGTGGCGGCCTCGTTTACGAGGTTTGCCATGGAAGCCGTTTCTCCTGTTGCCGTTTGCTTTGTCCCGTCCGTCGTCAAGGGACCGGAACGCCGTCCCGCCCCGCTCGCCGTCGGGCGGGCGGATCGGCGGGGCGAGTGTTTCGAAGCCCTTGACGTCCCCCGTTCCTCCAACGCTCAGCCATGGGGTGCGGGTGAAGAAGCTTCACCCGCACCCCTGCCACGCGGCGAGCGGGAGAGCCCGAGGGGAACCCCTCGGCCCGGCGCCAGCGGCGCCCTTGGAACTATGGCGGGATCGGTTGACATCGGGTGTCGGGAGGGCGACCAGCGGCGCAGCGTGCGGAAAAGATTGTCTGCTCTGCAAGATGTCGTCGCGGCGTTGATGCCTCGGGATCGCGTTTCCGGCTGTGGGCGCCGCCCCAATGGGTCCGCTGTCTCTATCCGGCTTCGTGACGGTCACGCCTTTGCTGTCGGTTTGCAAACCTGCGCCTCGGTCTGGCTGTGTCCCTGTTGTGGGCGCCGCATTGCCGCGCAGCGCCGGGGGGAGCTGAACCAGCTTCTTGCGTGGGCCAGGGGCCGGGGCTTGCAGGTGGTCATGATGACCCGCACGGTGCGCCATCACCGGCACATGGCGCTGGACTGGCTGTTCCGGGCGTCGCGGGCGGCAACCAAGCGATTCTATCAGTCGCGGGAATGGCGGGCGTTGAAGCCCTTCCTTCAGGGCCATGTCACCGCCACGGAATGCCCGGCGGGCGCCAACGGCTTTCATCCGCATACGCATACCATCCTGTTGGTGAAGGCGCAGGACGAGCGGGCCGCCCTTGGATTGCTCGGCGGGCTTCGCGGGGTTTGGGAGAGGTGTCTCCAGAAAGAGGGGCTGGAGTGCAACGATCATGGTTTCGATATACGCGGGCATGCGGGCGCCGGGGATTACATCAGCAAGTGGGGCGTGGCCGAGGAACTGACTTTTTCGCAAGCCAAGGAAGGCGCCCGCGCCAACAAGGGACGAACGCCCTGGCAGTTGTTGGCTGTTGCCGGTGGGGTGGTGCGCGACCCGCTTTTCTCGTCCCGGCAGGCAATGGCCCTCTGGCACGAATACGCCGCAGCCACCAAGGGGCGGCGGCAATTGGTGTGGTCGCGCGGATTGAAGGCGCAGGCCGGAATCGGCGAGGTGTCCGATCAAGAGGCTGCGGATACGACCGACGAAGCGGCGTCCGAGGTGGCCCGGTTGTCTGCCGCGCAATGGCGCGCGGTCGTGCGGCACGGGCTGCGCGCCACTTTGCTGGATCGTGTCGAGATGGAAGGGCTTGCGGGTGTGGCGGCGGTGCTGCGCCTCGTGACGCTTCGCGGGGCGGGAGACGGCCATGAATAAGCGCGGCAGGCCCGACTATAACCGCAACATCAAGCTTTGCTGTCCCCGATGCGGCTATGTGGCGCGGACCACCCGTAAATGGCTGGAGGCCATGGGGCCAGCGCATTGCCCGGTTCACGGGGTGATGGCGGTCGAGGGACCGGTGCACGGCCTGCCGGTGGTTCTGCCGGACGAGGGGGCAAGGTCGGCGGGCTACGTGGGTGCTGCCCTCCGTCTGATGGCGCTTCTGGGCTGTGACGGCCTTTTTGCGGGCTGTGACAGCGGCCATGAGGGCGGTGACGGGGCGTGCGGGGCGGCGTGACGGCCTCGCAAGGTCGCGGGATTGGTTTGTGACGGGCGTCGCGGGTTCGCTCCGAAGCTAACGCTTTGGGCGGCGCGGCGTTCTTGGCGTGCTGGGCAAGGCAGGATACGCAGTTTGTACTACAAATGGGGCACAAACTGGCTGGGGTGCCTGCCTGGGGCGGCTTTCGGAGGGGGTATGGCAAAGCGGCGTGACGGACGAATCAATGTCCGGGTGGATCTATCGCAACGGGAGGCCATCGAACGGGTTGCCGCCGAAATGCGCTGTACCGTCTCGGTGGCGGCGCGCTTTCTGCTGGCAGAGGGGATAGCCGTTCATGGGGTGGATCAGGGCGACGTGGTCTTTGTCGCCGCCCACGATGTGATCAAGCATCTTGCAAAGATGGAGGTCCGCACCCGGCAAGACGGGGGCACTTATGCTCTGGGATTGGCGGTGGAGGCGTTCTTGCGGCGGTTCGGGCCACGGCCTCCACGGGCCTGACGTGCTACGGTGCCGCGTCCTTGTAGCACTATTGTAGCAAGGTAAAAGGGATCAGACGGTATCGTCTGTTACCGTCTGTGGCTCTAAGTCATTGATTTGAAAGGGTGGCGGAGGGAGGGGGATTCGAACCCCCGGTGGGGTTTGACACCCCACGACAGTTTAGCAAACTGCTGGTTTAAGCCACTCACCCATCCCTCCGCAGGGACCGTGTCACGGTTGGTCCGTGGCTTGGAGAGGCGTTTCTAGCGGAGAGCGTCGCGGGCGTCAACCCGGAACAAGCATGCCTTTTTGCACGGCGGGGCGGGCGGCCAGGGAATCGGCCCAGCGTTTGACGTTGGGGAAGTCGGCGGCGATGTCGATGCCTTGCCAGTCGGCGCGTTGTGTCCAGGGATAAAGCGCCATGTCGGCGATGGAATAATCGCCCGCCACGTACTCGACTTGGGCCAGCCGCGCGTCCAGCACGCCGTACAGGCGCCGGGTTTCCTTGCTGTAGCGGTCGATGGCATAGGGGATCTGTTCCGGGGCGAAGCGGCGGAAATGGTGGGCCTGGCCCAGCATGGGGCCGAAGCCGCCCATCTGGAACATCAGCCATTGCAGGACGGCGTAGCGCCCGGCCGGGTCGGCGGGCAGGAAACGGCCGGTCTTTTCCGCCAGATAGATCAGGATGGCGCCGGATTCGAACACGCTGATGGGCGCGCCGCCGGGGCCGTCCTGGTCGACGATGGCGGGGATCTTGGAATTGGGATTGATGGCGACGTATTCGGGGGTGAACTGGTCGCCCTTCATGATGTCGATGGGGTGCACCGTATAGGGCAGGCCGGTTTCCTCCAGCATGATGGAAACCTTGCGTCCGTTGGGGGTGCCCCAGGTGTAGAGGTCGATCATGGAGGTTCTCCCGGTTCTGTTCCGCCCCCAAGATAGGGTGTGACGTGACGGTTGACGAGGGGGGAGGGCTTCTGTCATCGTTCTTTCCATGATGACCAAGACCTTCGCCCTGCTGCTGCTTACCGGCCCGGTGTCGTAATTCGACGCCGGGATTGTCGCGTTCGCAGTCGTATTCGGGTTTCTTGAGGTCTGGTGTCATGTCTCCCCACGCTTCCATTGTCGTCATTGGCCGCAAGCCCCAGGTCTTCGCGGAAGCGTCTCTGCTGCGACTAAGCGGCGGTCGCCGGGGCTGAACTCGCCCGCGCGGGCGCCCGGTGGCCGTGATCTGGCCGCGCATCCTCCATCGCAATCGCAGACGACTTTCGCCAAGGAATTCCGGCCATGAAGACCGAAGCCTCTTCCAAGTACCGCCCCTACCCCGCCATCAAGTTGACCGACCGCCGTTGGCCCGACGCGGTGATCGAGAAGCCGCCCATCTGGTGCAGCGTCGATCTGCGCGATGGCAATCAGGCGCTGATCGACCCCATGGACACCGAGCGCAAGATGCGCCTGTGGAACACCCTGGTGCGCATGGGCTTCAAGGAGATCGAGGTGGGCTTCCCCGCCGCCTCGCAGACCGATTTCGACTTCATCCGCCATCTGATCGACGGCAAGCACATCCCCGACGACGTCACCATCCAGATCCTGACCCAATCGCGCGAGGATCTGATCCGCCGCTCGTTCGAGGCGCTGGAAGGCGCCAGGAAGGTGGTGGTGCACCTGTACAACTCGACCTCGGAAGTTCAGCGCCGGGTGGTGTTCGGCTTCGACCGCCAGGGCTGCATCGATCTGGCCCTGGGCGGCGTGCGCCTGGTGCGCGAATTGTCGGCGGCGCGCAAGGACGGCGAGATCGTCTTCCAGTACAGCCCGGAAAGCTTCACCGGCACCGAGCCCGATTTCGCCGTCGAGATCGTCGAGGCGGTGGCCCAGGAATGGGGGGCCGCGCCCGGCCGCAAGATGATCGTCAACCTGCCCGCCACGGTGGAGATGAGCACCCCCAACGTCTATGCCGACGTCATCGAGTGGTTCTGCCGCACGGTGAAGGGCCGCGAGAACCTGATCCTGTCGGTGCATCCGCACAACGACCGCGGCACCGGCGTGGCGGCGGCCGAACTGGCGGTGATGGCGGGCGCCGACCGGGTCGAGGGCACGCTGTTCGGCAATGGCGAGCGCACCGGCAACGTGGACGTCTGCACCCTGGCCTTGAATCTGTTCACCCAGGGCGTCAATCCCGGCCTGGATCTGTCGAACATCGATGACATCCGCCAGGTGGCCGAGGAATGCACCGGCCTGCCGGTGCACCAGCGCCACCCCTATGCGGGCGAGTTGGTCTACACCGCCTTCTCGGGCTCGCATCAGGACGCCATCAAGAAGGGCTTCGCCGCCCGCAAGACGGCCAATGACGAAACCTGGGAAGTGCCCTATCTGCCCATCGATCCGGCGGATGTCGGCCGCACCTACGAAGCGGTGATCCGCATCAACAGCCAGTCGGGCAAGGGCGGCGTCGCCTATGTGCTGGAACGCGACCACGGCCTGGAATTGCCCAAGGCCATGCAGTCGGAATTCGCCCGCGTGGTGCAGCAGGTGGCCGACCGCGAGGGCCGCGAACTGTCGGCCGATGAAATCTATGTGTTCTTCGAGCGCACCTATTTCACCCCCGGCGCGCTGGAAGTGGTGGATTATTCCACCGTCCCGGCGGGCAAGGGCGCCCGCTCGCTGACCGCCACCGTGCGCTGGCAGGGACAGGAGCGGACCATCACCGGCAGTGGCGCCGGTCCGGTGGACGCCTTCGTCCATGCCTTGGAAAAGGATCTGGGCATCAAGGCCAAGGTGCGCGGCTATCACGAGCACGCGGTCGGCCAGGGGTCCGAGGCGCAGGCCGCCTGTTACGTGGCGGTGGACGGCAAGTACGGCGTGGTGCACGGCGCCGCCAAGGACCCGTCCGTGACCATGGCCGCCCTGGCCGCCGTGGCCAGCGCCGTCAGCCGCATGTAGGCGCGTCGCAAGGAAAAACGGCCCGGGACAGTGTCCCGGGCCGTTTGACGTTCAATGCAGCAGCAGCAGAAGCTCGTAACTGAGCCAGCCGATCAGTCCGGCGGCGGGGATGGTGAACACCCAGGCCCAGACGATGTTGGCCGCCAGCCCCCAGCGCACCGCCGAGGCGCGGCGGGCCGAGCCGACGCCGACGATGGCGCCGGTGATGGTGTGGGTGGTGGACACCGGGATACCCAGATAGGTGGCGCCGAACAGGGTGACGGCGCCCGCCGTCTCGGCGCAGAAGCCCTGGAACGGCTTCAGGTCGGTGATCTTGGACCCCATGGTCTTGACGATGCGCCAGCCGCCCATCAGCGTGCCCAGGCCCATGGCCAATTGCGACGTGATGATGACCCAGAAGGGGACGTAAAATTCGCCGCCCAGATGGCCCTGGCTGTACAGCAGCACGGCGATGATGCCCATGGTCTTCTGGGCGTCGTTGCCGCCATGGCCCAGGGAATACAGCGCCGCCGACACCAATTGCATGTGGCGGAAACCGCGGTCCACCAGGAACGGTGTCGCCCGCCGCAATGCCCAGGACAATGCCGCCATCATCAGGATGGCCAGGACGAAGCCGGTGACGGGCGAACCGACGATGGCCAGGCTGGTCTTGACGAAACCCTGGGTGGCCAGGCCGTCCAGCCCGGCCTTGGCGATGCCGCCGCCCGCCAGACCGCCGATCAGGGCGTGTGACGACGACGACGGAAAGCCCAGCCACCAGGTGAACAGGTTCCAGCCGATGGCCCCCATCAATGCCGCCAGGATGACGTAGGGGTCGATGACGGACGGCTGAACGATGCCGGTGCCGATGGTCTTGGCCACATGCAGGCCGAAGAACAGGAAGGCGATGAAGTTGAAGAAGGCGGCCCAGGCCACCGCCCAGGACGGCGGCAGCACCCGGGTCGAAACCACGGTGGCGATGGAATTGGCCGCGTCGTGCAGGCCGTTGATGAAATCAAAGGCCAGTGCCACCAGGATGATGGCGACCAAAGCGGGGATGGAAAGAACGACGGCGTCCATGGAGCGATGGCCTATACGTGGTCCAGGACGATGCCTTCGATCAGATCCGCGACATCGTCGCAGCGGTCGGTCACGGCCTCCAGCATCTCATAGACTTCCTTGGCGCCCAGGAAGGCGATGGTGGTCGGCTGTTCGGCGATCAGATCGGACAGGCCCTGGTGCAGGACACGGTCGGCCTCGCTTTCGATGGCGCCGATCTTCTCGCACAATTGGGTGATGCGGACGACGTTCTTGTTGACGTCGGCCAGCAGCGGGATGGCCTCGGCCAGCATCCTGGCGCCGTCCTGGATCAGCCGGGCCAGTTCGACCATGCGCGGGCTGAAGGCTTCGATGCGGTACAGCAGGGCGTGCTGCCCCACGTCCTCGATCAGATCGACGGTGTCGTCCTGGGCGGTGATCAGGGCATGGATGTCGGAACGGTCGAACGGCGTGATGAAGGCGCGGTGCAGCGCCATCAGCGTGTCGCGGGCGATGGTGTCGGCCTTCTTCTCGATGGCGCGGACGTCATCGAAACGGGCCTCGCGGTCCTGGGGCGCCGCCTGCATCATGGCGATCAGCGCGCCGGACGCGGCGACCAACTGTTCGGCGTGGGCGGCGAACTTTTCGACGAAACCCTCTTCTTTCGGCATGAGGGCGCGGATGAACTTCAAGGCCATGGAAACCCCATCGACTGTAACGCGACCGTCATATATCACAGGGGATGGGGCCGCGTCTCCCCTGTCGCATGCAGGGCAGGGGATCAGTCGAAGCGGCCGCCGAAATTCATCAGGATCTGGGCCAGACCGGGTTCCGTGACCATCATGGCGGCTTCGCCGGGGGTCATCCAGCGGCGCTCGCGCTGGCCCTTTTCCGGCCACGAATCCAGCTCGTGCGCCACTTCCAGCAGATAGACCTGCATCACGCACGGCACTTCGCGGCCGCTTTTCAGGCGTTTGACGGTGTCGTAGCGGGCGAAGGCGGATTTGAACACGGTACCGACCAGCCCGGCCTCTTCATAGGCTTCGGCCTCGGCCACCTGATGGGGCGACAATTTCCGTTCCGGCTGGCCCTTGGGCAGAATCCACCGTTTGGTCTCGCGGCTTGTCACCAGCAGGACCATGGGGTGGCCGTCCTCGACGCGATACGGCAGGGCCGCGTATTGAACCAGCGGCTTCTTGGCGCTTCCCTTAGCCATGCATCCACTTCTACCCGGGGCGTGTGCCGCCCGAAGGGCGTGTTTGTGACAGTTTTATGACAGCGGTGCAAGCGCGCAAGACGCCGCCCCCTCTCTCTCCCGGCGCCACTATAGCGGCACCGGGCGGGAATGGCTTGCGTCATGATCAGGGAAAATGGCGACTAAAGGTTGCGCAGAAAGGTGTCGACGGCCGCCTCGGGACATTTTTCCGGGGTCGCCAGCAGATGGACGCCCCGTTGCAGCAGATGGTGGATCAGTTCCGGCCCGGCGCTGGCCGACAGGATGACGTCCATGTCGAACAGCGGGTGGCCGTCGGTCAGGGCGGCGCAGCGCAGCAGATGGGCGCTGTCGAATTCCAGGCGCCCGGCGGCGCGCGGCCGCCCCTGGGCGTCGGTTTCGAACACCAGGAAGCGGGTGGATTTGCCGGGATGGGCGGTGACGGTCTGCCAGTTCTGGCTGCTGACGGCGATGCGCATGCGGAACCCGTAGGGAAAGAAAGGGTGTCGGACGCCAGGGTGCGGCGGCGGCGCATGGTCCTCAACGACAATTCGCAACCACAAAAAAGCGGGTGTTGCTTGTGGTGGAAGATGTCCGGACCGCGCCCCTTCCCAAGCTGTCGCCGCGAGAGCGCGAATGTCTGCACCACCTGATGGCCGGGCACTCGGCGAAGATGATCGCGGCGGAAACCAGTCTGGCGACCAAGACCGTGCAACATTGCGTCGAGCGGGTAAAAAGCAAACTCGGCGCCCGAAATGTGGCCGAGGCCGTGGCCAAAGGTGCCCTGCTGCTTGACGGCATCAAACCACCCGCAGCGAACTCATCACCGCCGCCACTCCTGTCTCCACGCGAACGTCAGTGCCTCGGTCTGCTGGCCTCCGGCCGGCCGTGGAAACGTGCGGCTGAGGAATTGGGGCTTTCACCGAAAACCGTCGAGAAGCACATCGAATCACTCAAGGCGAAGTTGGGTGCCCGCAATGCCGCTGAAGCGGTGGTGAGAGGGATAGACTCGCTGGCGGACCATCTGCCCGGGAAGCAGGCCTAACAGGCGATGCGGCACCCCATCCCAGCACCCCGCCTTATGGCCTTGCCTCGGCGCCGTAGACCCGCCGCAGACCGTCGAGGCGCGTGCCGATCAGATCCACCATCTTGCCGATAACGGGGTGATCAAGGCCCTCCTGGCGGCATTGGTCGGCAACATGCACGAGCAGGTCGGGCAGTTGATGGATATGGTGGCGCAACAGCACCAGTGTGGTGTCCGCAGAGAAGTCGGCGCTCTTGGCCGCCGCCTCCCAGTGGCGCGGCAGGATGTCGGACATGAGGTATCTGTCCGACACCTTCATCGCCAGCTTGATGTCGCGCAATTCGGCGTCCACTTGGCCTTCACCGAGATGCGGCAGGATGCTGGCGATGTCATAGAGCGGAGCCAGCCGGGCGACGTTGCCGTAATCGAGCAGCATGGAGTAATTCTTGGCATGGGCGTCGGTGCCGGCGATCAGGTAGTTGTAGAGGACCGCCGACATGAAACGCTCGCGGTCCAGGTCTGATTCGTCAGACCGGCTGAGAACCTCCTTCATGATCCTGGTGAGACCGGGGCCGCCCTGGTTCTCGTACTTATTGCGCGGGTCCACTTTGAGGGCCTGGCACATATCCTCCTGATGGATACGGTAGACCTCTCCATCGACGGCGACGCGGTCGTAGCGTTCCACCACGATAGCCTTCTCGCCATCGAATTCGAGCACCGAGCTGTTCGCGGCATGCAGTCCGGCAGCCTGGGCCAGACGCAGGCAGAAATGCTCGTTCTCGGTGTGCCCTTTGAATTCCGGAGTCGGCGGCTTGAGGATGTGGGTGGTGGGGATGCGCCCTTCCGGCACACCCCAGCGACCGGAGACCGGATCGCGGTGGAAGGCCGTCTTGGCCTGGGCGCCAGCCAAGCTGAACTGGCCGTGATCACTGCGGCGACGGCCGGCGGCGATGTCGTCGCGCAGTTCCCTCAGGCGGGTTCCGACGTCTGCTTCGCTCAGCCAGGTGATCTGATCGGAATGGACCGGGGTACCGAGTTTGTCGTCGGTCAGGAACTGGACAGCGCCGGCGCAGTCTTCGCCGACGCCCTGCAGCAGGGAGAAGGCGCTGCGGGGAGAGCAGTTGAACCGCTTTCCCCATCGATCCAGGGTTTGCTCGTTGTCGGGCAGCAGGTTCCACATCCAGGGGCTGATGGTCTTGTCGCCGTGCTTCTGCAACGCCAAAGGCATCGAGAGGGACAGCGGAATCTGCTCGTTCCCATTCTGGTAGGCGGCGTCGTACTCGAAGCTGAGCCGACCGTTGTCGTCCTGCGTCACCTCGCCGACCTTCACATCGGCAACCAGCACATGGAGGATTTTATTCACTGGACAGAACCCTTCGTGCGGTCAAGGACGGCAGCAATGCCGACACGCGGCCTGGACGTGTTGCGCGGGCCGTCTGCCGGGCGCGAGTCGAGGTTGATGCCGAGGGCATTGATCGCCTTCAGCACCATGCCCAGTTCCGCCGTGGATTTCCCGCGCTCGATCTCGGAAACCCACCCCTGGGAGGTCTTTAGCATCTGGGCCAGGTCGTGCTGCGACAGGCCAGCCTTGAGCCGCGCGTCCTTGATCAGTGCGCCGATATCAGCGGGTGTCTTGATCAGCATGAGACTCCCTCACAATTATCGCCGTTCGACGATAGGCCCAATTTATAGCCGGACGGCAATAAAGTCAATCTATAGCCGATCGCCTATGGATTGGGTTTACGGCCTATCGGCAATTGCCACGCCATCGCAAGTGGGTTTGGGAGCCCGGCTGTGCTTGCTATTCTGAAAGGATGATCGACCGCGAAGGGTGTGTGCAGTGGCCTCGAAGACAACCCTCAACGCCAAGAACCTGGAGGCCCTGGGGGCCGAGCGCCTGGCCGAACTTCTGATCGAGATCAGCACGGGGGATGCGGCGGCGAAGCGCCGCCTGCGGATGGAACTGGTCGGCACCCAGAGCCCTGGCGATCTGGCCAAGGAGGTCCGCAAGCGGCTGACCTCGATCGCCCGCTCACAGTCGTTCATCGACTGGCGCAGTGTCCGGGCCATTGCCGGCGACCTTGAAACCCAGCGGCAGGCCATTGTCGAGAAGGTGGCGAAGGCGGATTCCAGAGAGGCGCTCGAACTCCTCTGGCGGTTCATGGCCCTGGCCACGTCCATTTTCGAACGCAGCGACGACGGCAGCGGCACCATCATTGACGTGTTCCATGACGCCTGCCAGAACATTGGCGACCTCGCCGTCCAGGCCAAGGTCGATCCGATCATTTTTGCCAATCGGGTTTACGACGCCCTGGTCGTGAACGATTACGGCCAATACGATGACCTGATCGGCATCGCCGCTCCCGCGCTCGGCCCGAGCGGCCTGGAGCACCTGAAGCAGCGCATGATCGCGTTGTCCAATCAGCCGGTGAAAAGGCCGCCCGACAAGGATCGGCGAGCTGTCAGCTGGGTATCCGGTGGAACGATCTACGCTGACGAGATCGCCGAACGCTCCCGGCTGAGCACCGTCAGCTTGGCGATGAAGGACATCGCCGATGCCCAGGGTGATGTGGATTCCTTCATCGGCCAGTACGATGAAAAGACCCGCAAGGTTCCCAAGACCGCCGCCGAGATCGGGACGCGGCTCCTGGCGGCGGGGCGGGCCGAAGAGGCGCTGGCCTTTATCGATGCGGCCGAGCCTCGCAAATCCAAGGGCTGGGACTGGCCGGACTTCGCATGGGAGGATGCGCGGATTGAAGTCCTTGACGCCCTCGGACGCCCCGAGGAGGCTCAGACCGCGCGTTGGGGCTGTTTCGAGCGTTCCCTGTCGACGGACCATCTTCGCGCGTATCTGAAGCGGCTGCCGGATTTCGACGATGTCGAGGCCGAGGAAAGGGCGCTCGACTATGCCCAACGCTCGCGGAACCTGATGCAGGCGTTGTTCTTCCTCGTCTCCTGGCCCGCCCTGGATCGAGCCGCCAACCTCGTGATCCAGCGCGCGGCGGAACTGGACGGGGACCAGTACGAGTTTCTGCCCCGGGCGGCCGATACGCTTGCGGCCAAGCATCCGCTTGCCGCGACGTTGGTGCTGCGGGCGCTGATCGACTTCGCCCTGACGCACAGCCGATCGAGCCGGTACAAGCACACTGCCCGCCATTTCCTGGAATGCTCCAGCCTGTCGTCGGCCGTCCACGATTTCGGGGCCTTCGAGACGCACGACGTTTATGCCGCCAAGCTACGCCGGGAGCATGCAAGGAAGGCGTCCTTCTGGAGCCTCATTCCTTGATGCCCATCCCCATTCCGAAACGAAGGTGCCGCATGTCGCCCGGCTGGCCGGTTACATTTCCCGGAGCTTGCTGCCAGTAACCGCCTGCCCGTCCCCGATGGGAAGGGAACGCACCTTATCCCGGCGATAATCCGGCACATCGCGCGTATACGCACCCGCTCATCACCCCACTCCTGCATCGCCACCAGTCCCTTGGCGTCGGCCATGGTGGCGGTGCCGGTGCGGATGTGGGCGATCAGGTCGGCGGGCAGGCGCGGCAGCTCGAGCAGGCGCTCCAGCGCCGCATGTTCGTCGTACCAGCATTTGCCCAAATCGGCTTTCAGGGCGGCATGGTCGCTGAGGGCGCCCTCCAGCAAAACCGCCGTCGCGGGCCGGCCGACGGCCTGGGCCAACCTGGCCAGCGCCTTGCGGGCGGCGTGGACACCATGGGGCGGCAGGGCGTCGGGAAACGCCAGCAGGTGCGTGTCGAGATCGGCAAGTGTGGTGGTCATAGTCAACGGCTCATCGTGGTGGGCTCACACCGGTTGGAGCCCATCACGATGAGCGTCGGGGTGAGATGGCGGGGAGGACAGAAGGGGACAACGGGGAACGCGGAGAGACTTGGGGGGAACGGGGTGAAAACGGGGCCGCCCATTCAAATCCGGAATGAGAGGCCCCGTTCTCCCCGGACGCCGGAACCCCCTGATTTTCCTGGGGACAGATCAGGACTGACGGGGACCGGGCGGGACATCGGATCCGTCATCGCCGTCGGCGCGCAGGGCGGCTAGATAGGCCCCCAGATCGCTGGTGCTGATGAGGTAGCGCTGCCCCTCCAGCATCGCCGGCAAGTCGCCGCTTTGGATGCGGCGCCGCACCGTCTTTTCGCACCGACGCACAAGCGCCGCGACCTCGGCGACGGTGAGCAGAACGTCGTCCTCTTGTGTCATTCGAATTGCCTCGCAGTCATCGTCCATACCGGTGACATGGCTCCAACCGGCCGAGGCAAAAGCAGAATTTTTTCACGCTGAAGAAATGCATGCCGCTGCAATGCAACTGCATCGTCAATGCGCTGTTTTCATTATGGTTCGGGGGCGTGGATGGTGCCCGAAAGGCTACGATTCCGCATTTTCACTGCGCTAGGTGTTTAGTCCCGGAATTTAATGGTGCATTCTTGTCCACGGAGTGGAAGGAGGCACTATGGGCCAGGTTCTACACGGCAGCGCCACGACGACAGAGGCAGTCCGTCGAGCAATACAAGATAGTC
>JAEXAH010000106.1 GCA_023458315.1 Pseudomonadota bacterium
AGCCCAGGCCGCCCATGCACACGTATTTGACCTCCAGATATTCCTCGATGCCGTGCTTGGCGCCCTCGCGGCCGATGCCCGATTCCTTGACGCCGCCGAACGGCGCCACCTCGGTCGAGATGATGCCTTCGTTGACGCCGACGATGCCGTATTCCAGCGCCGACGACACCCGGAAGCAGCGCCCCACGTCGCGGGAATAGAAATAGGCCGCCAGACCGGCACTGGTATCGTTGGCGATGCGCACCGCCTCGTCCTCGGTGGCGAAGCGGAACAGCGGCGCCACCGGCCCGAAGGTTTCCTCACGCGCGCACAGCATGTCGGTGGTGACGCCGGTCAGGATGGTCGGCTCGAAGAACGTGCCGCCCAGGGCATGGCGCTTGCCGCCGGTGATCACCGTGGCGCCCTTGGCCACCGCGTCGGCGACGTGGCGCTCGACCTTTTCCACCGCCTGCTGGTTGATCAGCGGCCCCTGCTGGGTGTCGCCCTTCAGGCCGGGGCCGACCACCAGCTTGGCCACCGCCGCCGCCAGCTTGGCGGCGAAGGCGTCGTAGACGCCGTCCTGCACCAGAATGCGGTTGGCGCAGACGCAGGTCTGGCCGGTGTTGCGGTATTTCGAGGCCATGGCCCCCGCCACCGCCGCATCCAGGTCGGCATCGTCGAACACGATGAACGGCGCGTTGCCGCCCAGTTCGAAGCTGACCTTCTTCATGGTGTCGGCGCATTGCCGCATCAGCAGCTTGCCCACCTCGGTGCTGCCGGTGAAGCTGAGCTTGCGCACGATGGGATTGGCGGTCAGTTCGCCGCCCACCGCCACATAATCGGCGGTCGGCAGGATGTTGAAGACGCCGTCGGGAATGCCCGCGCGCTTGGCCAGTTCGGCCAGGGCCAGGGCCGACAGCGGCGTGTCCTCGCCGGGCTTGACCACCACGGTGCAGCCCGCCGCCAGCGCCGGGGCGCATTTGCGGGTGATCATGGCATTGGGGAAGTTCCACGGCGTGATGGCGGCGACCACGCCGATGGGTTCGCGCGTCGCCAGGATGCGGCGGCCGGGGGCGTTTTCGGGGATGATCTCGCCGTACACCCGCTTGGCTTCCTCGGCGTACCATTCGATGAAGGACGCGCCGTACACCACCTCGCCCTTGGCCTCGGCCAGCGGCTTGCCCTGTTCGGCGGTCATCAGCTCCGCCAGATCGTCGGCGGCGGCCAGGATCAGATCGTACCACCGCTTCAGAAGGGCCGCGCGGTCCTTGGCGGTGCGGGCGCGCCACGCGGGCAGCGCACGCGCGGCGGCGGCGATGGCGCGGCGCGTCTCGGCCACGCCCACCGACGCCACTTGGGCCAGCACCGAGCCGTCAGCCGGGTTCGTCACCGCCAGGGTGTCGCCGGAATCGGCGTGAATCCACTGGCCGTCCACAAAAGCGTGGTGGCGAAGCAGAGCGGCGTCCTTGAGATCCAGCATGGCGATCTTCCCTGTGGCGAAAGCGGTCCGACAGATATACTCGGCCCATCCCCCAACGGAAAGGCTCCGCCGTCGCCATGCCGCAAATCCAGCCACGCTCGCGCTATGTCCCCATCCTCGGCCACGAGATCCACGTCACCGAATGGGGCGAACCGGGCGCGCCGCCGGTGGTGCTGTGGCACGGGCTGGCCCGTGTCGGCCGCGATTTCGACACCCTGGCCCACGCCCTGGCGCCGCTGTATCACGTCATCTGCCCCGACACTATCGGGCGCGGCCTGTCCAGTTGGTCATCCAATCCTGTAGAGGACTATCAGATTCCCACCTATTGCGCCCACGCCCTGGGGCTGATGGATGCCTATGGGTTCGAGCGGGCGCGCTGGGTTGGCTCGTCCATGGGCGGGCTGATCGGCATGGCGCTGGCCGGGACCGAGGCCACCGCCGGGCGCATCGAGCGGCTGGTTCTGAACGATGTGGGCTGCCGCCTGAACCCGGTGGCGGTGGAACGGATCAAGGCATACGTCACCACCATGCCGGAATTCGACAGCATGGCGCGGTTCGAGGCGTTCCTGCGTCTGGCCTATGCGCCGTTCGGCCCCCTGACCGACGCCGAATGGCGGCGGATGGCGGAAACGTCGGTGCGGCGCAAGGACAACGGCATGCTGGTGGCCCATTACGACCCGGCGGTGATGGCCGCCTTCGCCGATGCCCCGGCGGCGGTGGTCGAGGTTTGGCCGCTATACGATGCCATCACCTGCCCGACCCTGCTGGTGCGCGGCGAAAGCTCGGATTTGCTGGAACCCGAGGTGGCCGAGGCCATGACCCAACGCGGCCCGCGCTGTCAGCTTGTCACCGTTCCCGGCTGCGGCCACGCCCCCATGCTGAACACCATCGAGCAGATGGCGGTGATCAAGGCGTTCCTGATCTGATATCCCGCAATCACCCGATCCCGCTCTCTTCTTGGCGCCACACCCGCGCAGGCGCCTTAGCAGCGTGTGATGAACAATAAATTCACCACAGAGACACAGAGGCACAGAGATACCCGCCAGAATTGAGGGAATCCGTTCGCCACGGCTCCAATCTCTCTGTGCCTCTGTGTCTCTGTGGTTTAACAGGCTGCGGAAAAACTCTCGAACAGCCCATTTTTCCCGTCACCCCCGCGAAGCCGGGGGTCCATGTTGGGGAAAAACACTGACTTCACCGCAATATCCGGGGTGCGGACAAATGGATTCCCGCGTTCGCGGGAATGACGGGTGTTTTACGCAGCCTGCGACGCTCCGTTACGCCCCCGGCCACAGATGTTCGTCGCCCTCGGCGAAGGTGATTTCGGACAGCGGGGTCGGGTCTGCGGGTTCCTGGGGTTTGGCGGGCTTCTTCTTGCGGCCCTTTTTCGGGGTGCCGCCATTGTCGGCCCGTTCGATCATGCGGGCGACGGTGGCCAGCACGCTTTCGACGCCGGGGGCCGGGCGTTCGGTGATGCCGGTTTCCGGCACCGTCTCGGGGATTTCCACCTCTTCGGGCGGGGTTATGTAGACCTGGCCCTCGGCCTCCGAGCGGCGGCGCAGGTGGTACACGGTCTGCTTGCCGAAATCCTTGGCCAGCGACAGCACGCCCACATATTCGCTGACGTATTTTTCCTCGAATTCCTCGCCGTTGTTCTGGGCCTCGGACCGCTGGGCCGATTGCTCGGCGGTCAGCACGGCGACGAATTGCTGGGTGGCGTAGACGTGGCCGATCACCGTCACCGGCTCCAGCCGGGCGGCGCGGT
Source organism: Pseudomonadota bacterium (assembly GCA_023458315.1). Classification (GTDB taxonomy): domain Bacteria; phylum Pseudomonadota; class Alphaproteobacteria; order Rhodospirillales; family Magnetospirillaceae; genus Magnetospirillum. The sequence continues at coordinate 3,225 of JAEXAH010000106.1, forward strand.
TGATGTGGCTGCCATAGAAATTCTTGCGGCCGCAGATGGGATCGATGGCCTCGAACACCGGACCGGCATGCAGCGAGATGCGCAGGTTCAGCGGCTTGGGAAAGGAATCGCGCATTTCTTCGCCCAGGCGCGTCACCACTTCCTGCATGGTCAGAGCGTATTCGGCCATGGGCGTCGCCTTGTCCATCACCGCGAAGATGGCGTCGCCCCAGGTGTTGATGCTGATGGGTTCCACCCCGGCGGCGGCCAGTCCGTCGCGCAGGCGGGCCATGAAGTCCAGGAAGGCGGGGGTGTGTTCCTCCTTCAGCTTGGAATAGCCCGCGATGTCGCAGAACAGCATGGAGCGGATGACGCGGCCCTGCCCGGCTTCCTCGTCCTCGTCGCCGCCGAAATCCAGGTCGGGCAAGGCGGGGCCGTCGGGGCCGGTCAGTTCGGGATGCTGTTGCAGCAGGCCGTCCAGATCGATGATGCGCAGGCGGGTGATGTCTTCCCACTGGTCGATGAAGTCGCCGGCGCCGCCGACCAGCGAGCCGGGCATCATGTCCCACACCGCCAGCAAATAGGGCGAGGTGCACAGAAAGCCCGAGCGCAGCGTCGACAGGCCGTGCAGGCACTGATTGGCGAAGCGGTACAGCATGCCGTGGCCGAGATAACGTTCCTCGGTGGCGTATGTCACCGAGGCCGCCAGCTTCAGCGCGTTGCGGAAACGCATTTCCCAGCGCGGCCCGCCATAGCGCACGTCGTTGGCGATGAAGTCGTCGAAGGCGAAGGGCATCACCACGTTGACCTCGGCGCCGCGCTCCAGCATGGCCTCGATGAACAGCAGGTCCGAGCCGCAGGCGGCCATGGAATAGCCGACCTGGGCGTCCAGTTCCTCGAGCTGCTGGGCGATCTCGGCGCGCACCGCCGCCTCCAGCCCCGGCGGGAAGTGCGGCCCCTCGCCCGGACGGTCCAGGGGATGGCCGGTGAACACCACCACCGTCGGCGGCTTGACCACCGCGTCCAGTTCCTCGGGCACGGCGATGCCGCCCTGGCGCATCAGGGCCAATTGCTTCAGCGCCGCCACCACGCGGCCGTAATGCACGCCCTCGATGGCGTGGGCGGCGCGGAAGGTGGCGATGGCGTCCGTCGCTTCGCCCAACAGCAATTGCGCCTGGGCCAGCGTCGCCATCACCCGGTAATGCACGTCGGCGGGCAGATGGTCCTCGGGGGTATCGTCCTGGGCGATGGCCTTGACCTTGGCCGCCAGCCGCCGCGCCCCGGCGCGGTCGCCCAGCAACTGGCTCATCAGCGCCGCCTCGATGCCGTCGCGCGGGTTGTTGCCGGTGTGAAAGGCGCGCAGGAACAGTTCTCGGCAATGTTCCAGGTCGCGCCGCGCGCCAGACGACAGCCATGCCTCGCGGAACACCCGGGCCAGGGCGTTGTAGGTTTCGGCGTCGGCGCTGGCCTCGAGCCGCTTGCCGCGCACCAGATCGATGGATTCGGCCAGTTCGGCCATGGCCGCCAGCCCGCGTTCGGCCGAGGCGCCGTCCAGGCTGGCCAGCGCGCCGCGCAGGGCGTCCTGCAAGCGATGGAACGGCCCTTCGTCGATGAAGATGTCGTCCAGCACCGGCGCCAGCAGCCGCCGCGCCTCGTCCACCGCGCCGGTCTGCGACAGGGCGATGGCGCCGAAGATGGCCAGCTTGGTGCTGCCGGGATGGACCCGCAGGCCGTCGCGGCAGAAATCGTGGGCCAGGAAGTTCTGGCCCTCGTCCAGCAGGGCACGCGCCGCGCGCTCCCATTCGTCCTGGCTGCGCGGCGTCGCCCCCCCGAGCGCGATGGATGTGTTGTCGGCCACCGGCCGCGTCCTTTCGACCAAAACCCGTCCCCAAGCCTCTGGTTTTACCACGCCTGGGCAGCAACAGCGAATCCCGAGAAGCTTTCGTAAACTTGCTTGCGCAAGCAACTATCTTGCGTTAAGCAAGGGTGCCCGCGAAACCGCAAACTCAAGAACGGGCGAAATAAGAAATCAGGGATTGCTCACGACACAGGGCAACACCGGGCGCCGAAGGGCGCCGAGAGGGAGAGAAAGCATGTCCCAGATCGCCGCGATCGCCGTCGACACCATTTCCACCGCCACCCCGGCCAAGCCCAAGCTGGGCAATCCGGCGGTGGTCGGCCTGGCCGGATTCGGCCTGACCACCATGATGCTGCAATTCCACAATGTCGGCTGGGCGGGCATCGGCCCCGTCGTCTATCTGGGCCTGTTCTTCGGCGGCCTGGCGCAGATGATCGCCGGGTTGCAGGAACAGAAGTGCGGCAACAATTTCGGCTATTGCGCCTTCACCGCGTATGGCTGCTTCTGGATTTCGCTGTGCGCCATCCTGTTGGGCAACAAGTTCGACGTGTTCAAGTCCAGCGAAACCGACGTGGGTTGGTTCCTGGTGGCGTGGACGCTGTTCAGCGCCATCCTGTGGGTGGCCTCGTTGCGGGTCAGCAAGGCCATGTTCGCCACCTTCACCACCCTGATGATCGGCTTCGTCCTGCTGGACATGGCGCATTTCGGATTCGACAAGGTGCTGTTCACCCGGCTGGCGGGCTGGGACCTGATGCTGTGCGCCGCCCTGGCCTGGTACATGATGGCCCATGTCCTGCTGGCCGACCTGTTCGGGCGGGACGTGCTGCCGGTGGGCAGGCCGGTTCTCAACTGAGACAACAACCAGCGGCGGGGGAAACCCCGCCGTTTTCGTTTTCGCCAATCCCTTGCGACCTGACCGGGATCAAGGCGCATTCCCCTTTCGGCAACGACCTTAATAATGATAGGGTCAAGCCCCCTTCGCGGGGGGTTCAGCCGCGACTGAAATAAAACAAATAGAGAGGTAGGATTTCCATGTCCGCTGCCGTCCAGGCGAAGGCCGCCAGCCGCCTGCTGCTCTCGGGGAACGAAGCCATCGCGCGTGGCGTGTGGGAGGCCGGCGTCAAGGTCGCCGCCGCCTATCCGGGCACGCCCTCGACCGAGATTCTGGAAAACATCGCGCTTTATCCCGATCTGTACGCCGAGTGGTCGGTGAACGAGAAGGTGTCGCTGGAAGTCGCCATCGGCGCCTCCATGTCGGGCGCGCGGGCCTTCTGCGCCATGAAGCATGTGGGTATGAACGTCGCGTCCGACGCCTTCATGACCCAGACCCTGGCCGGTGTGGTCGGCGGTCTGGTGGTGGCGGTGGCCGACGACGTCGGCCTGTCGTCGTCGCAGAACGAGCAGGACACCCGCTTCTGGGGCCGCTTCGCCCATGTTCCCGTGCTGGAACCGGCCGACAGCCAGGAAGCCTATGACATGGTCAAGGTCGCCTTCGACCTGTCCGAGCAATACAACACCCCGGTCATCCTGCGCCTGACCACCCGCGTCTGCCACGTCAAGGCCATGGTCACGGTGGGCGAAAAGGACGACCGCGCCATCGGCGGTTTCGACATCACCCAGAAGCGCTGGGTCATGACCCCGGCCAACGCCAAGGGCATGCTGCCCAAGCAGATCGCCCGCGAAGGCGAATTGCGCAAGGCGGCCGAGGCGTCGGAGCTGAATCTGGTGGATGACGGCAGCGACAAGCGCGTCGGCTTCGTCACCTCGGGTCCGGCCTTCATGCATGTGCGCGAAAGCTTCCCGGACGCGCCGATCCTCAAGCTGGGCTTCTCGTACCCGGCGCCCATCGAGGCGATCAAGGCGTTCCGCGCCACCGTGGACAAGCTGGTGGTGGTCGAGGAAACCGAGCCGCTGCTGGAAAACGAGCTCAAGGCCGCCGGTCTTCAGGACATCTTCGGCAAGGACATCCTGCCGCGCCTGGGCGAACTGACCCCCAACGTGCTGATCCCCGCCATCTACAAGCTGCGCGGCGAGGAGCCCCCGGCCACCAGCACCTATCCCAAGTACGAGCCCTTCCCCCGCCCGCCGACCATGTGCCCGGCCTGTCCGCACATGGGCGTCTATTACACCCTGTCGCGCCTGCGCAAGCGGGTGCAGATCTCGGGCGATATCGGCTGCTACACCCTGGGTGCCGGTCATCCGTGGAACGCCCTGGACACCACCATTTCCATGGGCGCATCCATGGGCATCGCGCTGGGCATGGACAAGGCCCGGTCCGAGCAGACCAAGGACAAGGCCATCGTCTCGGTGATCGGCGATTCCACCTTCCTGCACATGGGCATGCAGGGTCTGCTGGACATCGTCTACAACCGCGGCAACGTCACCACCCTGTTGCTGGACAACCGCACCACCGGCATGACCGGCGGCCAGCATCACGCCGGCACCGGCAAGGATCTGAACGGCGAGGAAGCGCCCCGCGTGGATTTCGCCACCCTGTGCGCCGCCCTGGGCGTCAAGTCCGAGCGCATCCACAAGGTCGATCCCTACAAACTGCCGGTGCTGTTCAAGCTGATCCGACAGGAAATCGAGATCAACGAGCCGTCGGTGATCATCACCGACCGTCCGTGCGTTCTGTCGGAATTCTACGGCAAGCTGACGCCCTATGAAGTGGTGGACGACAAGTGCACCGGCTGCGGCAATTGCATCAATGTCGGCTGTCCGGCCATTTCGGTGTCGCGCACCGAAGTGACCAAGCGCGACGGCGCCCCGGACATCGTCAAGAAGTACACCACCATCGACACCGCCATGTGCACCGGGTGCCACATGTGCGTTGAATCGTGCGGCCCCAAGGCCATCCTGCCCTTCAACCAGCAGGCCGGGGAATAAGGATCATGAGCGACATCATCACCAACATCCTGGTGTGCGGCACCGGCGGCCAGGGCGTCATGACCGCCGCCGAAATCCTGGCCCAGACCGCCATCGCCAAGGGCTGCGACGTCAAGAAGTCGGAAGTGGCGGGCATGGCCCAGCGTGGCGGCGTCGTCACCAGCCACGTCCGTTTCGGAAAAAAGGTGTGGTCGCCGGTGATCACGCCCGGCACCGCCGACATCCTGGTGGCGTTCGAACTGGCCGAGGGCTCGCGTTGGGCCGACATGCTGCGCCCCGGCGGCATCGCCATGATCAACACCATCCGCCTGACCCCGCCGGTGGTGTCCGCCGGTCTGTTCCAGTATCCCGACGACCCGCTGGCCTCCATGCGGGCGGCGGGCGTCACGGTGTACGATTTCGACGCGGGCGCCATCGCCCGGTCGTTGGGCGACCTGCGCCTGATCAACACCGTCATGCTGGGCGCCATCGCCGATTACCTGCCCTTCCCGGCCGAAGACCTGGAAGAGCAGATCCTGGGCCGCTTCCGCGCCCGCAAGCCCGCCATGGTCGAAGTCAACCACAAGGCTTTCGACCTGGGCCGCGCCGCCGCGCGCGAACGGGCGGGACACAAGCTGGCCGCCAACCAATAGGTGTGACGGACCATCGGGTAACTGCCTGATGTGCTTTAGTTAAGGGGGAGGTTCGACGCCTCCCCCTTTTGCTTTTGCGAAGGCTTCTGCTAGCATTGATCGAGAAACTAGGTCGCCAGGGGGAAATGGGCATGTCCGACGGAGTGAACCTCGCGTCGCTCAAGGTTCTGGTCATCGACGATCAGGAATTCGTCCGCACCATCGTCAAGAAGATGCTGAGCCAGCTTGGCCTGGGCACCGTGCTGGAGGCCCATGACGGCAATTCCGGCCTGGAACAGGTGATCCGCGAAGCGCCCGATCTGGTGATCTGCGACATCCAGATGCGGCCGGTGGACGGCTTCGGCTTTGTCCGCCAGTTGCGCGATACCCCCGGCATCGACCACACCCCGGTCATCATGCTGACCGCCCACACCGACGCCGCCACCATCGCGCGGGCCAAGGAACTGAAGATCAACGCCTTCCTGGCCAAGCCGGTGCTGCCGCCCGCCCTGAAGGACAAGATCCTGACGGTGATGAGCGAAACCGCGACCGCCTGATCGCGTTCTTCCGGCCGCAGCACGTTGATGGCCGGGATCAGGCCACCGGCACCATGCCGCTATAGGGCGGCGGGCGCTAACAGTGCTGAGGAAAAACTCGGCTTTGGCCGGGCTTCGGGGGCTTTTGCCCCCGAACCCTCCAGATTTTTATCTCATTGGAATCAAATAAAACTGGTGGTCCGGAGGCTGCGCCTCATAGGCGCTAACTTAGCAGCGTGTGATGAACAACAAATTCACCACAGAGACACAGAGGCACAGAGATACCCGCCAGAATTGAGGTGTTTCGTTCGCCACGGCTCCAATCTCTCTGTGCCTCTGTGTCTCTGTGGTTTAATCCCTTGTTAGGTTAGCGCCTATGAGGCTGCGCCTCCGGGCGGGTTCGGGCTGCGGCCCGACCGCGACGCGGAGTTTTTCCGCAGCCTGTTAAACCTGACGCACACCGCTTCTACCGCCAAGTCGGCGGATGCCCACGCCCGGCGAGGGCCAAACATAAAAACATCTATAGGGCGGCGATGGCCTGGACCGTTTCCTCGAAGGCGGCTTCCATGGGGGGCAGCAGGGTTTCGGCCAGTTCGCCGTCGCCACGGGCGCAGGCCGCCTCGATCTCGGCACACAGGCGGCCGAAGCGATAGGCGCCCGCCGAATTGCCCGCGCCCTTGGCGCCGTGGGCGGCTTCGCGGGCGTCGTCCACCTTGCCCGCTTCCAGCGCGATCCGGGTTTCCTCGACCAGCGGCCGCGTGCTGTCCACGAACAATTGCAGCAACTCGCGGGCGTCCTCGGTGATGGAACCGAAGATTTCCCGCATGGGCGCCAGATCCAGCACCGGCGGCCGGGTGTCCTGGCCCGGGGGCGGAACGGCGGCAGTGGGGGCGGCGGCATCGGGCGCGACGGGCGGCATGGCCTCGCCCAAACCACGGCGGCGGCGCAGGGCGACGGCGCGCGGCAGCAGCTTGCGCAGGGTGGCGTCCATCTGCGCCAGATCGATGGGCTTGGCCAGAAAGGCATCCATGCCGCATTCCTGACACTTGCGCGCCGTGCCCGCCAGGGCGTCGGCGGTCAGCGCCACGATGGGCATGCGGTTCAGGGTTTCCTGTTCCCAGGCACGCACCCGCACGGTCAGTTCATAGCCGTCCATTTCGGGCATATGGCAATCGGTCAGCAGCAGGCCGTAATCGCGGATCTGCATGCGCTCCCACGCCTCGACGCCATTGCCGACGATCTCGATGGCATAGCCCAGGCGCTCCATCAGGCGGCGGATGACCACCTGATTGGTGGGATTGTCCTCGGCCACCAGGATCAGCGCCCCGGCGGCGGCGGCTTCCTCCAGGGTGGGGGGGATATAGGTTTCGTCGATGCGGCCGACCTCTTCCTCGACGTCGTCCAGGAAGCCGCGATTGGCCGCCGCCGCCACCACCCGCCACAGGGCGTTGCGCCGCACCGGCTTGGACAGGGTGGCGAACAGCCCGGCCTCGCGCGCGTCGCTGGCCGCCATGGAATAGGTGGAGTGTGGCGCCACCATGACGATGCGGGTCGGCGCCGCCGAGCCCGCCGCCGCCAGCAGGGCGCGGGCCACCGACACCCGCAGGCGGAAATCCTGGGCGCCGTCCATCAGCACCACGTCGTAGCACCAGCCCGCCAGGGCGGCGGCACGCACCGCCGCCAGCGCGCCGTCGGTCGAGGCCACCACCGCCACCTGGGCGCCGAGATGGCCGAGATATTGCCGCATGGCCTCGGCCGCCACCGGTCCCTCGGCCAGCACCAGCGCGGCGATGCCCGCCAGATCGGGGCCTTGCTCGGCCAGATCGGACGCCACTTCCAGCGGTACGGTGAACCAGAAGGTCGAGCCCTCGCCCACCCGGCTGTCCACGCCGATCTCGCCGCCCATCATCGCCACCAGACGGCGACAGATGGACAGGCCCAGCCCGGTGCCGCCATAGCGCCGGGCGATGGAGGCGTCGGCCTGGGTGAAGGGTTCGAACAACCTTGCCTGCTGTTCGTCGTCCAGGCCGATGCCGGTATCGGTGACGGCGAAACGCAGGCGCAGCGGGTGCTGGCCCGGCTCCACCGCCTCGACCGACAGGCGGACACAGCCCTTTTCGGTGAACTTGATGGCGTTGCCCGCCAGATTGGTGATGATCTGGCGCAGCCGCACCGGATCGCCGCGCAGCCGTTCCGGCAGGCCGGGGTCCACATAGGTGATCAGGCCGATGCCCTTTTCCTGGGCGCGCGGGCACAGCAGCTCGGCCACGCCTTCCACCAGTTCGACGGCGTTCAGTTCCACCGTCTCCAGGTGCAGGCGCCCGGATTCGATCTTCGAGAAGTCCAGGATATCGTTGATGATGGTCAGCAGCGCCGTGGCCGAATCGCGGATGACGCGGGCCATTTCCTTCTGCTCGGCGGGCAGGTTCATCTCTTCCAGCAATTGCGCCATGGTCAGCACGCCGTTCATGGGCGTGCGGATTTCGTGGCTCATGGTCGCCAGGAACAGCGACTTGGCCTGGCTGGCGTCCTCGGCCAGCCGCTTGGCCTCGGCCAAGGCGGCCTCGCCCTCCTTGCGCTTGGTGATGTCGGTGGTGGAGACGCAGACCGCCACCTCGCCGTCCATCTCGATCAGCGCCGCCGACACCAGCGCCCAGAATTCCGAACCGTCGGCCCGGCGCATGCGGCTTTCGTAATCGGCCAGATAGCCGTTGGCGCGCACCAGTTCCACCACCCGGGCGCGATCGACGCGGTCGCCATAGAAGGTGGCGGCGTCCATGCCCACCGCCTGGGCCTCGGGCACCTGATACAGTTCCGACCAGCGCGGGTTGACGTATTGCAGGGCGTTGTCGCGCACGCGCGAGATGGCCAGGGCCAGCGGCGAGGTGTCGAGGATGGTGCGCATCCTCTGCTCGCTTTCCTTCAGCAGATCCGAGGATTCCTGCAACTGCGCCAGCGCCTTCTGGAACACCACCAGTTCGTCGGCCATGTCGGCGATTTCGTCATCGCCCGAGCGCGCCACCGTGGCGCTGGTGTCGCCCTGGACGATGCGGTGCATGGTGTCGGCCAGACCGGCCAGACGCACCACGATATTGCGCCCCAGATACAGCCACACGAACAGCAACGGGCCGAAGAAGGTGCCGAAGGCGATCAGGATCAGGGTGCGGCGGCCGGCCGACAGGGATTCCTCGGCCCGCGCCTCGTTGGCGGCGGCGGCGGCCTCGGCCACCGCCACCACATGGCCGACGGCGGCGCCGGTGCGGGCGACCAGATCGCGCCCTTCCTCGTTGGCGGCGGCCAGCCGGGCCTCCAGCGCCAGCAGTTGGGCGCGCAGTTCGAAGGCGTTGTCGGGGCCGGAGCCCATGGCCACCACCCGCCGCGCCACCTCGCGCAGATTGGGGTCGCCGCTGCCGTTGGCCTCGACCAGCATGGCGATGCGGCGGGTGTAATCGTCGTAATTGCGCCGGATGCGGGCCAGGGAATCGGCATCGGCGGCCGAAAAGGTCTGGCGCAGCGCCGCCACCGCGTCGACCACCAGCGGCAGCACCGTTTCCGACGCGCCGCGCTGTTCCTGCAATTCATGGGTGCGGTCGTCGGCGTCGCCCAGCACCGCCGCCAGCCGCCGCTGGCGTTCCAGCAGGGTCAGGCGCCGTTCCACCAGACCGTTGCGGCTGATCAGATTGCCGCCGATGCCGCTCATCAGGCCGCGCAATTCGTCCATCTGCGGCGCGCTGACGCCGGTGCTGCCCAGGCTTTCGATCAGCCCGCGCAGGCGTTCCGATTGCTGTTGCAGGGCGATGAACACGTTCTGTCGCTGGAACTGGGTCTGCGACACGTCCAGCGCCGGGGCGGCGGCGGCCAGCCGGGCCGTGGCCTCGGACAGTTTCAACGCCGCCGAGACGCTGGGCAGGTTGTCCCGCGTCATCTGGGTCAGCAGGTGTTCGATGTCGGAATAGCGGCTCCAGGCCAGCACGCCGGACACCAGGGTCATGGCCGCGACCGTGCCCACCGCCACCAGCAATTTGGCGCGGATGCCGAAGCGCCAGCGGCGGCGCTCGCCGCGCGCGGGCGGCGCCGGGGGCTGACGCGCCTCGGAATGCTGGTCGTGGATTGCGGTCAATGCTCCGGCCTCCCCCCGGGGTGCACCCGTTACTATGCCCGATGGGGCGGAATGCGACAACGTCGGCAAAGCCCATACCCATGGGCAGGGGCGATTTGCTACCATGCGCGCCCCCCTTTCCCCAAGAGACGTCATGAGCCGCCACCCCGCCAAGACGAAAATCAGCAAGCCGTCCAAAGCCAAGACCCCGGCCGAAGCCCTGGAACGGGCCCAGCGCCTTGCCACGAGCCAGCGTCTGGACGAGGCCGAGGCGCTGCTGGCCGCCTTTCCCGACCATCCCGATTGCGTCTTCCACCGCGCCGCCATCCTGAGCACGCTGGAACGCTGGCCCGAGGCGGAACAGGGCTTCGCCCGCATCCTGTCCATCGCCCCCAACCACCTGGACAGCATGCTGGGTCTGGCGGGCGCCCTGGTGTCCCAGGGCCGCGCGCCCGAGGCGGTACCGCTGGTGGACGCCGCCGTGCGCATCAAGTCGGACAACCGCACCCGCTATTGCCGCGGCATCACCCTGGACGCCGCCGGGCGCACCGAGGAAGGGGCGCGCGATCTCGCCACCATGCGCGGCGCCATGGTCAAATGGGCCGAGGACCGCGACCTGGCCCCCACCGAGGTCTATGTGCAGATCGCCCGGCGCTGCAACCTGCGTTGCGCCATGTGCGGCCACGAGGTGTGGAAGTCCAATTCCGGCTTCATGGAACCCGAGATGTTCGCGCGCGTGCTGGAGCAATGCGCCGCCAACAACGTCAGGAAGCTGCACATCCTGTCCGGTCAGGGCGAGCCGCTGCTGCACCCCCAGGTGTTCGAGTTCCTGGAGAAAGCGGTGGGCCAGGGGCTGGAGGTGGGCATCGTCACCAACGGCACGCCGCTGACCCCGGAACGCTGCGCCAGGCTGGCCGGAATGGGCCTGTCCTACATCCAGTTCTCGTTCGCGGGCTGGGACAAGGAAAGCTATGAGGCCACCTATGTCGGCGCCAAGTTCGATCGTGTGGTCGAAAATCTGAAGCAGATGGCCGCGCTGACCCAGGGCACCAAGACCAACTTCATGGTCAAGGCGGTGTGCTCGGGCGACAATTGGGCCGAAGTGCGCGACCGCACCCGCGCCTTCCTGGCCGGATACGGCATCGACCGGGTTTACACCGTGGTCGCCAACAATTTCGGCGGCAACGTCCAGCACGGCACCTTCTTCGAGCGGTTGGGCGTGTGGTCGCTCAAGGACCTGACCTACCAGCACCGCACCCCGTGCCGGGTGATGCTGAAGGCGGTGGGCGTGTTCTGCGACGGCACCGTCACCGCCTGCGGCTGCTACGATTCCAACGCGGAATTGAAGATCGGCCACCTGGGCGAACAATCCCTGGCCGACATCCGCAAGGGGCCGGAATTCAGGCGCATCCTGGACGCCTTCCGCTGCGGCGACCTGACCGGCATCCCCATGTGTAGCAAGTGCGACGACCCGTTCGGGTAAAGCTCGGGAAAAACCTGTTTCGCCCTCTCTCTTGGCGTCACACCCGCGAAAGCGGGTGTCCATGCCGGGGCAAGGCGACGCCCTTGCAGCAAGGCATCCAGCGGCGGATGCATGGATTCCCGCTTGCGCGGGAATGACGGCGGTTTTTCCGCGCCCTGCTAAACCGGGAACCCGGCCTTTTGCAGACGCCGGACCATGGCGTCCTCGGCCTCGATGGTCAGGTCGACCAGCGGCGGCCGGGTGATGCGCCATGCCTGGTCGCCGGTGGCGCGGGCCACCAGCGCCTTCAGCGCGGCGATCAGCGGGAAGTCCTGCATGGCGATGCGGAAAGCGGTCAGCGCCTCTTGCAATCCCTCGGCCTCGGGGTCGCGCCAGCGTTTGACCAGTTCGACCATGGCGGCGCCGTTGACGTTGGCATTGGCCGAGATGATGCCCGCGCCCCCCTGGCGCAGCAGCCGCAGGCCCAGCGCCTCGGACCCGGTGAACACGTCGAAGCCGGGGAACGCCTTGCGCATGGCCTCCATGTTGTTGAAATCGCCGGAACTGTCCTTGACGCCCACCACCACGCCGGGGAACGCCTTCAGCAACCGTTCGATCAGCGCCAGACTCAGCGGCACCCCCGACTGACGCGGGAAGTGGTACAGATAAACCCGCAGCCGCGATTCACCCACCCGCTGGATGGTTTCGGCATAGGCGCGGAACAAGCCTTCGTCGGTGACGTTCTTGTAGTAGAACGGCGGCAGCATCAGCACGCCGCCGCAGCCCAGCTTGACCGCGTGGCGGGACAGCCGCACCGTTTCGGTCAGCGAGCAGGTGCCGGTCCCCGGCATCACCCGCGCCATGTCGATGCCGCCCGCCGCCAGGGAATCCAGCAGCACCAGCTTTTCCTCGGCCGACAGCGAGTTGCCTTCGCTGGTGGTGCCGAACGGCGCCAGCCCGATGCCCAATTGGGTCAGCACCCGCGAAAAGGCGACGAAGCGTTTGGGGTCGGGGTTGAGATCCCGGTCGAACGGGGTCAGAACGGGGGCCAGAACGCCCCGGATGCGATCATCCTTCATCGCCGCGGCCATGGCCGGACTGCTCCCTGTGGCTGGTGCCCGGGGCAAGGTTAGCGCGGATCGAGCGTCCAGGGTAGCGGCCTTCTCCACGTTCGCGCACAATGCACCCCTATGGTAAACGTCATATGTCGCAAATCACGCTTTGCGTGTAGCATTCCCCGTCATTCCTGGAGGGGGAGAACAGCGGCATGAGCGCCATCTACGACGCCCTGGTCAAACAATTGGGCCTGAACTGGCCCAGCGTCGGCGACGTCACCATCACCGGCCACGACCCGTGGGTGGATTCCGTCTTCCGGGTCGGCGAATGCGCCGCCGCCGCCCTGGGGGCGCAGGCGGCGGCGGTGGCCGAAATCTGGCGGCGGCGTTCCGGCCAGCGCCAGGGGGTGCGGGTCGACGCCCTGGCCGGGGCGCTGTCCACCTTCAGCGTCAACTATCAGTCCCAGCACGGCTACGTCATTCCGCAGAACGAGCCCAGCTATCCGCTGACCACCTTTTATCCCACCGGAGACGGCCGCTGGTTCTTTCCGCATGGCGCCTTTCCGCTGTTGCGCAACGGCCTGCTGGACCTGCTGAACTGCACCATGGACCCGTCTTCCATCGCCGCCGCCATCCGCAAATGGAACGCCCAGGATCTGGAAGACGCGGTGGCGGCGCGCGGCCTGTGCGGCGCCATGGCCCGCAGCCATTCCGAATGGCTGGAACATCCCCAGGGCAAGGCGCTGGCGGCGGTGCCCATCGTCGAGATCACCAAGATCGGCGATTCGGCGCCGGAGCCGTTCAAGCCCGCCCCACGGCCATTGTCGGGATTGCGGGTGCTGGACCTGACCCACGTCATCGCCGGCCCCACCTGTGGCAAGACCCTGGCGGAACAGGGCGCGACGGTGATGCACGTCACCTGGCCGGGCCATCCCGGACTGCCGCCGTTCGACGTGGACACCACCCACGGCAAGCTGGCGGCATTGTGCGACCTGACCCGGCCCGACGATGTGGCGCGCATGCGCGGTCTGGTCAAGAACGCCGACGTCTTCGCCGAAAGCTACCGCCCCGGCGGCATCGCCCGGCTGGGCTTTGGCCCCGAGAAGGTGGCGGCGCTGCGCCCCGGCATCATCTATCTGTCGCTGGATTGCTATGGCTGGACCGGCCCATGGGCCGACCGTCCCGGCTGGGAGCAACTGGCCCAGGTGGCCACCGGCATGACCGTGACCCAGGGCAGCGCCGCGCAACCGGCGTTGCAGCCCACCTATCCCAACGACTACATCACCGGCTTCCTGGGGGCCTTGGGCGTGCTGGCGGCGCTGATCCGCCGCGCCGACGAAGGCGGCAGCTATCACGTTCGGGTGTCGCTGTGCCGCACCGCCATGTGGGTGCAGGACCAGGGCACGGTGGCGCGCCGCAACCCGCCGCCGACCATCCCGCCCGAGGCCCTGGCCGGATACATGCTGACCAGCCCGTCGCCATTCGGCGAACTGACCTATCTGGGGCCGGTGGTGGATTACGAACGCACGCCATCGCGGTGGGACCGCATGACCGCGCCGTTGGGCTCCAGCCCCGCCGAGTGGCCTTAAAAGATGTTGCGTCGTGGATAAAGGCCGCATTCGCGGCCATGCCCTTTTCTTTTGCGCGGCAAGGATGCACCATTGCCGCCATGATTCCGGAACTTCGTGCCCGCGACCCCGCCTTCCTGGCCGCCCTGAACATCCGCGACAGCGGCCAGGGCGACGTGCCGGTGGTGCTGGCCAACGGTTTCGGCACCGACCAGAGTTTCTGGAACCAGATCGTGCCGTGGCTGGAACGGCGCTTCCGCGTCATCCGTTTCGACTGGATCATCGACCCGCGTCATTTCGACAGCGCCCGCTATGCCCGCGTCGATGGTTTCGCCGACGACCTGCTGGCGGTGTTGACGGCGTTGAACCTGCCGCCCTGCCTGTATGTGGGCCATTCCATGGCGGGCATGGTCGGCATGCTGGCCGCCAAGCGCGCCCCGGAACGCTTCCGCACCATGGTCATGCTGGCGCCGTCGCCCTGTTACACCAACCATCCGGACTACCGGGGCGGTTTCGATCCCGAACAGATCGACGGGTTGTTGCAGGCCCTGGGCGACGATTATCTGGCCTGGGTCGCCAGTTTCTCGCCCCAGGCGGTGGCGGCGCCCGTCGGCGGACCGGAAGTGGCGGAATTCACCCGCTCCCTGACCGCCATGCGGCCCGACGTGGCCTTCGCCATGGCGCTGACGGTGTTCAAGATGGATTTGCGCGACCGGCTGGACGGCTTCGCCATTCCCACCACCATCGTGCAGACCCGCCACGATATCGCCGTGCCGGTGGCGGTGGCGGAATATCTGTGCCGATTCTGGCCGCAGGCCCGGCTGGAGATGATCGAGACGGCGGGGCATTTCCCGCACCTGACCGCCCCGGCGCAACTGATCGCCATCCTGGCGCGCAGCCTACTCCCGACCTGATCAGCGCCCGCGTTTCGACGCCTGCACCAGCCGTTCCAAGCCATCCAGGAAGCGCGAGCGGTCCTGCTTGGTGAAGCCCGAGGGACCGCCGGTGATCTCGCCGGTTTCGCGCAGGCCGCGCATCAGTTCGCGCATGGCCATCTGCATGCCGATATTGGCTTCCTCGAACGGCCGCCCGCGCGGGTCGATGGGGCATGCGCCTTTTTCCAGGCAACGCTGGGCCAGCGGAATGTCGGCGGTGACGACGATGTCCCCGGCGGCCGCCCGTTCGGCGATGACGTCGTCGGCGGCGTCGGCGCCTTCCTGGGCGACGATCTGCGTCACCAGGTAATGGTCGATGCGGTGCCAGCGGTTGGACACGATCAGCACCGGCAATTGGTGGCGTTCGGCGACGCGGATCACCTCGTCCTTGACCGGACAGGCGTCGCCGTCGATGAGCAGGGTGAAGGGGGCATTGGTCATGGCGCGGTTTTACGGTACAGGACGTGACGGCGCAACCAATGGCCGTCGGGCAGCACGGGGTGGTCGAATTCCCCGGCGGGCTGCATGTCCAGCCGCCGCATCACCGCCTGCGAGCGGTGGTTGACGCAGGCGGTGAAGGCGATGATCTCGGGCAGGCCCAGCACGCCGAAGCCGAAATCCAGGGCCAGCGCCGCCGCCTCGCTGGCATGGCCCCGCCCCCACAGCGCCGGGTCCAGCCGCCACGCCACCTCGACGCCGCCGCACGCGACCTCGGTCGGGCGCAGGCCGACGAAACCGCCGAACTCCGCCACGCCCGGCACCTCCAGCGCCCAAAAGCCCCAGCCGCGCCCCTGGATGTCGGCGGCCAGACGATCGGCCAGCGCGTCGGACTGGGCGGCATCCAGCAGGCCGGGCATGAATTCCATCACCCGCGCATCGGCGCCCATGCGGCGAAACCCGGGGCGGTCATCTTCCCGCCACGGCCGCAGCCTCACCCGTTTCCCCTGCAACACAACCACTTGTCACCATTCCATCATTGCCGCGACACGACGGAGTCACCGTCTGCCGCTATGGTTGAAGAACGCAAGGCCAAGGGAGGAAGCGCGCCATGAAAAGCTGCAACAACTGCCCCCGCCGCATCGCCTGCCGCGTTCCCGGCGACCTGCGCCGCTTTGGCGAGGTCGCCCACCGTCTGGAACAGCAGCACCGCGCCCCGCTGTTGCAGGAACGGCTGCATTATTACATGGATCGCCCCGATTGTCTGGTCGAGGCCGGTTTCGTGGAGTCCTGAATACCTTTTTCCCATCCCGTCAGTGACAATTCGCACACAAGGCGCCTGCGCTCCGCACATGGGCGAAACGCCATTTCACACATGGCGTGCAGTTCTTTCGTATATTAGAAAGGACCCTGACAGGGATAGGAGGAGCCCAGGCATGAACACGCCCGTCGACCCGGACAAGATACCCAGCAGCGTCATCCACCAAGGCGAAGTGCCGTTCTATCGTGAACGCGGCCAGGCCCAGCCGCGCGCGGTGAAGGGAATTTTCCGCTCCATCAAATGGTGGCTGATGGCCGCCTTGCTGGCCTGGTGGCATCTGGCGCCGTTCCTGCGCTGGGATCGCGGCCCCGACGCCCCCAGCCAGGCCATCATGGTCGACATGCCCGGTCGCCGCGCCTATTTCTTCGACATCGAGATCTGGCCGCAGGAAGTCTATTACATCACCGGCATCCTGCTGATCGCCGCCATCACCCTGTTCCTGATGAGCGCCCTGGCCGGGCGTGTGTGGTGCGGCTTCCTGTGCTGGCAGACGGTCTACACCGACCTGTTCCAGCGCATCGAGCATTGGGTGCTGGGCGACCGCAACGCCCGCATCGCCTGGGGCCGCCAGCCCATGAATGCCGCCAAGGCGCTGCGCCAGGGCGTGGTCTACGCCCTGTGGGCGATGGTGTCGGCGGCGTGCGGCATCGGCTTCACCCTGTGGTTCGGCGACGCCTTCCAGAATTTGCGGGAAATCTTCACCCTTCAGGCCAGCCCCGCCACCTATCTGTTCATCGGCGTCATCGGCGGCTTCTGCTTCCTGCTGGCGGGCTTCGCGCGCGAGCGGGTCTGCGTCTACATGTGCCCCTATTCCCGTTTCCAATCGGCCATGCTGGACGAGCATTCGCTGATCGTGTCCTATGAAAAGTGGCGCGGCGAACCGCGCGCGGTCGCCAACAAGGACAAGGACTTCACCGGGCGCGGCCATTGCGTGGATTGCAAGATGTGCGTCCAGGCGTGCCCGACCGGCGTCGACATCCGCTTCGGCAACCAATTGGCCTGCATCGGTTGCGGCCTGTGCATCGACGCCTGCGATTCGGTGATGGACAAGTTCGGCCTGCCGCGCGGCCTGATCCGCATGGATTCCTCGGCCAACCTGGAAGCCCGCACCAGCGGCGCCACCCCGCCCGGCCGCCGCATTGTCCGCCCGCGCACCATCCTGTACACCGCCATCCTGGGCGTGGTCGCCACGGTCATGCTGACGGCGCTGCTGACCCGGTCCACCACCGACGTCAACGTGCTGCATGAACGCAGCCCGCTGTTCGTGCAGATGTCGGATGGCGGCGTGCGCAACGGCTATGTCTACAAGATCCTGAACAAAGTGCGCGAGGACCGGGTCTACGTGCTGACCACCCAGGGCATCCCCGGCGCCACCATCGACGTGGTCGGCGGCGACGCCAACATCGCCCAGACCGAGCTGGCGGTGGACAAGGACAGTGTCGGCACCTTCCGGCTGTTCGTCACCGCCCCCGATTCGGCGCTGAAGGGCGCCCGCCAGCCCGTGACCTTCGTCCTGACGGAAAAGGCGACCGGGGCGGTGGTGCGCAACGAAAGCATGTTCGCCGCGCCGGACCGCTGACCCGCGCTGGTTTTCGCACGGCTGTTTCCGCGCGCCCCTGCCCGTCCCCGGGCAGGGGCGTCGCGTTTGCGGAGCCGGACAACAGGGGGCTTGCCGCCGCGCCACGATGCCCGCACACTCCTGCCACCAACCTGAACAGGAGAAACCGATGGCCACCATCACGCTGAAGGGCAACCCCATCAACACCGTCGGCGACCTGCCCGCCGTGGGCGCCGCCGCCCCCGACTTCGCCCTGGTCAAGACCGACCTGTCGGCGGTGTCGCTGAAGGATCTGGCGGGCAAGACCGTGGTGCTGTCCATCTTCCCCAGCGTCGATACCCCGACCTGCGCCGCCTCGGTGCGCCGTTTCAACGCCGAACTGGACAAGCTGGGCAACGTCGCCGTGCTGTGCGCCTCGGCCGACCTGCCCTTCGCCCACAAGCGTTTCTGCGGCGCCGAGGGCCTGGAGCGGGTGGACGGCGTCTCGGACCTGCGCGACAAGGATTTCGGCAAGCGCTACGGCGTCACCATCGCCGACGGCCCGCTGGCCGGTCTGCTGGCCCGTGCCGTGGTGGTGATCGGCGCCGACGGCAAGGTCAAGCACACCCAATTGGTGGCGGAAGTGGCCGACGAGCCCGATTACGAGGCCGCCCTGGCCGCCGCCAAGGCGTGAAGGCAACGGGGAGGGCCGCCGCGCCCTCCCCTTTCGCCATGACCCTGCCCACCCTGCACGATTTCGCCGCCGAAGCGTTCGACCCCGACCGCTATGCCCTGTTGCCCGACGACTGGGCGGTGGCGGTGGCCGACGTGGTCGCCAGCACCCGGCTGGCGGCACGGGGCCGCGACCGCGACGTCAATTTCGCGGCGGGGGCGGTGGTCGCCGCGCTGTCGGCGGTGTGCGCCACCCCCGACCAGCCCGCCGCCTGCCAGTTCGGCGGCGACGGCGCGGTGGCCGCGGTGCCCGCCAGCAAAATCGCCGAAACCCGCGCGGTGCTGGCCGCCCTGGCGGATTGGGCGCAAACGGAACTGGACGTGCCGTTGCGCGTCGGTCTGGTGCCGGTGGCCGATCTGCATGCCGCCGGGCACGAGGTGCGGGCCGCCCTGCATGATTTCGGTAACGGCAACGTGTTCGGCCAGTTCTTGGGCGACGGCGTTTCCACCGCCGAGACTTGGGTCAAGGGCGACGCACGCTGGCGCCTGGAGCCCGCCCCCGGCCCCATTCCCGGCCTGGAGGGACTGTCCTGCCGCTGGCAGCCCATCCCGCCCCGGCGCGGCGGCGTGATGTGCGTCATCATCGATCCGTTGCGCCCCGGTGCCGAGGGCGCCGCCCTGCTGGCCGCCCTTCAGGCCGAGATCGAGGCGGTGGTGCCCACCGGTGCCGCTGCGCCGCTGGGCGACGGCAGCACTCTGACGCCCGGCGGCCTGCCCGACGCCCATGCCCTGGAAATCGAGGCCCGCACCGAGCCCCGTGCCCGCCGCCTGTCCCGCAAGCTGCGGGCAGTGGTCGGCAGCGCCGTGCTGCGGCTGGCCCATTGGCTGGCCCATTGGCTGGGCTGCACGCTGGGGCGCGTCGACGCCGATTTCTACCGCCGCCGTCTGGCGGAACGCACCGATTACCGCAAACAGGCGGGGGGGCCGCGTTTCGTCCTCGACCTCAGCGACGACGAGGCCGCCCGCATCGAGGCCATCCTGGCCACGGCCGAGGCACGCGGCGACATCCGCTTCGGCACCGCCCGCGCCCGCGCCACCACCCTGACCTGCATGGTCGGCGACTTTCTCGCCGATCGCCATGTGCATTTCGTCGATGGCGACGGGCTGGGATTCTGGCGGGCTTCGGTTGAATTGAAAAAGAAAATCAAGACGCTGTAGAAATTACGCACAAGTCTTGTTCAGGTCTCCGACTGATGGCGGATTGACGACCACAGGATTAACATGGGTTAATTCTGTTCAACGCGCACTGACGCGGAGGTCCCGATGCCGACCGTCACCGCCGGGTGGCCCGATCTGCGAATGCTGGAGGCCGCCCCCATCCTGATCTGGCGGTCGGGGCTGGACGCCAAGTGCGACTGGTTCAACACCGCCTGGCTGACCTATCGCGGGCGGCGGCTGGAACAGGAACTGGGCGACGGCTGGACCGAAGGCGTCCATCCCGACGATTTCGACCATTGCCTTCAGGTCTATCTGGACGCCTTTGCCCGGCGCCACCCCTTCGACATGGAATACCGCATCCTGCGGGCCGACGGCCAATACGGCTGGATCGTCGATTGCGGCGTGCCCATGCGTGACGACGACGGCGATTTCCTGGGCTATGTGGGCTATTGCTTCGACATCACCGACCAGCGCCGCAACGCCGAAAGCCTGCGGCGGCGCGAGGCCGAGTTGCGGGCGCTGTACGACGCCTCGAACGTCGCCATCTTCCACCTGGACCGTGACGGCGGCATCTCGTGCGCCAATCGCCGCGCCCACCAGATGTTCGACTGCGCCCCCGGCGAACTGGACGGGTCCAGCTATCTGGAATTCGTGCCGGTCGAGGATTACCCCGAGGTGCGGGCCAACCTGAAACGGCTGTTCAACGACGACCGCCCGCTACAGCTTGAACGACTGTTCCGCCGCCGCAGCGGCGAATTGTTCTGGGGCCATCTGAGCGTCGAACAGATGGTCGGCGAGGATGGCGGCATTTCCGGGCTGGTGGCGGTGGTGGTGGACGTCACCGACCACAAGGCCACCGAACAGGAACTGGAAAAGGCGTGCCGCACCCTGGAAGCCTCGAACGCCGATTTGGAGCAGTTCGCCTATGTGGCCAGCCACGATCTGCGCGAGCCGTTGCGCATGATCAGCGCCTACACCAGCCTGATCGAGCGGCGTTACGCCCAATCCTTCGACCAGGAAGGCATGGAATTCCTGGGCTATATCCGCGACGGCGCCCAGCGCATGGACCACATGGTCCTGGATCTGCTGGCTTTTTCCCGCATCGACCGGCGCGGCGCGCCACTGGTGCCCATGGAAAGCGCCGCCGCCCTGGGCGCCGCCCTCAACAACCTGACGGTCGCCATCGACGAAAGCGGCGCGGCCGTGGATTGTCCCGACGCCCTGCCGCTGGTCCTGGGCGACATCCACCAGATCACCAGCCTGTTCCAGAACCTGCTGGGCAACGCCATCAAATACCGCAATCCCGGCCGCGCCCCCCGCATCGTGGTGACATGCGCCGCCGATCACGGCCTATGGCGCTTCACCGTCACCGATGACGGCATCGGTATCGCGCCGGAATTCCACGACCGCATTTTCCTGCTGTTCCAGCGCCTGCACACCCGCCAGACCTATGACGGCACCGGCATCGGACTGGCGGTGTGCAAGAAGATCGTGGAACGCCACGGCGGCCGCATCTGGCTGGAATCCGTGCCCGACCGGGGCAGCGCCTTCCACTTCACCCTGCCCGCCGTCGCGGAATGATCACCATTCCAGATTCACGGCGGTGCCGTTGGCCACCACCATGAGCAAGGTCTTGGAATCGCCGCCGATGGAGTGATAGTCCAGGTCGATGCCGATCACCGCGTCGGCGCCCAGCGCCTTGGCCCGGGCGGCCATATCGGCCAAGGCGGTGTCCTTGGCCTTTTGCAGCTTTTCCTCGTAAGAGCCCGAACGGCCGCCGACGATGTCGCGGATGGACGCGAACAGATCGGAAAAGATGTTGGTGCCCAGAACGGTATCGCCGGACACGATGCCCAGGTACTGGGTGATGCGGGCGCCGTCGACGCCGTCGGTGGTGGTCATCAGCATGGCCGGATCTCCCCTTGTCAGACGTCCAGGTCGCGGACGAATTTCGCGTGCTTCTGGATATAGTGGAAGCGCAGTTCCGCCTTCTTGCCCATCAGGGTTTCCACCAGATTGGCGGCGTCCTTGGCCTCTTCCTTGTCTTCCTCGGTGCGGCCCGACGGCAGCGTCACCTTGATCAGCGTGCGCTTGGCCGGGTCCATGGTGGTTTCCTTCAACTGCGCGGGCGGCATTTCGCCCAGGCCCTTGAAGCGGCTGATCTCGATGTTCTTCTTGCCCGCGAAGGTGGTCCGCATCAGTTCGTCCTTATGGGCGTCGTCGCGGGCATAGATCACGGTCTGGCCGTGCGCCAGCCGGTACAGCGGCGGCAGCGCCAGGAACAGGTGGCCCTGGCGGATCAGATCGGGCATTTCCTGATAGAAGAAGGTCATCAGCAGGCTGGCGATATGGGCGCCGTCCACGTCGGCGTCGGTCATGATGATGACCCGCTCATAGCGCAACTTTTCCGCGTCGAACTGGTCGCGGGTGCCGCAGCCCAGCGCCTCGATCAGATCCTTGACCTCCTGGTTCTGGCGCATCTTGTCGGTCGAGGCCGAGGCGACGTTCAGAATCTTGCCCTTGAGCGGCAGGATGGCCTGGGTTTCGCGGTTGCGGCTGGACTTGGCCGAACCGCCGGCCGAGTCACCTTCCACCAGGAACAATTCGGTGCCCACATTGATCTGTCGGGTGCAATCGGCCAGCTTGCCCGGCAGGCGCAACCGCTTGGTGGCGGTCTTGCGGCTGGTTTCCTTGGCCGCCCTCTTGCGCTGGCGTTCCTCGGCCCGGTCGATGATGCGGCCCAGCAGCGCCTTGCCCGATTCGGTGTCGGCCGACAGCCAGTGGTCGAAATGGTCCTTGATGGCGTTTTCCACCAGGCGGGTGGCCTCGACCGAAACCAGCTTGTCCTTGGTCTGCCCCTGGAATTGCGGGTCGCGGATGAACAGCGACACCAGAACGCAGGCGCCGCCCATCACGTCCTCGGCGGTGATCTGCCCGGCCTTCTTGTTGCCGGTCAGGTCGCCATAGGCGCGCAGCCCCTTGGTCAAGGCGTTGCGCAGGCCCTGTTCATGGGTGCCGCCCTCGGGGGTCGGCACGGTGTTGCAATAGGTGTTGAGGAAGCCGTCCTCGTCGTCGTCCGGCCACGCCACCGCCCATTCCACCTGCCCCATGTCGTCGGCCAGCGGGGCGGTTCCGGCAAAGAAACCACGGGTCAGCAGCGGCCGCTGCTTCAGCACGGCGGCCAGGAAGTCCGACAGGCCGTTGGGGAAATGCAGCGTGTCCTCGGCCGGGATGTCGTCGCCGTCGTCGATCAGCAGCGGGTCGCATTTCCAGCGGATCTGCACGCCGCGGAACAGGTATGCCTTGGACCGCGCCATGCGGTACAGGGTGCGCGCCCGCAGCCGGGCGCGGTCGCCGAAGATTTCCGGATCGGGGTGGAAAACCACCGTGGTGCCGCGCCGGTTCTGCACCGCGCCGACCTCTTGCAGCGGCCCCAGCGGCGTCCCGCGTGAGAATTCCTGGCGGTACAGCTTGCGCTCGCGCGCCACCTCGACCAGCAGACGGTCGGACAGGGCGTTGACCACCGACACGCCGACGCCGTGCAGACCGCCCGACACCTTGTAGGCGTCGCCGCCGAACTTGCCGCCGGAATGCAGCGTGGTCAGGATCACTTCCAGCGCGCTTTTGTCCGGGAATTTGGGGTGGGGGTCCACCGGAATGCCACGGCCGTTGTCGCGGATGGTGGCGCAGCCGGTGGCGTCCAGTTCCAGTTCGATCCAGCTGGCATGACCGGCCACCGCCTCGTCCATGGCGTTGTCCAGCACCTCGGCCACCAGATGGTGCAAGGCGCGGTCATCGGTGCCGCCGATATACATGCCGGGACGACGGCGGACGGGCTCCAGGCCCTCGAGGACCTCGATGTCCTTGGCCGAATATTCGGTGCCCTTGGGGGCAAGCTGTTGGAAGAGATCAGACATGCGGGCATTATAGGGGCGCGAGCGTGCCGCGCAAGCGGCGGCTGCGCCCCATCCGATCCCCCACAACATGTTGTAAGCGTGGAGATTTCCCCCCGATGACCGCGCCCGAAAGCATCGAAACCGCCAGCGCGCCCAAGGGCCGCCTGTCCATCCGCACCATCGCCATGCCCGCCGACACCAACCCCAACGGCCAGATTTTCGGCGGCTGGCTGATGAGCCAGATGGATCTGGCGGGCGGCACCCACGCCTTTCAGCGCACGCGCGGCCGCGTCGTCACCGTGGCGGTGGACGCCATGGAATTCCACCGCCCGGTGCATGTGGGCGACGAGTTGTCCTGCTATACCGAGGTGATCCGGGTCGGCAATACCTCGCTGGCCATCCAGGTCGAAGCCTGGGTGCGCCGCCGCAGCCTGGAAGTGGCCCAGCAGAAAGTGACCAGCGCCACCTTCGTCTACGTCGCCATCGAGGATGACGGCACCAAACGCGCCGTCCCGCCCGAGGAAAGCTAGATCATCGCGCGTCAGGTTTGACGCTCGATGATCTAGCTTTATGTTTAGCCCTCGCCGGGCGCGGGCATCCGCCCGCTTGGCCGCGGCCGCAATGGCCGCTGGTCGCGGAGTGCGTCAGGTTTGACGCTCGCCGCTCCAGATCAGTTGGGCGTCGCCCGCCCGGCGGGCCAGGTCAGCTTGAAACCGACCACGCGGCCGTCCAGCATGTCGACGCCGATGGGGAACGGCTGCCACATCCAGGTTTCCGGCCCCTTGGCGCGCAGCATGCAGCGCCGCGTCGGCTTGCCCAGGGTATCCACCACGGTCTTGACGCCGTCGCCCAGCGACAGGCCCGAGAAGGTGGCGGGCATCTCGGTCGGCGGGCCGATCAACTGTACCCCCACCACCACGTCGTCCTGATAGGTGACGGCGTAATAGGGCTCGGGGACCGACCGCTGATGGATGGGATAGACCCGCGCCTGGGTGCGCAGGTCCAGATCCTTGATCTGGGTGGGCTCGCCCAGCAGCTTTTCGACCTCGGCCCGATCGTCGGCGATTCCCACCGCCCCCACCCGCAGGCAGGACAGAAAGGTGACGGGCCGCTTGTGCTCGACCATGGCGGCACCGTCCGGTTGCGCCACGGCGCAGGCCAGCCCCTTGCCGACCACACGGTGAAACTGGCCGGGCTGCGGCACCGTCTCGGCGATGGCTGCGGGCTCGGGCGCGCCTTCGGGACCACGGCAGGGAATCTGCGCGGCAACCGGGAAAGCCGACAGGGCCAGGATCAGGGCGAGGATGGGAAAACGCATGACGCCCCCAAAGGGATGGTCGGGGCGAGAGGATTCGAACCTCCGGCATCCAGCTCCCAAAGCTGGCGCTCTACCAGGCTGAGCTACACCCCGATGGCCGCCGGTTCTAAGAGGTTTTGCCGCGCTTGGCAAGCCCGGCCAAGGGTATTGCGCCATGACGAAAGAAAATGGGTTGACTTGGCGGCCGGGGCGCCGTACAACCCCGCCCGCTTCTGGAGTAGCTCAGCGGTAGAGCAGCCGGCTGTTAACCGGCTGGTCGGGGGTTCGAATCCCTCCTCCAGAGCCAGTGCGGGCGTAGCTCAGGGGTAGAGCACAACCTTGCCAAGGTTGGGGTCGAGGGTTCGAATCCCTTCGCCCGCTCCATCTTTCCCACGAAAGATGGCGCGATGACCAAAAGGCCACCTTCGGGTGGCCTTTGTCATTTCCGCGTTACTTATTGCCGAACATGGGATGCGCCACCCGGTCGCCCACCGCCAGTCCCAGCCGCGCCACGGTACCGCCGTTGACTTCCAGCACGGCGCGGACCAGACCGGGGGCACTGATGATTTCCTGCGATCCCGGCACCGCGCGCTGATGAATGCCGGTGACGCGGCCATCGGCGGCCAGGAACAGCATGTCCAGCGGGATCAGGGTGTTGCGCATCCACATGGATACCGGCCGGTCCATGCCGAAATCGAACAACATGCCCGCATCGGCGGCCAGGGTGCGGCGGAACATCAGTCCCTGGGTCAACTGGTCCGGACTGGTCGCCAGTTCCACGGTGAAGCGGTGGCGCTTGCCCGCCGCCGTCACCACCTCGGCCTGCGAGGTGGGAAAGCTGACCAGGGCTTGCGCCCGCGCCGCCCCCAGGCCGCCCATCACGGCACCGGCCGCGGCCGCCATCCCCAAGAACCCCCGTCTGCTCCACATCATGCCCGCATCCCTGTCGGCTGTACGTGTTGTTCCCCATGGTGCCCGCAAGCAAGCTTTCCGGCAATGCCGCACTTTTGAAACATCGTTTCAGGTTAATTCCCTAAAATTTTATCTTTAAGAGTCTTAAATATGCCAGCAAGACTATGAACACTAACAAAAGTACAGACAGTGTTATTTTCCTATTTTCAAGTCTTCACGAATTGGCTATGTTCCCCTTGTCGAAAGGGTTGAGCGTCTCGCTTCCATCGACACCCAATCTGCCGGGGGGCCTTCCCGCCCATCCCCACCCCCCCGCAGGGAAACGCCGGACCGCAAGGTGCGGCGTTTCCGTTTTTTACGGCCACGAAAAAGGGGCGCCCACTGCCGGGCGCCCCTTTTTCTCGTTCAGGGAAAATCAAAGGAAACAGGCCACGCCCGCGCGGCGGCGGCGCACATCCTCGGCGGTTTCGACCTTGGGGGCCGGGGCGGAAGCGGGCTTGGCGGCTTCGTCCGAGGCAATGGCGGGGCTTTGGGTGATCTTGGTGGCCATGACACGTTCCGTGCGCCGGGGCTGAAACGATCCGGGGCGGCGCTTCCCTTGGGGATCAAGGCAAACACTGCCCCGGAATCATGGCGCGACTACGGACGCCGTCGTGGCGAAAATGTGGCTACAGATAACGCAGCCACAGATAGACGTTGGCGATGGCGATGGACAGCAGCATCAGGCCGAACGCCACCGTGAGGAAAGGAACGAAGCGCACCGGATGCCCGGCCCGTTCGGCCATGCCCGCCACCGTCAGGTTGGCCGAGGCGCCGACCAGGGTGCCGTTGCCGCCCAGGCAGGCGCCCAGGGACAACGCCCACCACAACGGCTTCAGCCCCTCGGGCCCGCCCATGGCCGGTCCCATGCTCTTGACCAGCGGAATCATGGTGGCGACGAAGGGAATGTTGTCCACCACCGCCGACAGGATCGCCGAGGCCCACAGGATCAGCACCGCCGTCACCGCCTTGTCGCCGCCGGTCAGGGCCAGCAGATGTTCGGCCAGCCAGTGCAGCACGCCCGCCACCTCGACGCCGTGCACCACCACGAACAGGCCGATGAAGAAGAAGATCGTCACCCACTCGACCTCGCCGAAGATGTGGTGCACTTCGTGGCTCTGGCTTTCGGCATCGCGGCCCAGGCAATAGCACAGCATCAGCAGCGCCGCGCCGAACAGGGCGATGGTGCCGGGTTCCAGTCCCAGCGGATGGGCGAAGATGAAAGCACCGATCACCAGGGCCAGCACCGACAGCGATTGCTTCAGCAGCTTGGCATCGGTGATGGCCTCACGCGCGGACATGGCCATGACGCGGGCGCGGGCCTCGGGCGTGGCGTGCAGCTTGCGGCCATAGATCAGATGGAAGATGACGATGGTCACGGCCTGCACCACCACCACCACCGGCGCCAGGTTGGTGGCGAAATCGTTGAAGGTCAGGCCGGTGGCCGAGCCGATCAGGATGTTGGGCGGGTCGCCGATCAGGGTCGAGGTGCCGCCGATGTTCGAGGCGAAGATCATGGCGATCAGATAAGGCCACGGCTTGATCTTCAGTTCCTCGGTGATGACCAGCGTCACCGGCACCACCAGAAGAACGGTGGTGACGTTGTCCAGAAAGGCCGAGAACACCGCCGTCACCACCTGAAGCATGATCAGGATGCCGGCCGGATTGCCCTTGACCACCTTGGTCGCCCACACCGCCACGAACTGGAACACCCCCGAGCGGCGGGTGATGGCCACCAGGATCATCATGCCGATCAGCAAGGCGATGGTGTTGAAGTCGATGCCGCCCAGCGCCGTCTTCTGGTTCAGCACTCCGGCCAGGATCATCACCCCGGCGCCCAGCAGGGCGACGACGGCGCGATTGATCTTTTCGCTGATGATGACCGCATAGGTGGCCACCAGAATGATCGTTGCCACCGCCATGGGGGCAAGACCGAAAATCACCGAACTCTGGTGCATGCTTATTCCCCCACCAGCGGCGCCAGCAGCGCGGCGGCATTCAACACGCCGACCACGCGGCCCCGGTCGTCCACCGCCATCTGCACGGTGGCGCCGCGATGCATGCGCAGCAGCGCTTCATCCAGCGAGGTCGTGGACAGCAGCGGCCGGTGCGCGGTGGCGTACTTGCCCACCGGTTCGGCGCCGACGCCGCCCAGACGCTCGCGCAGGGCCTGGGGAGTTTCCGACACGAAGCCCAGGGCGAAGCCGTCGCCGCCCAGCCGCGCCCCCACCGGCAACAACAGCGCCGCCACTTCGCGCGGACCGAACAGGCCGAGCAGACGGCCATCGCCGTCCACCACCGCCAGGGGTTGGAAATGATTTTCGGCCAGACGGCGGACCGCCTGGGCGACAGGTTCGTCGCGGCCCAGGACGGCCGGAGCCGGGGCGATGTAGGGAGCGCAGGTCATGACGGGTCGATCACCCCAGGGAGTAGGTAATGACCCGGAGTGTGCCCCCGCCCCGGGGCGCTGGCAAGATTCGGACTTCCGAAGCGGTCAGGATGCCCGCTTGTTGCCCAGGACGGCCAGCAGCGCATAACCGGTCAGCGCCGACACCAGTGACCCCAGCAGCACGCCCAGCCGGGTCGCCTCGACCGCGCCGCCCTGGGGAAAGGCCAGACCGGAAATGAACAGGCTCATGGTGAAGCCGATGCCGGTCAGGATGCTGGTGCCGTAGAACTGGCCCCATCCCGCCCCCTCGGGCAGACGGGCCAGACCGCTGCGGATGGCCAGCCAGCCACAAGTGAAGACGCCCACCTGCTTGCCCACGAACAGGCCCAGCGCCACGCCCAGGAACACCGTGTCGGTCAGGGCGCCCAGGCCGATACCGGACAACGACAGGCCGGAATTGGCCAGGGCGAACAGCGGCAGGATGCCGAAGGCCACCCAGGGATGCAGCGCGTGCTCCAACCGCCGCAACGGCGCCGCCGCCCCCTCCTCGCCGCCGCGCAGCGGGATGATCAGGCCCAGCAGCACGCCCGCCACGGTGGCGTGCACGCCCGATTTCAGCATGCACACCCACAGCACGGCGCCGACCAGCAGATAGGGCGCCAGCGCCCGCACCCGCAGGCGGTTCAGCAGCAGCAGCACGGCCACCGCCCCGGCCGCCCCGGCCAGGAAGCCCAGCGACAACTGGCTGGTATAGAAAAAGGCGATGATCAGAATGGCGCCCAGGTCGTCGATGATGGCCAGCGCCGCAAGGAACACCCGCAACGAGGCCGGGACCGCACGGCCCAGCAGGGCCAGAACGCCCAGGGAAAAGGCGATGTCGGTGGCCGACGGGATGGCCCAGCCGCGCAGGAATTCGCCGCCCGGGTTGAACGCCACGTAGATGGCCGCCGGAACCGCCATGCCGCCCACCGCGCCCAGGGCGGGCAACAGCACCTGCCCCAGATTGGACAATTCGCCTTCCAGCCTTTCGCGCTTGATCTCCAGCGCCACCAGCAGGAAGAACACCGCCATCAGTCCGTCGTTGATCCAGTGCAGCAGCGACAGGCCCAGCACCGGAAACGACAGGGCATGGTCGTAAAACGGCGCCAGCGGCGAGTTCACCACCGCCAGTGCCAGAACCATCATGGCGATCAGCAGGATGCCGCCGGCGGATTCCATGGCCAGGAAGGCCCGCATGGCGTGCGCCAGACCGCTGCCCATCCGGTCGTTCCCATCGCCGTCATGCGCCATGCCGTTCCACCTTCATGCCCATGGAGAAAAAGAAAGCAAAAATAGGGAGCTTCCGCCGCCAGACAATACGGGGGCTTCCCTAGGTATTCATACCGACCCGTTTTCCTCCAGCCGCAGCGCCATGCGCACCAGATCGGACAGGCTGGCGGCACCCATCTTTTCCATGACGCGGGCGCGGTGGATTTCCACGGTGCGGGCCGAGATTTCCAGCTCGACCGCCACCGCCTTGTTGGGCATCCCCTGCACCACCAGCATCATCACCTCGCGCTCACGCGGGGTCAGGCTGTCGGCGCGGGCGGAAATCTCCTCGAACTGACGGCGCTCACGATAGGCCCGCGCGCCCTTGTCCAGCGCCCGGCCGACGGCGGACAGCAGAACATCCTCGTCGAACGGCTTTTCGATGAAATCGGCGGCCCCGGCCTTCAGCGCCTCGACCGCCATGGCCACGTCGGCGTGGCCGGTGATGATGATCACCGGCAGGTCGATGCGCTGGGCCTGCAAATGCCGTTGCAGGTCCAGGCCGCTCATGCCCGGCATGCGCACGTCGGCCACCACGCAGCCCGGCTGCTCCGGCTTCAGCGCCGCCAGGAAGGCATCGGCGTCGGCATGGGCTTGGGCGGCGTGGCCCGACGCCTCCAGCAGCAGCACCAGGCTGTCGCGGATGGCGCCGTCGTCGTCGACCACGTGGACCAGGGTTTGCTCGTTCATCGGTTCTCCTCGTTCTGGATGGCGGTCGGCAGGGTGAAGCGAAAGACGGTGCCGTCCGACCCGGTACGGTCCAGCCACAGGCGACCGCCATGGGCCTCGACCAGCGACCGGCAGATGGTCAGCCCCAGACCCATGCCCGTGGCCTTCGAGGTGTTGAACGGCTTGAAAAGCTGTTCCGCCACGTCTTCGGCCAGACCATGGCCGGTATCGGCCACCTGGACCACCACCTCGTCGGCGGCGGCTTCGGCGGAAACCGCGATCTCGCCGCCGCCCGGCAGGGCATCCATGGCATTGCGCACCAGATTCAGGATGACCTGGGCCATCTGCACCTTGTCAACATGGATGGCGGGCAGCGACTTGTCCACACTTGCCGTCAGGCGAATGCCCAGCCGGGCGCAGTCCGGCCGGACCACCGCCAGGGAATCCGCCACCAGCGCCACCAGGGATTCGGCCGAGCGGCTGCGCCGTCCGGTGCCGATGAATTCGCGCAAGGACCGCACGATGTCGCCCGCCCGCTGGCTTTCCGCCACGGCGCGGTCCAGGGCGCCACGCACCTTTTCCATGTCGGGCTCGACCGGGTCGCCCGCCAGCAGGCGCTGGGCGCCGCGGGTGAAGGCGATGGCCGCCAGCAGCGGCTGGTTCAGTTCGTGGGCCAGCGCCGCCGCCATCTCGCCCGCGGTGGACAGGCGGCCGATCTGCGCCATCTCGTCCTGGCGGGCGTGCAGCACCGCCTGCACCCGGCGACGTTCGCTGATGGCGGCGCCCAACACCAGCGTCACCATGGCCAGGGCCAGCATCAGGAACTGGAACGTGGTGACGATTGCGGCGTCGACGGCGCGGAACACCGCGATCAGCCCCAATTGCGCCCCCAGATTGGCCGCCGCCGCGCCGTGCAGGCCGAACCGGGTGGCGGCCCAGATCAGCGGCGGAAACAGCAGATAGAAGAACTGGAAATTGGCCGAGGCCCCCAGGCCGAACACCAGCCACAGCGCCCCGGCCAGGGCCAACGCCTGGGCCGCCGCCTCGGCCATCACCCGCAACGGCGGCATGGACGGACGGCGGAACAGCAGCAGCAGCGGCGTGAACACGGCCAGGCCGATCATGTCGCCGATCCAGTAGCGGGCCAGCGCCCCCGCCAGCAATTCGCGCGGCAACCCCCCGGCCAGGAAATGGCAGCCCACATAGCTGAAGGCCGCCAGACCGGCCGCCACCGTCGACAGCGCCAACAGCAGCAGCACGTCGCGCAGCCCGGCCAGATCCAGGTCCAGGCGCAGCCGGTGGCGGGCCACATGGGCGGCGACGGCATAGACCAGGGCCATGGCGGCGTCGGCACCCACCGCCCCCCACCACGGCGGCGGCAGGCCGCGCACCCAGAAATCGGCGGCCAGAGCCCCGGCGAAGACCAGCGGCGCCAGCCGCGCCCCGCCCAGCAACAGCACCGCCAGCCCCAGGCCGGGCGGCGGGTTCCAGGGCGTGATGTTCAGCGCGTTGAAGGAATGAATGAAACTGACACGGTCCAGCAGGGCATAGGCGGCGACGAACAGGACGGCCAGGAACGCCCGCCGCGCCGTCACCGTTCGCCCTTCAGGCTGGACAGCAATTGCGCCAGTTCCACCGCCGTCTTGACTCCCATCTTCTCGAAGACATGGGCGCGATGGACCTCGACCGTGCGCATGGTGATGCCCAATTCGTCGGCGATCACCTTGTTCAGCTTGCCCGCCAGCACCAGGTCCATGACCTGGCGTTCGCGCGCCGTCAACTGTTCCAGCCGGGCGTTGAGGTCGGCCAGACCGGCCTCGTCGGCGCGGCGCTGGGCGTCCCATTCCAGCGCCTCGATCACCCGGTCCACCAGTTCGTTGTCGTTGAACGGCTTTTCCACGAAATCGCGGGCGCCCTTCTTCAGCGCCCCCACCGCCATGGGCACGTCGCCATGGCCGGTCAGGAAGATCACCGGCAGCCGCGCCTGCACCGCGCGCAGGCGGTCGAACAGGTCCAGTCCGCTCATGCCGCTCATGCGGATGTCCAGCAACAGGCAGCCCGCCATGTCGGGATTCCACCGCGCCAAAAAGGCTTCGGCCGAGTCGAAGCCCTGCGCCTCGACGCCGCGCGACTGCAACAGCCACGACAGGGCATCGCGGATGGCTTCGTCGTCATCGACGATGAACACGGTGCCGTATTTCATGGGGACCTCGTCGGCAAAGAAAAGCGGAAAACGGCGCCGCCGCCGTCATTGGGCTCGAACCACAACCGGCCCTGATGAATTTCGATGATCGAACGGCAGATGTTAAGCCCCATTCCCATGCCCTCGGGCTTGGTGGTGAAAAAAGGCTGAAACAGGTTGGTGGCGACGTCGGGCGCCAGACCGGGGCCGTGATCGGCCACCGACACCACCACCTGCCCGTCGGTTTCCGCCACCTGGATGGACAGGCGGCGCTGGCGCGATGGCGTCTGCGCCATGGCCTCGATGCCGTTGCGGGCTAGATTGAGCATGACCTGCTCCAGCAGGATGCGGTCGGCGGTGACTTGGGGGTTGCCCGGCGCCAGCACCACCTTCAGCGCGACGCCGCGACTTTTGGCGTCGAATTCGATGAAGCCGACCGTGTCCTCGATGACGGCGTTGATGGAGCACGCCGTCACCTGCGGTTCCGATTTGCGCACGAAATCGTGGACGCGGCGGATGATGTGCCCGGCGCGTTGGGCCTGCACCCCCAGCTTGCCCAGGGCGGCGCGCAGGTCGTCGGGCTCGAAACGGCCGGATTCCAGGCGGTTCAGGCAGCCGGTGGTATAGCTGGCGATGGCGGAAAGCGGCTGGTTCAGTTCGTGCGCCAGGGTCGAGGCCATCTCGCCCATGGTGATCAGACGGCCGGTGCGCTGCATCTTCTCGCGCTGGACGCGCTCCATTTCCTCGGCGTGCTTGCGTTCGGTGACGTCCAGCACCGACGCCATCCAGCCCGATTGCCGCCCGTCGGCATCGATCAGCGGCGCTTCGTAGATCAGCGCCCAGAACGATTCGCCGTTGCGGCGGCGGAACTGGATTTCGAAACCGTCGCGCGGCGCCGCGCCCGCCATCACCCGGTGGTGCCATTCCATGGTGATGTCCAGGGCCTCGGGCGACCAATAGGGCATGGGCGGGGTGCAGCCCACCAGTTCCTCGGCGCTCCAGCCGACCATGCGGCAGAACGCCGGATTGACATAGGTGATGCGGCCATCCAGGTCGCGGGCACGCATGCCGACCGTCAGCGAATCCTCCATGGCCTTGCGGAAGGCGTGCTCGGTGCGCAGCGCCTGTTCGGCGGCCAGACGGCGGCGCCCGGCGCGGCGCATGGCCCACAGCGACGACACCGCCAGCAGCGCCAGGGCGAAGATGGCGGCGGCCAGCAGGTTGCGCGCCAGGTTGGTTTCGGCGGCGTAGATGGTGGCGACCACCACCACCCCCTGACCCGGCGGTTCCAGCCGCACCTGATGGCTGAGGCCGGGGCGCGACAATTCCACGTTGGTCTTGGCGCCCAGCACCGTGCCGTTGCCGTCGACGATCTCGACCTTGTACTTCTCGGCCACCCACCACGGCACCTGCCGTCCCAGCAGGCTGTCGACGCTGACCACGCCCACCAGCATGCCGACGAAACGTTCGTGGTCGTACAGCGGCACATGGGCCTCGAACACCCAGCCGCGCCCGGGCACGGAAAAGGGCGCGGTCCACGCCACCCGGCCGATGGACTTGGCCAGCACGAAGGCGGGCCACCACGGCGCCGTCTCGCCGGGGCCGGGGCCGACCGCCTCGCCCTCCAGCGGCGGCACGGCCGCCGCCAGACCGCCCTCGGCGTCGCGCAGCAGGATGCGGTCGAACTCGCCGCCGGTGGCGATCAGGGCGCGGGCCTGGATGGCGAAATACTCGGCCGGGGCCTCGCCGCGCGACAGTTCACCGGTCAGTTGCCCCAGCTTCTCCTCGCCCGAGGCCAGGTGGAAATGCAGGTTCTGTTCGACCCACAGGATGTCCTTGATCAGTCCAAGGCGCGCATCCTCGACCTCGTTGCGGTGCAGCAGCCACAGCAGCACCCCCAGCAGCATGATCACCAGCGCCATGGCGGCGATGGTCATCACCTGAAGCGGCGAACGTGGGTGAACTCCCGAGCCAAACGGCATGATCGCGTCGAATCCGCCCCGAGCGTGTCGGGGAAAAGGGGAAAAAGGCCAGCGCGCACAATCTGTTACCCGCCTCTTCGGAAATCCACAATAGCCGACGTCCCGAAACTTTCAAACAATTGGGGGGAATAAGGCTTGCATAATCTTTTCGGGAGGAAGACCCATATGAAATTCCGTACCCTCGCCGGCTGTGTCATCGCCGGTGTGCTGGCCGCCGGTTCCGCCATGGCCCAGCAGGCCCAGCCCATCGTGATCAAGTTCAGCCACGTCGTGGCCGCCGACACCCCCAAGGGCAAGGCCGCCGAGATGTTCAAGAAGCTGGCCGAAGAGCGCACCAAGGGCCGCGTCAAGGTCGAGGTCTATCCCAACTCGCAGCTCTACAAGGACAAGGAAGAGCTGGAGGCGTTGCAGCTTGGCGCCGTGCAGATGCTGGCCCCCAGCTTGGCCAAGTTCGGCCCGCTGGGCGTCAAGGAGTTCGAGGTCTTCGACCTGCCCTATATCTTCCCGAGCAAGGAAGTCCTGCGCTCCGTCACCGAAGGCCCCATCGGCATGGGCCTGCTGAAGAAGCTGGAAACCAAGGGCATCATCGGTCTGGCCTATTGGGACAACGGCTTCAAGGTGCTGTCGGCCAACAAGCCGCTGAAGTCCCCGGCCGACGTCAAGGGCCTGAAGATGCGCATCCAGTCGTCCAAGGTTCTGGACGCCGAAATGCGTGCCCTGGGCGCCCTGCCGCAGGTCATGGCGTTCTCTGAAGTCTATCAGGCGTTGCAGACCGGCGTCGTCGACGGCACCGAGAACCCGCCCAGCAACATGTACACCCAGAAGATGCACGAAGTGCAGAAGTTCGGCACCGTCACCAACCACGGCTATCTGGGCTATGCGGTGATCGTGAACAAGAAGTTCTGGGAAGGTCTGCCGGCCGACATCCGCGCCACCCTGGAAGGCGCCATGAACGAGTCCACCCGCTTCGCCAACGCCATCGCCCAGACCGAGAACGACGACTCGCTGGCCGCCATGAAGGCGTCGGGCAAGACCGACTTCCACCAGCCGAGCAAGGAAGAGCTGGAAGTGTGGCGCAAGACCCTGCTGCCGGTGCACAAGGACATGGAAGGCCGTGTCGGCGCCGAGCTGATCCAGGCCATCTACAAGGAAGCCGAGAAGTTCGGTTTCAAGAACTGATCGTACCCTGACACGGGGTGCCCGCCCGCCATCACGGCAAACGGGGCGGGCACCCCTTTTTTCTGCGCTTGCGGAGCCCAAACATGTCTAAGCTTCTCGACCATCTCGAGGAGGCGCTGATCGCCTTCCTCATGGCGGCGGCGACGCTGATCATCTTCGTCGCCGTCATGCATCGATACGCCGCCGGTGTGTCGTTCCTTTATCCCATCGTGCACCACCTGGACTTCGCCTGGGCGCAGGAATTGTGCATCATCATGTTCGTGTGGATGGCCAAGTTCGGCGCCGCCTATGGCGTGCGCACCGGCATCCATGTGGGCGTGGACGTGCTGATCAACCGCATGCAGGACCGCATGCGCGGCCGCTTCATCGTGCTGGGCCTGTGCGCGGGCGCGCTGTTCACCGGCACCATCGCCATCCTGGGCGGTGACTTCGTGTGGGAAAACGGCGCCCACTACTCGATCTTCAACGCGCTGGGCATCGCCGGCGACGACCTGTACGAAGGCCCGATCACCGCCGATCTGGAAATGCCGACCTGGATCGTCTATTCGGCCATTCCGCTGGGCTCGGCCCTGATGTGCTTCCGCTTCATCCAGGTCTGCGTCGCCTTCATCAAGACCGGCGAGTTGCCGCACCACGACCACGGCCACGTCGAGGGTCTGGAAGAGGACAAGGCCGACGAGCAGCGCGCGGCCCAGGACATCAACTGGTTCGAAATGGACGACGGCCTGCATCCCAAGGATCTGGCCCACCACAAGGGTGAAGGCGGCGACCCGTCGCTGGACGGCAAGATCGACACCCCCAAGGAGCCCAAGCCCGACGACTGGGAGGGCGGCGACGCCTCCGCCAAGGATCAGGAGCCCCGCCGATGAGCGCCTTCGTCATCTTCACTCTGCTGCTGGTCCTGATGCTGACCGGCATGCCCATCTCGATCTCGCTGGGCCTGACCGTCCTCACCTTCCTGTTCACCATGACGGACGTGCCGATCCAGTCGGTGGCGCTGAAGCTGTTCACCGGCATCGAGAAGTTCGAGATCATGGCGATCCCGTTCTTCATCCTGGCCGGTAACTTCCTGACCCATGGCGGCGTGGCGCGGCGCATGATCAACTTCGCCTCGGCCATGGTCGGCCACTGGCATGGTGGTCTGGCCCTGGCGGGCGTCATGGCCTGCGCCCTGTTCGCCGCCGTGTCGGGATCGTCGCCCGCCACCGTGGTGGCCATCGGCTCGATCATCCTGCCCGCCATGGTCAAGCAGGGCTTCCCCAACCGCTTCGGCGCGGGCGTCATCACCACCTCGGGCGCGCTGGGCATCCTGATCCCGCCGTCGCTGGTGATGGTCATGTACGCGGTCGCCACCAACACCTCGGTCGGCGCGCTGTTCATGGCGGGCGTCATCCCCGGTCTGGTGCTGGCGACCCTGCTGGGCGTGACCACCTGGGTGATCGCCAAGAAGAACAACTATCCCCGCCTGCCCAAGGCGTCGTGGAAAGAGCGTGCCCGCACCTTCCGCGAGGCCATCTGGGGCCTGATGCTGATCGTCATCGTCATCGGCGGCATCTATACCGGCGTCTTCACCCCGACCGAAGCCGCCGCCATGAGCGCGGTCTACGCCTTCGTCATCGCGGTGTTCGTCTACAAGGACATGCCGCTGAAGGGCGTGACCAAGATCCTGCTGTCGTCGGCCTCCATGTCGGCCATGCTGCTGTACATCATCACCAACGCGGTGCTGTTCAGCTTCGTGCTGGCCAACGAGAACATTCCCCAGGCCATCGCGGACTGGATCATCGCCAACCAGTTCGGCGTCATCGCCTTCCTGCTGGTGACGAACATCCTGCTGCTGGCGGCCGGCAACTTCATGGAACCGTCGTCGATCGTGCTGATCATGGCGCCGATCCTCTTCCCGGTGGCCATGAAGCTGGGCATCGATCCGGTGCATTTCGGCATCCTGATCATCGTCAACATGGAGGTCGGCATGTGCCACCCCCCGGTGGGCCTCAACCTCTACGTGGCATCGGGCATCACCAAGATGGGCATCACCGAGCTGACCATCGCGGTCATGCCCTGGCTGATGACCATGCTGGGCTTCCTGGTGGTCGTCACCTACTGGCCGCCGTTGACCCTGTGGCTGCCCAAGTTCCTGGGCGTCATGTAACGGCGAAGGGCCGGTCCACTGGACCGGCCCTTTTGCTTTGCCTACACTGGCGGCATGAAGCCGCTTCGCCTTGTCGCCCTGCTCTGCCCGCTGGTCGTGGCCGCCTGCGCCGCCACGCCCCCGTCCTTCACCACGCCGCCGTCCTTCACCGCGCCGCTGTCCCGCGAGCACCCGCTGGTCGGCAAGCTCTGGCTGCCCGCCGAGAAACGCTTCGTCACCGCCGAGGACGTGGTGGAACGCGCCCGCGCCGCCCAGGTGGTGCTGTTGGGCGAAACCCATGACAATACCGACCACCACGCGCTGCAAGCCTGGATGGTCGGCCGCGTCACCGCCACCGGCGCCAGGCCGCTGCTGGCGTTCGAGATGATCACCCCCGACCAGGAACCGGCCCTGCGCCGCCATCTGACCGACCATCCCGGCGATGCCGACGGATTGGGAACGGCGGTGGGCTGGGACAAGACCGCCTGGCCCGCCTGGGCGCTGTACCGCCCCATCGCCGCCGCCGCCCTGGAGGCCGGGGCGCCGCTGGCCGCCGCCAATCTGGACGCGGCGGGCGTCGCCGCGTTCAAGGCGGACAAGGGACAATTGCCGCCGCTGCCCGCCGGGCAGGTGGAGGTCATGGCCCAGGAAATCCGCGATGGCCATTGCGGCATGCTGCCGGAAAGCGCCGTCGCCCCCATGGTGCGGGTGCAGCGCGGCCGCGACGCCGCCATGGCCGCCGTGCTGACCCAAGGAGCCCGCGCCCAGGGACAGGCGGTGCTGATCGCCGGAACCGGCCACATCCGCACCGACCACGCCGTCCCGGCGGTTCTGGCGACCCAGTCCCCGGTGTTGCGGGTCTTCGCCTTGGCCATGGTCGAGGTCAGCCCCGGCCGCGACGACCCCGCCGCCTACGAAACCCCGTTCGACGCCGTGTGGTTCACCCCGGGGGCCGAACGCCAGGACATGTGCGCCGCCTTCAAGCGGCACATGGAGAAAAAGAAACCGCAGGAATAGGACACAAAGAGACGGTCCGCCCAGGTACTCAGATTCTTTTCGACCTTACCTCCGGGCGCCGCGCTGCACCGCCAGAATGCCGCCCAGCACCAGCGCCATGCCCAACAGGCCGATCGGCGATACCGCTTGCCCCAGCACGGCCCAGCCCAGCACCACGGCGGTCAGCGGGCTGAGCAGGCCCAGCGACGACACCGCCGCCGCCGGCAGCCGGGTAATGCCGCGAAACCACAGGGCATAGGCCAGCAACGCCCCGGCGCCGGACAGATAGGCATAGCCCGCCGCCTGGGTCCAGGTCGGCACCGGCAGCGGCGGATCGGCCAACAGGGCCACCGGCGCCACCATCAGCCCGCCCAACAGCAATTGCCAGCCGGTCAGCGCCATGACCGGCAAGCCCAACCGCCAGCGCCGCGACAGATAGGTTCCCGCCGCCATGCACGCCGCCCCGGCCAGGGCGGCGGCGACGCCGATCCCGTCCCAGCGGGCGCCGGGCGACACCAGCAGCACCGCCATGCCCGCAACCCCGGCCGCACCGCCCGCCAGAGCCGCCAGACTCGGCCGCGACCGTTCGACCGCCCAGGCCAGTGCCATCACCAGCAATGGCTGGACCGCGCCCACCACCGCCGCCAGACCGCCCGGCAGGCGATAGGCGGCGACGAACAGCAGGGCCTGGAACACGCCGATATTCAACGCCGCCAGCAGCGCCAGCCGCCCCCATTGTTCCGGGGCGGGCAGACGCCGCCACAGCAGCACCAGCGCCAGCCCGGCGGGCACCGCCCGCAGCATCGCGGCGGTGAACGGCCGGTCGGGCGGCAACACCTGGGTCGTGACCAGATAGGTCGAGCCCCACAGCACAGGGGCGATGGCGGTCAGCAGCACGTCGCTCAACGAGGGGGCCGGATGGACGGTGGACATGGCATTACCTTGTGTTCAAACGCCATGGTCACCGCCCGACCTGGACGCGGGGTTGGCCCGGCTGCTGGCGGTGCTGGAGGAACCGGCGGGTTAACGCAACGCCTGACGCAATTCTTCCATGCGCGCCCGCCGCATCTGGTACTCGACCAGACGGGCCTGGCGATAGGCGTTGGCGATGGAACGGGCCTCGGCCTGGGTGGCGCTGCGCGATTCCCGCCACGCCTCGCGCGCCTGCTCCACCCGCTGCGAGATGGCCGGGCGCGGCGTCGGGTTGGGTTGCAGGTTGAGATTGCCCCGCCCCGGACCGGTCGGCCGCAACGAAGCGATGGCGTTGCGGCTGCCGCCGGCATTCCACACCTTCATCAGCTTCTCGCGGTAATTGGCCGCCAGATGCGGGGTCTGGGAATGGTAGTACGAAGCGGCGGTCGGCCAGTGGTTGGTGGATTCGTACAACCCACGCAGGAAGCGGGCGGCATAGCCGACATTGGTGGCGGGCTCGAACGCATCCTCGATCGAGGGGAACGCCTGACCGTGATACATCAGGTTGACCTGCATGCATCCCACGTCGATGTTCTTGACGCCGCGCGCCTTCAGCTTCTTGACCTCGGCCACCGCCTCGGCCTTGGTGGGGAAATATCTGCCCTCTCCCTCGGCCATCACCGTCCACGGCCAGGCAAGAACTGCCTTGCTTTCGGGGTCGTACTTGCCCGATTCCACCAGCGAGATGGCGTCCAGCAATTGCGAGGGAATGGAATAGCTGCGCTCGGCGCGCGAGGTTTCGGCGGCGCACAGCGCCTGGGTCGGCAGGTTGGGAATGGTGGCGTGCGCGGCCCCGCCGCCCGTCACGAGCAGCAGTCCCGCCAACACCGCCATGGTCCATTTGCCGATCATCGCGCCCTCGTCCCCGCTTCCGGGAAACCTGAAATCCGCCAGGATCATTGCACAGCCCGTGCCAGCACCGCCAGCCTTCCCCTTCATGACAGATCTGCAACGGCCGCGAGACGAGCATTTCCGCCATTCCCGCCGCCCCATTGCCATTCCGTCGTTTTTTTCCCTTGCATGGCGGTGCGCAGCTCCTTATCTTTTGCAGTGCAGCAAACGCGTTGTCCCAGACACCCTTTGCTGCCTTTCTTGGACGTTTCCTCCCTAAACTTGAGCCCCGGCTTCGTGCCGGGGCTTTTTTTGTCCGCGTTTCCAGGGACATGACCACAGCGGCACCATGACCATGCCGCCCGTTGACGGGCCGTAGGGCGGACCGCATCTGGAAAGCATCCAGCCAGGGCCACCAGCGGATTCGCCAAGTTTCTGACCAGTCATTTGCCGCAGCGCAACACACGCCGGAATATCTTCCCGATCTACGGGAATTTCCTTCCACAACCACCGCGATATGATATACAGACCATACCCCTTCCAAAAGGTTGGGGTGGGGCGGCATTGGACGGACGGGCGACGTGGCTGGGGAAACGGGGGACAAGGACGGACGCACGGGCCGCACCGACGCGGTGGACGCCCATGTGGGCCAGCGCATCCGCGCCCGGCGCGTGATTCTGGGCTACAGCCAGGAAAAGCTGGCCTGCGCCCTGGGGCTGACCTTTCAGCAGGTGCAGAAATACGAAAAAGGCGCCAACCGGGTCGGCGCCTCGCGTTTGTTCGACCTGGCCCGCGTTCTGGAAGTGCCGATCGGTTATTTCTTCGACGGCCTGGTCCCGGAACCGCCCGCGCCGCCGCGCGATGTGCCGACCTGGCCGGAAACCGAGGCGGGGCTGAAGCGCGAAACCCTGGACCTGCTGCGCGCCTATAACAGCATTCCCGATCCGGTGGTCCGCCGCCGGGTATTCGATTTGGCCCGTACCCTGGCCGACGTCAGCCCGCCCGTTCCCCGCTGAGGTTCAGCGGCGGCGGTCGTCCATATCCACGTCCACCGCCGTCAGCGCCAGTTCGATCATCATGGCGGTGTTTTCCAGCCCGTCGGCACGGGCGCAGGCCAGCAGGCGGTTCAGACCGGCCTTCAGCCCCTGTCCCGCCGCGTCCATGTCGCTCAGCCGCGACATTCCTTCCAGACGCGGCCTGACATAAATCACGTTGCTCATCCGCTCCCCCGTTCGCCTTGTTGGCGGTTGGCTCCGATTGTGCTCCGGAGCGCCTAGAGTGCGACCTCGGACGGGGTTGCGCAAACAATTTTTTCATGCCGCTACAACATGAAAAACAGCCATTGAGTGTAGCTGAAAAACGTCACGCGGCGACAAAAAAATCCCGGCCATTTCTGGCCGGGATCAAGATCGCACACCGGAACAGACTCATTCCTCGAAGCTGAGGCCCAGCGCCTTGGCCAGATCCAGGACGCGGCGGCGCACCTGGGGGTCGCTGATGCGGTAATAGGCCCGCACCAGTTCCAGGGTTTCGCGCTTGGTCATGGGGTCCATGTCCATGGCGGCCGGCTCTTCCGCCAGACCCGAGATCAGACGGGGAGACAGCGCCTCCACCTCCTCGGACATGTCGTCGAAAAAGAAGCTGACGGGAACATCGAGAACACGCGACAGATCGAACAGGCGCGACGCGCCGACCCGGTTGGCGCCGCGCTCGTACTTCTGGACCTGCTGGAAGGTCAGGCCCAGGGCCTCGCCCAGCTTTTCCTGGCTCATGCCAAGCAGGGTCCGGCGCAGGCGCACACGGGCGCCCACATGCACATCGATGGGATTGGGCTTGCCCGAAGGCGTGCGGCCACGGCTGGAGTGGCGACGGGTAGTGGTTTTTTCGGCCAATTTGGCGGTAGCAGTCATTGAAACATCCTGTAACACAGCGCCCCAGTTGCATAGTGTCATAACCCTACCCCCGGAAGCAACTCATTGTTGTGACTTCATATGGAATTACAAGACCTTATCCCAAAGTAGCACCGCGACATCTCGCGTCTAGGATGTACGCACAGGTGCCGTCACAAGAGGTCACACAATCTTCTTTTTACGCTGAGAACAATTCTCAAATATTCAATTTCGGCGGGTCAGGTATTGCCCTAAACTGACTTGCAGGATTGCCTGCGCGGTGCCTATGCTGCCGACTATCGGTATGCCCATGACAATCAATGGAAATATGTCCTTTGGTTGGGTATCAACAGCAGGCGGACGACATGGCGAAACGGAAACTCATCACCGTCGACGGTAACGAGGCGTGCGCCTCGGTGGCCTATCGCGTCAGCGAAGTGGCGGCCATCTATCCGATCACCCCTTCCTCGACCATGGGCGAGCTTGCCGACCAGTGGGCGTCCGAGGGCAAGCCCAATTTGTGGGGCGCAGTCCCCGACGTGGCCGAGATGCAGCACGAGGGCGGCGCCGCCGGTGCCGTGCACGGCGCGTTGCAGGCGGGCGCGCTGGCGACCACCTTCACCGCGTCGCAGGGCCTGCTGCTGATGATCCCCAACATGTACAAGATCGCCGGCGAGTTGACGGCGTTCACCATG
Source organism: Pseudomonadota bacterium (assembly GCA_023458315.1). Lineage (GTDB taxonomy): Bacteria > Pseudomonadota > Alphaproteobacteria > Rhodospirillales > Magnetospirillaceae > Magnetospirillum. Next base: position 46,263 of record JAEXAH010000106.1, read on the forward strand.
CATGTGTCGGCCCGCACCATCGCCACCCACGCGCTGTCCATCTTCGGCGACCATTCCGACGTCATGGCCTGTCGCCAGACCGGCTTCGCCATGCTGGCGGCGGGCAGCGTGCAGGAGGCCCACGACATGGCGGCCATCGCGCACGCCACCACGCTGAAGGCGCGGGTGCCGTTCCTGCATTTCTTCGACGGCTTCCGCACCTCGCACGAGGTGGCGAAGATCGAGGAACTGACCGATGCCGATCTGCGCACCCTGATCGACGAGGATCTGATCACCGCGCACCGCCACCGCGCCATCAGCCCCGACCATCCGGTGCTGCGCGGGTCGTCGCAGAATCCCGACACCTTCTTCCAGATGCAGGAAGCGCGCAATCCGTGGTACCTGGCCTGTCCCGGTCTGGTGCAGGAAAGCATGGATGCCTTCGCCAAGCTGACCGGCCGCGCCTATAAGCTGTTCGACTATCACGGCGCCGCCGACGCCGACCGGGTGATCGTGATCATGGGATCGGGCGCCGAGACGGTGCACGAGACGGTGGACGCCCTGAACGCCCAAGGCGCACGCCTGGGCGTGCTGAAGGTGCGGCTGTACCGTCCGTTCTCGCTGGACGCGCTGGTGGCGGCGCTGCCGACCACCGTGCGCGCCATCGCCGTGCTGGACCGCTGCAAGGAACCGGGCGCCCTGGGCGAGCCGCTGTACCTGGACGTGGTCGCCGCCCTGGCCCAGGCCAAGGCGCAGGGCCTGCGCGCCACCGCCGCCGATCCGGTGGTGGTGGGCGGCCGCTATGGTCTGGCCAGCAAGGAATTCACCCCGGCCATGGTCAAGGCGGTCTATGACGAACTGGCCGCCGCCAGGCCGCGCCACGGCTTCACAATCGGCATCATGGACGACGTCACCCACCTGTCGCTGCCGGTGGACGACGGCTTCCACCTGCCCGCCGGTCCGGTGAAAAGCGCGCTGTTCTTCGGCCTGGGCGCCGACGGCACGGTGGGCGCCAACAAGAATTCCATCAAGATCATCGCCGAGCAGGCCGGGTTCCACGGCCAGGGTTATTTCGTCTACGATTCCAAGAAGTCGGGCGCGGTGACGATCTCGCACCTGCGCTTCAGCCCCGAGCCGATCCGCAGCGCCTATCTGCTGGCCGAGGCGGATTTCGTCGCCTGTCACCATTTCGTGTTCCTGGACAAGTACGACGTGCTGGAACACGCCCGCCCCGGCGCCACCTTCCTGCTCAACTCGCCCTATTCCAAGGACGAGGTGTGGGACCGGATGCCGCGCGAGGTGCAGCAGGAGATCATCGACAAGAACATCGAGCTGCATGTCATCGACGCCCGCTCGGTCGCCCTGGCGGCCGGCATGGGCCAACGCATCAACACCATCATGCAGACCTGCTTCTTCGCGCTGTCCGGCGTGCTGCCCAAGGACGAGGCGATCAAGCACATCAAGAAGGCCATCGAGAAGACCTATGGCCGCAAATCGGAAAAGCTGGTGGCCAAGAACTTCGCCGCCGTGGATCAGGCGCTGGAGCATCTGCAAAAGGTCGCCATCCCCGGCACGGTGACGTCGACCCGGGTCAAGCCGCCGATCGTGCCGCAGGAGGCGCCGGAATTCGTGCAGCGCGTCTCGGCCATGATGCTGGCCAACAAGGGCGATTTGCTGCCGGTTTCCGCCTTCCCGCCGGACGGCACCTGGCCCACCGCCACCGCCCGCTTCGAACGCCGCAACATCGCCGCCGAAATCCCGGTGTGGGATGCCGGCGTGTGCATCCAGTGCAACAAATGCACCCTGGTCTGCCCGCACGCCGCCATCCGCGTCAAGGTGGCCGAGCCCGCCGCCCTGGGCGCGGCGCCCGGCAGCCTGAAGCACGTTCCCTACAAGGGCAACGAGTTCAAGGGCGCCGAGTATCTGTTGCAGGTGGCGCCCGAGGATTGCACCGGCTGCACGCTGTGCGTCAAGGTCTGCCCCGGCAAGGACAAGAAGGACCCGTCGCGCATCGCCCTGCACATGGCGGACAAGCTGCCGATCCTGGCGGACGAGAAGGACAATTGGGACTTCTTCCTGGATCTGCCCGAGGCCGACCGCACCGTGCTGACCGCGCCGACGGTCAAGACCGCGCAGTTCCTGCAACCGCTGTTCGAGTTCTCGGGCGCCTGCCTGGGCTGTGGCGAGACGCCGTATCTCAAGCTGCTGACCCAGCTTTACGGCGACCGGCTGATGATCGCCAACGCCACCGGCTGCTCGTCCATCTATGGCGGCAACCTGCCGACCACCCCCTATGCCGTCAACGCCGACGGCCGGGGTCCGGCGTGGTCCAATTCGTTGTTCGAGGACAACGCCGAATTCGGCATGGGTTATCGTCTGGCGGTGGATGCCCACAAGGCCCACGCCCGGCAGATGCTGGCCCATCTGGCCAAGGCCGGAAAGGTGCCCGAGCAACTGGCCGCCGCCCTGACCCACGCCCCCCAGGGCAACGACGCCGAAATCGCCGCCCAGCGCGCCCGGGTGGACGAATTGCGCAAGATCCTGGCCGGTGTGCCCGGCATCGAGGCCGCCCGTCTGGCCGACGTGGCCGATTATCTGGTGGAAAAGGTCATCTGGATCATCGGCGGCGACGGCTGGGCCTATGACATCGGCTATGGCGGTCTGGACCACGTCTTCGCGTCGGGCAAGAACGTCAACATCCTGGTGATGGACACCGAGGTCTATTCCAACACCGGCGGTCAGCAATCCAAGGCGACGCCGCTGGCCGCCACCGCCAAATTCGCGGTGGCGGGCAAGTCGCTGCCCAAGAAGGATCTGGGCATGATGGCCATGGCCTATGGCGACGTCTATGTGGCCAACGTCGCCTTTGGGTCCAAGGACGTGCAGACCCAGCGCGCCATCCAGGACGCGGTGGCGTGGCCGGGCGTGTCGCTGATCGTCGCCTATTCCCACTGCATCGCCCACGGCTATGACCTGTCGCACGGTCTGGACCAGCAGAAGCTGGCGGTGCAATCGGGCTATTGGCCGCTGTATCGCTGGGACCCGCGCAAGCTGGCCACCGGCGAGCACCCGCTGACCCTGGACAGCGCCGAACCCACCGGCCACCTGTACGACTTCCTGAAGAACGAGGCCCGCTTCACCATGGTCGAGCGGCACGACCCCGACCGCTTCCGCGCCCTGGTGTCGCAGGCCGAAACCGCCATCCATGCCCGCTTCGCCAAGCTGCGCCGCTTTGCCGGTCTGCCCGAGGCGGGGGCGGCCCAGGAATAAGGGCAGGCGTTGTCAGCCCCCTCCCGTTTCGGCGGGAGGGGGCATCACCTCCGTGACGGACCAGAAACATTGACGATTTCGGGGAAGCCGGGCACAGATGGGGCATGACTTGCCCCAGCCCGCCCCCATCCGCGATCGTCATCGGCGCCGGTCCCGCCGGATTGATGGCCGCCGAGCATCTGGCCGCCGCCGGATTGCCGGTACGGGTGTTCGATGCCATGGCGACCCCGGCCCGCAAATTCCTGCGCGCGGGCATCGGCGGCCTGAACCTGACCCATTCCGAGCCGCTGGAGCGTTTCGTCGCCCGTTATGGCGCCCAGGCCGAACGCTTCGGCCGCTGGCTGGCGGAATTCGGTCCGCGGCAACAACGGGATTGGGCGGCCGCATTGGGAATCGAAACCTTCGTCGGCAGTTCCGGTCGGGTCTTTCCCACCGATTTCAAGGCGGCGCCCATGCTGCGCGCCTGGCTGCGCCGTCTGGACGCCCAGGGCGTGCGCCTGCATTCCCGCCACCGCTGGCTGGGCTGGGACGACGAAGACCGCCACCGCTTCGCCACCCCCCAGGGTGAAATCGCCATCACCGCCACGATCACCGTGCTGGCGCTGGGCGGCGGGTCGTGGCCGCAACTGGGATCGGATGGCGGCTGGCTATCGATCCTGGCGGCGGCGGGGGTGCAAATCGCAGCGCTGAAACCGGCCAATTGCGGGTTCGACGTGGCGTGGAGCGCCCATTTCCGCGACCGCTTCGCCGGGCAGCCGGTCAAGGCGGTGGGGCTTCGGTTCAACGACCGCGCGCTGAAGGGCGAATTCGTCGTCACCGCCAGCGGCATCGAGGGCAGCGCCGTCTATGCCCTGTCGGCGCCCCTGCGCGATGCCTGTCCCGGCGCGGTGCTGCTGCTGGATTTGAAACCCGATTGGAGCCGAGACAAGCTGGCCGCCGCCCTGGCCAAGCCGCGCGGCAGCCGGTCGCTGTCACACCATCTGGACCGTTGTGCCGGAATCAAGGGGGTGGCCGCCGGGCTGCTGCGCGAACTGGCCCACCCCTTGCCCGAGGACGCGGCGGCGCTGGCCGCCACCCTCAAGGCGCTGCCGCTGCCGCTGCTGCGCCCGCGTCCGCTGGCCGAGGCCATCAGCACGGCGGGCGGCGTGTCGTTCGACGCCGTCACCGACGATCTGATGCTGAAAATCCGCCCCGGCACCTTCGTGGCGGGCGAAATGCTGGATTGGGAGGCGCCGACCGGCGGCTACCTGCTGACCGGCTGTTTCGCCACCGGCCGCATCGCCGGGCAGGCGGCGGCCGGGTGGCTCAATACACGCCCTTCGAATTGAGGAAGTGGCTGTAGCGCCGGTCGTCGGTGCAGATGTGGTTGACCAGCCATTCCTTGAGGAAGCCCAGCACCTGGGCACTGTCGGCGCTGCCCGCGTCCTGCAACTGGCGGCGGCGTTCGTCCAGTTGGTCCATCAGCCGGGCATGGCGGGCGCGGTGGCTTTCCGTCTCGGGATAGGCGTGGCGCAGCATCAGCGCCTCTTCCTCGCCGAAATGGTAGCGCGCGTATTCCGCCATGGCATCCAGCAGCGACAGCACTTCGGACAATTCGCGGCCGCCATCCACGGCGTCCAGGATGGCGTTGGCCTGCTCGAACAGGCGGCGGTGCTGGGTGTCCAGCCGCAGCACGTCGACGCGGTATTCCTCGTGCCATTGCAGCATGACGCGGCCCATGTGCTCGCCCTCGAAGATCGAGGTCATGCGCTTGCCCGACGTCTCGAACAGCTTCCACCGCACCGACGGGATGCCCGCCAACAGCGAGGCCGGGATCAGGAAGACGTCGGTGGCCTCGACCGGACGCAGGCGGAACATGCTGGGCGTCCAGAAGATCGCCTGCTCCTCGCCGAAGAAATCGCCCGGTCCCAGCAATTCCACCACATGGTCGCCCAGGATGCGCGCCACCGCCCCGGCCACCACCAGCGCCACCGCCTCGGGGCCGATGTCGATGGTTTCGCCCACGTCGAAGCGGCGCAGGGTCATGTCCTTGGCGATGCGGTTCAGGGTGCGGGTGGACACCACCTCGCCGAACAGCCAGGTGCGTTGCAGGAAGTCGCGGTTCTCGAAAATGCGGGTGATTTCCGAGGACAGGTTGTTGCGGCGCACGAACTCGCCATACAGCGAGCAGGGAATCTCCAGCGCCTTGACGAAACCGATGGCGCGGTAGGTTTCCGACACCGCCGAGCCGAACAGCGCCGACAATTCGCCGATCAACGCCCCCGCCGACAGCACCGACCGGCCGCCGCCGGTCATGTGGATGGCCTCGACGCTGCCCGACAGCAGCAGGAAGATGGACGGCGCGGGCTGGCGTTCCTTGACCAGGATGGTGCCGGGATTGAACGTCACCACCGGATTGTTCAGCAGCACGCGGATCTGGTGATGGGCGATGTCGGGGAAATAGCCCATCAGCAATTCATAGGCGGCGCGCCAGATGAAATCGTGGTTGGACGGAATCAGCACGTCGATGGTGCCGAACGACGCGGTGGACCCGATGGCCTTTTGCGCGATGGTGTTGCGCGCCGCCGAATGGGCCAGGATGATCTTGCCCGAGGTATCGTCGCGGAAATCATAGGCGTCGCCGTGGATCATGCCGCCGCCCACGTCCACCTTCTTGATGTCCACCGGGGTGGCGTAATCCTCGACCACCCGCCGGTACAGCGCCTTCGAGATGCCGGGCTTGTCGTCGTCCTCGGTGATGAAGCCCTTCAGCACCTCCAGGCGACAGATGTCGGCCAGATGGGCATAGGTGCGGAAGCCGCCTTCCCACAGGGCGCGGAACAGGAACACCGTGGTTTCCACCGGATGGGGCGAGAACAGCGGCTTGACCTCGAGCCCGTCGATGTCGTTCCACTGATCCTCGACCAGATCGTGGCATTCGAAGTAATCGGCGAAGGCCGCGGGCTCGATGGACAGCAACGCCGCCATCTTGCGCGCCACCGAGGCCCGCACCAGCGGCGAGGCGTAGTACTTGATGCGGTGGTCGGCCCGGATCAGCGTGGTCAGGCCCGCGAAATGATCGTCGTGCGAATGGGTGTGGAAGATGCCTTCGATCTCGTTCACGCCGATGCCCAGCGCGTCCAGCGTGTGCAGGATGTTGGGACCGGCGTCGATCAGATAGACCTTGCCCTGGAACATCAGCACCGCGCCCATGGAGGCGCGGTTGATGTCCCAGCCGTCGCCTTCGCCGGAATGCACCACCGCGAAATACTCGCGCGGCATGTGGTAGAACCCCAGCGGATAAGGGCATTCGTAGGTTTCGAACGGTTGCAGGTTCAAATCCACGGTGACGGAATCGTCGCCGTACAGGAACTCGAACACGTTCAGGCGCAGGCGGCGCACGCGCACGCCGTTGCGCACCTCCACCGCCTCGCTTTCCACCGCGCGGGTGTCCAGCAGTTCCGAGGGATGGCAGATGCGGCCGAAGGCGAATTTCAGCTTGAGGCGCATGCGTTCGCGCGCCTGGTCCGGCGGCAGACCGGCGTCGATCAGCTCGTCCTCGCTGATCAGGCCGTAATTGCCGCGATAGATATATTGCATCTGCGCCAGAACCTGTTCCGGCGAGCCGATGATCAGCGGCTTGACCCCGGTGTTGCCGGGGTGGCCGGGGATGATCATGCCCTGGCGGTACAGCATCTGAAGAACCGGGAACTCGCCCAGATTGGCGAAGGTGCCGTTCTGCACCATGACGTCGGACAGCAGGATGACGTTGGGGCCGGTTTCAAAGGTCACGCCGCCCACTTCGGTGGGGGTGATCAGGCCGCGTTTCATCAGGTGCTTGACCGCGTCCGCGGGACAGCCGCACAAAATGCGGATGTCGGCCGACGGCACCTCGACCCACCAGATTCCCGTGCTGACTTCGATTTTGCGAATCGACTGCATGCCGCGTTTTGAACCCCCCGTAGTCAAGCATGCTAGGGCTTAGCTTTGTGCACATCAACCGTAACAGTTGGTGGACGTGCTTTTTTCCGCCATTCTTTTGCCAAACCCCCGGCGGACAATGTGGCATGTCCCGCTCTCCTTTGCCGCTGCCTGTGTTCCAAGCCATGCGGGGGACGCATACTTTCCTGTGCATATCTTCCTTGACGGCGCCGACCGGGATGGGGTTATCTGCCCCGCCTCCTACCCATGCGAGCAGGACACCCCCGCCCGGAGCCCTTGACTCCGCGCTGCGGTGCACATATACAAACGGTTAAATTCTTACCCTTTAGAGTTAAGAAGCGATGAAGGAAGACCACGACACCCCGGCGCCCCGCGCCACGCGCGATACCATCCTGCGGGTGGTGGTCCTGGGCGGCATCTATGCCGCCGCCATCGGCTTCGTCGTCGCCCTGTCGCCGTCGGCCGGACTGGTGACACCCCATCCGGTGGGCGAAGTCGGCCGCGTCGCCGCCACGCCGGATGCCCCCGCACGCTGAGACGACCTTGGTTCCCACGGACAAGCCCGCCCCTTCCGGCGGGCTTTTTTCGTATCGCGGCCCTGCGATCGGCACATGGCATGCGACCGATTTGCACTTGCACATGCCAAAGCAAACATGGTTATTGCAAAGGACTCTCATTTTCAGCGGAGATCCCTTGCCATGCCGCTTCGCCGTTTCCTGTTCGCCCTGACGCTGCTCGCCGCGCCCTTGCTGGCCGCCGCGCCGGACGCCCTGGCCGAGAGCGGCCATTGGCAGACCACGGCGGAAAGCGTCGGCAAGGCGGTCAGCGCCGCCGAAACCGTGTTCGCCCAGGGTGACGTGGACGCCGCCAAGCGCGCCGTGACCGAGGCGTATTTCGGCCATTTCGAGACGTCGAAGCTGGAAGGGGCGATCCGCAAGCATATCGGCGCCAAGCGCGCCGCCGAGGTGGAAAAGATGTTCGCCACCATGCGCAAGGCCATGACCGCCGGTGACGCCGCCCAGGTCAAGACGGTGGCGCAGGGCCTGCGCGACGCCATGCTGGTCGATGCCAAGGTGCTGGACGCCGCCAAGGTGTCGCCCGACGTGTACGAGGTCAACCAATGATCCGCGCCCTGCTGCCGCGCCTGCTGGCCTTCGTCATTCTGCTGCTGCCCGCCGCCGCGCTGGCCCAGGACGGCAAGCTGGACCACCGCGCCGTGGCCGCCCGCATCGTCGCCGAGGGCAACGCCCTGATGGCCGCCTATGATCCGGCCAAGGGCGGCGACACCGCCGACGGTTTCTCGGACCTGTATTTCGGGGTGTTCGAGGAAACCGGCCTGGAAACCGACATCGGCGCCGCCGACCCGTCGGCCAAGACCGAGATCGAATCCAAATTCGCTGCGGTGATCGGCCTGGCCAATTCCTCGGCCGACAGGGCCAGGGTGGAAAAAGCGTGGCGCGCCCTGGAAGCCCAGGTGGTCGAGGTGGCCGACGCCCGCGCCGAAGCCTCGGGCGCCGGGTGGATCGGCGCCTTCCTGCAATCGCTGCTGATCCTTCTGCGCGAGGGCTTCGAGGCCATGCTGGTGGTCACGGCCCTGGTCGCCTATCTCAAGCGCCTGGGCGCCGAGGACAAGGTGCGGGTGGTGTGGTGGTCGGTGGCCCTGGCCCTGGTGGCCAGCGCCGCCACCGCCTGGGTGCTGAACGTGGTGGTGGCGCTGTCCGGCGCCGGTCAGGAAGCGGTCGAGGGCGTCACCATGCTGGTCGCCGCCGCCGTGTTGGCCTATGTCAGTCACTGGCTGTTCGCCCGGCGCGAGGCGCAACGCTGGCAGGGCTATATCAAGGATCAGGTCAACAAGGCGCTGTCGGGCGGCCAGATGTTCTCGCTGGGCTTCGCCGCCTTCCTGTCGGTCTACCGCGAGGGCGCCGAGACGGTGCTGTTCTATCAGGCGCTGATGGGCGGCGCGCCGGGCCAGGGCAGCGCCATCGCCCTGGGCTTCGCCGCCGCTGTCGTGGCGCTGGCCGTGGTTTACGTGGTCATGCGCCGCGCCTCCATGAAGCTGCCGCTGGGGCCGTTCTTCGCCGGAACCGCCGTGTTGCTGTATGCCCTGGCGGTGATGTTCGCGGGCAACGGCGTGCTGGAGCTTCAGGAAGCCCGGCTGATCGGCACCACGCCGTTGACCTTCATGCCGTCGATCCCGGCCATCGGCCTGTTCCCCACCCTGGAATCGGTGGCGGCCCAGGCGGTGCTGTTGCTGGCCCTGGTGCCGGTGCTGGGCGCCGTCGCCCTCAAGCGGCTGAAGACCGCGCCATGATGCCGCGTCAGGTTCCGGCCGGAGAGGAAAAACGCTGGTCGGCCCGCATCGCCGGGCCGGTCGAGGCGTTCTTCGTGCGCAACATCCGCTGGCTGCCCTGGGTGCACGCGGTGATGTTCGTCGCCTTCGTCGGCCTGTTGCTGGTGCCCGCCCTGCTGCCCAACCCGCCCGAGGACGCCACCGCGCTGGACAGTCTGACGGTGGCCGCCAACCTGCTGCTGTGGGGGGTGTGGTTCCCGCTGCTGCTGTTGTCGGTGCTGGCCACCGGGCGGTCGTGGTGCGGCATCCTGTGCCCCATGGGCGCCGCGTCGGAATACGCGTCCAAGCATGGGTTCAAACTGGCGCCGCCGCGCTGGCTGACCTGGCCGGGCACGCCGGTGCTGTCGTTCATCGTCGTCACCATCCTGGGCCAGACCACCGGCGTGCGCACCCACCCCGAGGCCGCCGCCGAGATCTTCGGCGGCACCATGGCCGCCGCCATCATCCTGGGCTGGCTGTTCGCCCCCGGCAAACGGCCGTGGTGTCGCCATGCCTGTCCCATCGGCCTGTTGCTGGGGGTGTTCAACCGCCTGGGCGTGGTCGAGTTCGCGCCCAAGCGGCCGGAAGGCGGCGGCGACCGCTGGACCGACAAGGGCGCCTGCCCGACCATGATCGACCTGCGGCGCAAGACCGAGACGCGCCATTGCATCGAATGCTTCCGCTGCGTCAGCCCGCCCGCCCAGGGCGGCCTGTTCCTGCGCCTGCGCCGCCCCGGCGAGGAGATCGAGCAGATCGCCTGGCGCAATCCCAATCTGTCGGAAATCCTGTTCCTGTTCCTGGGCGGCGGCGTCGCCCTGGGCGGCTTTTTGTGGGGCGTGCTGCCGCTGTTCACCACGCTGCGCGACGCCCTGGGGCTGTGGGCCATCGAGAATGATGTCGCATGGCTGCTGCGCAGCGGCCCGTCCTGGCTGATGAGCGTCCACCCCGACCGCCGCGAGGTGTTCCTGTGGCTGGATTTCGTCATGATCACCGGCTTCATGGCCGCCACCATGCTGATCTTCACCGTCGGCCTGTCGGGACTGACCCTGATCAGCGCGTGGATGTCGGGATGGCTGGGCGGCGCCCGGTCGCTGCACGCCCGCTTCCTGGAACTGGGCTACCAGTTCACCCCCATCGCCATGGTGTCGCTGCTGCTGGGCCTGGGCGGCGGCCTGTTCACCGCCCTCAAGGCGTTGGGCCTGCCGCCTGAGGCGGTGTCGGGCCTGAAGATCGCCCTGTTCGTCGGCGGCATCGTCTGGAGCCTGTGGCTGGCCGACCGCATCCTGGCCGCCCAGGGCGTGCGCGGCGTCCGCGCCCTGCCCGCCCTGGTTCCCGGTCTGGTCGGCACCGCCGCCATCGCCCTGGCGTGGTGGCCCGCTTTGTTCTGACGCGCGGCTATTTCCCGCCGGTCGCCAGCCCGGCCAGCCCGGCGAAGGCCGGTTGCGGGTGGACCACCAGCCACGCCGGAATGGGGGCAAGGTAGTCGCGGAAGCGGCCCTTGCCCTCGAACCGGCGGCGGAAGGACGATTGGGCGAAGGCATCGCGCATGCGCGGCAGGATGCCGCCCGCCAGATAGACGCCGCCACGCGCCCCCAGGGTCAGCGCCAGATTGCCCGCCACCGTGCCCAGCATGGCGAAGAACATATCCAGCGTCTCGCGGCACAGCGGGTCGGACCCGTCCAGCGCCCGCTGCGACACCGCGTCGGGGGCGGTGTAAAGGGGCGACACGCCGTGCAGATCGGCCAGCGCCTCGTACAGATTGACCAGACCGGCCCCGGCCAGCACCCGCTCGGCCGAGACATGGCCGAAGCGACGGCGCAGGCGCTCCAGCACCGCGTCCTCGCGCGCGTCGGTGGCGGCCAGGGTGGCGTGGCCGCCCTCGGTCGCCAGCGCGACCCACTGCCCGGAACTGTCGGGCACCAACGCCGACACCCCCAGACCGGTGCCCGGCCCCAACACGGCGATGGGCGCCCCTTCGACGGCACTGCCGCCGCCGACCTTCAGCAGATGTTCGGGGCCGACATGGCGCACCGACAGGGCGACGGCGGTGAAATCGTTGATCACCTGCAAGCGTTCCAGCCCCAGGGCATTGCGCACCTGCTCGATGGAAAAATGCCACGCCGAATTGGTCAGGTTGACCACGTCCCCCGTCACCGGACAGGCAACGCAAAAGGCGCCGCGTACCGGCCGGTCGGCGATGTTGTGGGCCGCCAGCACCGCGCGGGCCGCCTCGGCCGGGCCGGGATGCTCGGCGCACCGCACCACCATGGGTTCGCCCACCCGGCCCTGGCCGTCCACCAGGGCGAAGCGGGCGTTGGTGCCGCCGATATCGGCGATCAGCGACAGATCGGCCATGGCTCAGCCCTTGCCCGGAACCAGCGCGCGGTAAAGCTCCACATAGCGCGCCGCCGACAGATCCCAGGTGAAGTCCTGGGCGACGCAGGCGGCCTGCACCTTGCGCCATTGTTCGGGCTGGCGGTACATGCCCAGCGCCCGCTCGATGGTCCATTGGAAGGCGCCCGCATTGGCGTGCTCGAAGGCGAAGCCGGTGGCGGTGCCGGTCATCAGGCTGTCATAGGTGGCGTCGACCACCGTGTCGGCCAGACCGCCGGTGACGTGCACCAGCGGCACGGTGCCATAGCGCATGGCATAGAACTGGGTCAGGCCGCACGGCTCGAACCGCGACGGCATGACCAGCATGTCGCCCGCCGCCATCAGCTTGTGCGCCAGCGTCTCGGAATAGCCGATCATGACCGCCACTTGCGACGGATTGGCGGCGGCCACCGCCTTGAACCCGTCTTCCAGCGCGCGGTCGCCGGTGCCGACCACCGCCAATTGGGCCCCTTCACGCAGGACGGACGGCAGCACCGCCAGCACCAGATCCATGCCCTTGAGGTCGTTGAGGCGGCTGACGATCACCATCAGCGGCGCGTCGGGGTTCTGCTCCAGCCCCAGTTCGGCCTGCAACGCCGCCTTGTTGGCTGCCTTGCCCGCCGCGAAATCGGCGGGGGCATAGCGGTGGGGCAGACAGGAATCGCTGTCCGGGTTCCAGATGCCGTAATCGGCGCCGTTCAGGATGCCCGACAGATCGGCGGCGCGGGCGGCCAGCACGCCTTCCAGGCCGCAGCCATGGGGCGAGGACTGGATTTCGCGGGCATAGCGCGGGCTGACCGTGGTCAGGCGGTCGCTATAGACCAGGCCGGATTTCAGGAAGGACAGGTTGTTCCAGTATTCCAGCCCGTCCATGCCGTAGAAGTCCCAGGGCAGGCCCAGGCGCGGCACCGTTTCCGACGGGAACAGGCCCTGATAGGCGATGTTGTGGATGGTGAACACCGTCGCCGGACGGTCCACCACATTCCACGCCTTGAGGTACGCGGGCGCCAGACCGGTCTGCCAGTCGTGGCAATGCAGCACGTCGGGCCACCACGGCACCGGCGAGCCGCCGGTGCACAGATGGGCGGCGGTCCACGACAGCAGGCCGAAGCGCAGGGCGTTGTCGGCATAATCGCTGCCGTCCACGTCCTGATACGGCCCACCGGCGCGATGGTACAGCGCCGGACAGTCGATCAGCCACACCGGCACGCCGGACCCGGGCAGCCGCCCTTCCACCAGCGTGGCCTCGGTGCCGATGCCCAGCGGGTCGCCCAGGCTGCCGACCACCTTCTTGCCCTCGGTCTTGTCCATGGCGGCGGCATAGCCGGGCAACAGCACCCGCACATCCTGTCCCGCCTGGATCAACGCCTCCGGCAGCGCCCCCGAAACGTCGGCCAGACCGCCGGTCTTGACCAGCGGAAACACTTCGGACGAAGCGAACAACACGCGCATGGGGCCTCCCGTCGGACATACCTGTCGTTGACCGACAAGCCTAGCCCATGACGGCCTCAGGCGAAAGCGCCTGGGTGTCAGTATTACCCCGGGGTTAAGGAAGTCTCCCCTGCTCGGGCGGCGGTTGTCGCGGGCGGCGAAGTATGGCACGGTCTTTCATCGGCTCCGGGGGGACGGTGCCAAAGTCCGCGAGACATCTTGGAGAGACGTGCTGATGACGGAGCCTCTGGAACGGGTGAACCACGACATCGAAGTCAATTTGCGCCTGCGCCGCACCCTGGCGCTGGTGCTGGCGGGCGGCCGCGGCTCGCGCCTCAAGGCGCTGACCGACTGGCACGCCAAGCCGGGCATTCCTTTTGCCGGCAAGTTCCGCATCATCGACTTCACCCTGTCCAACTGCATCAACTCGGGCATTCGCCGCATCGGCGTGCTGACCCAGTACAAGGCCCATTCGCTGTTGCAGCACATCCAGCGCGGCTGGGGCTTCCTGCGCGGCGAGTTCAACGAATTCATCGAATTGCTGCCCGCCCAGCAGCGCACCGAGGGCGAGAACTGGTACAAGGGCACCGCCGACGCCGTGTTCCAGAACCTGGACATCATCCGCGAGCACGGACCGGAATACGTGCTGATCCTGGCGGGCGACCACATCTATAAGATGGATTACGGCAAGATGCTGGCCCACCATCTGGCCCGCAACGCCGACGTCACCGTCGCCTGCCTGGAAGTGCCCATCGAGGACGCCAAGGGCTTCGGCGTCATGGCGGTGGACGACGACGACAACATCGTCCGCTTCGACGAAAAGCCGGAAAACCCCCAGCACGCCCCCGGCAAGCCGGACAAGGCGCTGGCCAGCATGGGCATCTACATCTTCAACGCCCAGTTCCTGTACGAGCGCCTGAACCTGGAGGCCGAGGAACCGGGAACCGAACACGATTTCGGCAAGAACATCATCCCCAAGCTGATCGGCACCCACAAGGTCATCGCCCATCCGTTCCAGGATTCGTGCGTCATGCATGACGGCGCCAAGGAACATTACTGGCGCGACGTCGGCACCATCGACGCCTATTGGGAAGCCAACATCGACCTGACCACCGTGACCCCGGCCCTGAACCTGTATGACACCAACTGGCCCATCTGGACCTATCAGGCCCAGTTGCCGCCCGCCAAATTCGTGTTCGACAACGATACCCGCCGCGGCATGGCGGTGGATTCGCTGGTGTCGGGCGGTTGCATCATCTCGGGCGCGGTGGTGCGGCGGTCCATGCTGTTTTCCAACGTGCGCGTCAATTCGTACTCGCTGGTCGAGGATACGGTGGTGCTGCCCGATTGCGACATCGGCCGCCACGCCAAGCTGAAGAAATGCATCGTCGATCAGGGCTGCGTCATCCCGCCGGGACTGGTGGTGGGCGAAGACCCCAAGCTGGACGCCAAGCGTTTCGACCGCACGGAAAAGGGCGTCACCCTGATCACCGCCGAAATGCTGAAAAAGCTGGAAGGCTGACCCTTTCCTGAGTGCCCCAAGCAAAGCCCGCCGCGCCCGACGCGGTGGGCTTTTTGTTTGGTTCATCACGCAATTGCGGGGCTGCTGGCCCCGCAACCGCTTTCGTCATGCGCGGACTTGATCCACTTCTGTCCGGTTTAGACCGTGATGCAGAAAACCTGCATCACGTGTTGCCCCTCGCCGGGCGCGGGCCACGGACGAGCACTTCCAGGAAATCTGCGAAGAACCTTTTTTGTGGCTTGTGGCGGTGCCTTTCTACTTCAGCAGCGCCTTGACATCGGACGAGGCCGCCACCTTGCCGCTGGCGGAATAGGCTTCGTGGTTGGCCTCGATCTCGTCCAGCTTGTAGAGGTAGTTGATCATCAGGCCCAGCGACTGCTTCATGCCCTTGGCGCTGGTGTCGGCCAGCCAGTTCAGGCGTTCGACGCGGGCGCCGTTGGACAGGTGGAAATGGGCCACCGGGTCGAGGGCGCGGGCCCTGCCCTGCCGCTTTTCCACGGCGATATAGCGCGCCGCCAGCCGGGTCAGCGGACCGCGCAGGATATCGGCCGCCTGGGAATCGTCCGCCCATTCGCCGCGCGCCAGCACCGCCGCCAGACCCTCGCCGCCATGGGGCGACAGCGCCAGCCGCCGCTGCTCGGCCGGGGTCAGGACGGTGTCGCCGCCCTTGTCCAGCAGGTCCTGCAACCACGACCGGAAACCGGGCAGCGGCGACAGGGTGGCGAAGGTCTTGAGGCGCTTGAACTCGCGCGACAATTCCTCGACCACCCGCTTGATCAGGAAATTGCCGAAGCTGATACCGTCCAGGCCGCGCTGGGCGTTGTTGATGGAATAGAAGATGGCGGTGTCGGCTTCGTCCGGGTTGCCCACCGGCGCCGCCGGGTCCAGCAATTCGTGCACGTTGCCCGCGATGCCGTTGACCAGCGCCACCTCGACGAAGATCAGCGGCTCCTCGGGCATGCGCGGATGGAAGAAGGCGTACAGGCGACGATCGGAATCCAGCCGGTTCTTCAGGTCGTCCCAGCCCTGGATGGCGTGCACCGCCTCGTAGGCCATGATCTTTTCCAGCACACAGGCGGGCGACCGCCAGGTGATGCGCTGCAATTCCAGGAAGCCGACGTCGAACCACGCCGCCAGCAGGCCCTTGAGTTCCTTTTCCAGCGCCCCCAGCCGGACGTCGCCGCGCGCCATCCCCATCAGTTCGGCGCGCAGATCCACCAGGAACTTCACGCCCTCGGGCAGGGCGTTGAACTGGGTCAGCAGCCGGGTGAAGGGCGGTTCCAGGGCGGCGCGCAGGGCGTTTTCCGCCTTGATGCGGGCGTCGCAATCGTCGCCCGCCGCCAACAACGCCTGGGTCGCCGCGTCGACCCGCCCGATTTCCGGGCCGAAGGACGCCATCAGCGCCAGGAAGCGCTTGCGCCCCTCGGGCGACAGCGACAGGTATTCGCGGCCCAGGGCGGCGGCGCGGGCGCGGACGGAAACCTCGCCGCCCTTGCCCTCCAGACAGGCCAGCATCTGCCTGCGCAGGCGCTCCAGGTCGTCATCGGGCAGATCGGGGGCGAAACTCAGCATCTCGCCGCCGGTGATGGTTCCGGCGACATCGCGCCACAGCTTGGCCCAGCCCTTGATGCGGGCAAGCAGGGAGGTTCCGACGGCTTGAGTCATGCTGGCTACCTCCTTGTTGTCGGCCATGGCGTTTATCTCCTTCAGCATGTAAGGGCGTTTCCGCGAAACTCAAAGGGCGGCCAGCACGCCGGGCAGCGCCTCGGCCAGATCCTCGGCGATCAGGCCGGGGCCGAACGCCGCCGCCGCCGCGCCGTGCAGCCAGGCACCGCAGGCGGCGGCGTCAAAGGCGTCCATGCCCGCCGCCAGCAGCCCGCCGATGATCCCCGCCAGAACATCTCCCGACCCGGCGGTGGCCAGAAACGGCGGCGCATTGGCGTTGATCACCGCACGGCCGTCGGGATGGGCGATCACGGTATCTGCCCCCTTGAGCAGCACCACCGCCCCGGCGCGCTTGGCGGCTTGCCGGGCGCGCTCCAGGCGGCAGCCATCGGCGGCGCCGAACAGGCGGGTGAACTCGCCGTCATGGGGCGTCAGCACCACATTGCCCGACAGGGCCTTGAACAAGTCACGCGGCGAATCGGCGAAGCTGGTCAGGGCGTCGGCGTCCAGCACCGCCGCCTTGCCCGCCTGCAACGCCGCCAGCACCCGCTGGCGCAGCGGCTCGCCCACGCCGCAGCCCGGCCCCAGCACCACGGCGTTCTTGCGCGGGTCGGCCAACAGCGTCGAATACTCGTCCAGGGCGGCGACCATGGTGCCGGGATCGCCCGCCCGCAGCACCGCCAACGC
>JAEXAH010000107.1 GCA_023458315.1 Pseudomonadota bacterium
GTGGGGGCTGGGCCGGAACCGGGGCGGCGGGTGCCGGTTGCTCGGTCGGCGCCTCCGCCTCGGCCGGGCGCAGCGGCTGGAAGCCGGGCGACGGCTCTTCCAGCAGCGGCTTGTCGACCGGCGGCACCGGCGGGGCGGCTTCACGGGGGGCGGGCGGCAGCAGGTTGATCGGCGTCTGGCTGCCCTGGGCCACGGCCAGGGACGGAAGGGCCAGCACCAGGGCGGCGGCCAGCAGGGGGCGAAGCATGGGCGACAAACCTCGGATGACTGTCATCTGGGGGGATTCAACCATGTCTCGCGTCCGCGCGCCGCACAAATTTATGAAAATCTTATCCGCCTTGCGTCGCCACCGGCGCCCACAGCACGTCGTCCAGCCGATCGGCGCCGCACAGCAGCATGACCAGCCGGTCCAGCCCCAGGGCGATGCCCGCGGAATCGGGCATGCCCGCCGCCAGCGCCGCCAGGAAGTCCTCGTCGATGGGATAGCGTTCGCCGTACAGCGCCTCTTTCAGATCCATGTCGGCCTGGAAGCGGCGGCGCTGTTCCGCTGTGTCGGTCAACTCGCCGAAGGCGTTGCACAATTCGACGCCGCAGCCATAGGCCTCGAACCGTTCGGCCACGCGCGGATCGGCGGGCGAGGGCCGGGCCAGTGCCGCCATGGACACCGGATAGGAATGCAGGATCACCGGCACGCCGAAGCCCAGATGGGGTTCGATGCGGTCCAGCATGATCTTGAAGAAGATGTCGTCCCAGCGGTCGCTCTCGGACACCGAGATGCCCAGGCGCCGGGCCTCGGCGGCGATCAGGGCGCGGTCGGGGTTCCACGGGTCGGGGGCGGTGGCCAGCACGTCCATGTCGCAATAATCGAAGAACGCCTCGGCCACCGACAGCCGCCGCCATGGCAGGAACGGGTCGCAGACGCGGCCGCCATGCAGCATGTGCCTGGCGCCCGCGGCCTGGGCGCAGGCGCGCACCAGCGCTTCGGTGTCGTCCATCAACTGGGTGACGGTGCCGCCCGCCCGGTACCATTCCAGCATGGTGAATTCGGGATGGTGGGTATCCGAGCGTTCGCCGTTGCGGAATACCCGGGCGATCTGGTACAGCCGCTCGACGCCCGCCACCAGCAGCTTCTTCATGGTGAATTCGGGGCTGGTGTGCAGGTACAGCGTTTGCGGCGGGTTGCCCCAGGCATCGTCCAGCCGGGTGGCGAAGGCGCGCAGATGCGGCTCCAGCCCGGGGCTGACCTGAAGACAGGGGGTTTCCACCTCGGCGAAGTCGTGCTCGGCGAAAAAACCGCGCACCGCCGCCATGATCCGCTGGCGCCGCGCCAGATTGTCCCGACGGCTTGCGAAAGTCTCGGGGCGCCACCACTCTTTGCCTGCGCTCATAAATCCTCTATCCAATGGCCATGTCTTCCGAACCCAATCCCGTCCGCCGCCGCTCCCTGCGCACGCCGTCCGATCTGATCGCCGCCGGACTGGCGACCGAGGCCGAGCGTCCGGCGCTGGACCGCGTCGCCGACCGCACCGCCATCGCCCTGACCCCGGCGGTGGTGGAGTTGATCGATGCCGCCGATCCCGCCGATCCGGTGGCGCGGCAATTCGTGCCCTCGGCGGCCGAACTGACCACCACGCCCGAGGAACGGGGCGACCCCATCGGCGACGCAGCCTACAGCCCGGTCAAGGGCATCGTCCACCGTTACCCGGACCGGGTGCTGCTGAAGCCCATCATGGTCTGCCCGGTCTATTGCCGGTTCTGTTTCCGGCGCGAGGCGGTGGGCGATGCCGACGGCTCGTTGTCGGCGGCGGAACTGGACGAGGCCCTGGCCTATGTGGCCGGGCGCCAGCAGGTGCGCGAGATCGTCGTCACCGGCGGCGACCCGCTGATGCTGCCGCCCAACCGCCTGGCCGAACTGGTGGCGCGCGTCGCCCGCATTCCCCATGTGGAGGTGCTGCGCTTTCATTCCCGCATTCCGGTGGCCGAGCCGGACCGCATCACCCCGGTGCTGGCGGGCGCCCTGCGACCGCCGCCGGAATCCGATCTGGCGGTGTGGGTGTCGGTGCACGTCAACCACGCGCGCGAGGTGTCGCCCGCCGCCCGCCAGGGGCTGCGCCGTCTGGCCGAGGCCGGGTTGCCGCTGGTGTCGCAGACCGTGCTGCTGAAGGGCGTCAACGACAGCGCCGAGACGCTGGAGGACCTGTTCCGCGTCCTGGTGCGCAACCGGGTGCGGCCCTATTACCTGCACCACCCCGATCTGGCGCGCGGCACCAGCCATTTCCGGCTGTCCATCGCCGAGGGGCAGGAAATCGTGCGCCAGTTGCGCGGCCGTCTGACCGGCATCGCCCAGCCGACCTATGTCCTGGACATTCCCGGCGGTGCGGGCAAGGTGCCGCTGACCCCGGAATTCTGGGATGGCGAACGCGGTCAGGTGCGCGACTGGCAGGGGCGGCGGCACGTCTATCCGCCGAAATAATCCCCCCGCTACGACGGGCAGGCGGGCGCCTTGGCGGGCATGTTGTTCAGCCCGGCGATGAACGGCCACCACGGGCTGGACGGCAGCTTGCAGTCGAAGAATTCCTGCTCCAGCCGCTTGTTCTCGTGCGTCGGCGGCAGCAATTGCTTGAGCAGGATGCGTGCCGCCCGGATGCGCCCGGCATAGATCATGTCCAGGGTGTCCTTGAAAATGGCGGCGGCGGCTTCGGTTTCGTTGTGGGGCTGGGTGCGTTCCTGCATCTGGTACAGCATGGTGCCCGCCCGCATCAGCTTGGCCGAGGGCACGTACTGGCTGCCGTCCCAATGCAGGATGACGC
>JAEXAH010000108.1 GCA_023458315.1 Pseudomonadota bacterium
GGTGATGTCCTCTTTCGTGTCCAGGAGACGCGCCAACGTCTGAACACGAGTAGAATCAACACCGTGCACTCAGTCCACAAAATCTAAACCGGACAGCCGTGGGCTTGACCCGGCAATCCATGGACCCCCGGGTCAAGCCCGGGGGTGACGGGAAATGAGAACGCCTTAGATTTAAGGCTGGGCGATCTAGCGTTGCGCCAGACCCAGATAGGTGGCCTCCAGGGCGGCGGCCAGGGCGGCGCCGTCGGTCAGGGCCGAGGCCGCGTAGCCGTCGCGCAGGGCGGCGCGGGTGGCGGCCAGGGCCGCCGGGTCCAGGGCCAGACCGGCGGCGATGGCGGCATAGGAACCGGCGTCGGCCGCCACCCATTCCGGATGTCCGGCGGCGGTCAGCAGGCTGGCGCCCAGCCGGGTCGGAGTGGTGGCCCCGGCCAGCGTGACCACCGGCACGCCTTCGCGCAGGGCGTCGGCGGTGGATTGGGTGCCGTTGCGCAGCGGGCTGTCCAGCAGGATGTCCACCTGCGACAGGAAGGCGTCGGCGGTGACGGCGGTGTTGTCCTCGGCTTGCAGGTCGATGCGGGTGCTGAGGCCCCAATGGGCGAACAGTTCCAGGAAGCGTTCCGCCGCCCACGGGTCCAGGCCGCGGGCGTTGCCCAGCAGCAGGCGCGATTGCGGCACCCGGCGCAGCACCTCGGCCCACACCGGCACCGCCTGGGCGGCGCCTTCCAGATCGGCCACGGCGCCGAAGGTCACGGCGCCGTCATTGCGCGCCGCCGGGCCTTCGGCCTCGGTCACGGGCAGCGACTGGCCGCGATAACGCATCCAGCCGCCGGGCACCACGATCAGCCGGGCGCTTTCCGCCAGGGTTTCGCAGGTTTCGTCGCCGATGGCGTAATCCAGCACGCCGCCCAGCGTCTCGACGCTTTCGTTCAGCCACGCCACCTGATTGCGGGCGACGCCGCGCGCCAGCATGGCGCGGCGGTTGCCGGGGGTGAAGCCGCACAGATCCACCAGCACGTCCAACTGCAATTGCCGCAGCATGAAGGCGAAGGTGTCGTCGTCGATGTTGAAGGTTTCACGCCACGACATGCAATGGCGGCGCAGCCGCACGGTGGCCTTTTCGTCGTGGGGGTATTGCTGGAAGACGTGGACGTCGACGCGCTGCTGGTTGTGGGTGCTCAGCACTGCCTCGATCACCGGCAGCCAGTTGTCCACGGCGTCCTGGTTGATCAGGTAGCCGACCGCCGGACGGCGGTTGCCGGGGGCGGCGGGCGTGGTGCGCGGGGTGGCGGCGAAGGCGCGTTCCCAGGCGGCGGTGGCGGCCTCCAGGCTGGCCGGGGTGGCGGCCGGGTCGCGGCGGGCGGCCTGGACCACCCGGCAGGCCAGTTCGCTGGAATCCGGCTGTTCGGCGGCGGCGGCGGCCAGCAGCGCGCGGCCTTCGCCATGGGCGCCCTTGGCGATCAGCGCCTCGCCCAGATTGGCGCGGTATTCGGCGTTGCCGGGGGCCAGATGGATGGCGGCGTGCATGGCGGCGATGGCGCGCTCGACCAGCCCCTGGCGCAGCAGGGCGCGGCCCATCAGGTCGAAGGCGGCGTGGTCGTTCTTGTCCACCTCGATGGCCATGGCGGCCAGCCGGACGGTTTCGTTGTAATTGCCCAACTGGTATTCGATCGAGCCGTCGACCACGTAACGCGGCAGCGACACCCGTTGCAGGGCGGTGTGCGGGTCGCGGTATTCCAGCGGCACCCACGTCGCCAGTTCGGGGTCGGGCTCCAGGGTCAGCGCCAGCTTGGCGAAATAGACGGTGTCCGGCAAACGGCCCAGGATGGCGTTGATGGCAGTCAGCATCAGCACGACTTCCTGGCTGTCGGGGTGCAAGTCGTGCGCGCGTTGGTAAAGGTTCAGCGCCCGCGGCGTGTCGCCCGCCAGCATGGAGGTCATGCCCAGGAAGTACAGGGCGGTCAGGTGATCGGGGGTAGTGGCCAGCAGTTCTTCGCAGCTCTCGATGGTGGCGAGAAGGTCGCCCTTCCTCATATTGTCCTGCACGCGGGAGAGGGCGTCTTGGGTTGCGTCCTGCATGGGTGCCAAACTCCGGATGGTTGCGTTCTGATGGCGATACCGTGGGTCGCATCCGAATAGCACGGCCTTCATTAATCAACGCTTAAGCCGTTGTTTCCGCCACCGTGTTCGCGTTCGGCGCTTGTTGTCGGGACGGGGAACGGGCATGCTGGCCGTGGCGGGCGGCCTGGCCGTTTCTTAACCCGCCGTTAACGGCGTTGGGCCTTTTCTATGGGCTCGACGGAAAATGTCGGACAGGGAGGGTATGATGTCTGACGCGGCTTTCGCTCAGGGTGACGTTGTCGATTTCGCGCAAAGCGCCGAGCGCCTTTCCGGGGCGGCGGTGATGCTGGACCAGGCGCGCCTCAACCGCAAGGAAGAGCCGGGCAAGCTGGCCGAGGCGCTGGAAACCAACATGTATCTGTGGGTGGCGATCAAGACCATTGTCGAGCGCACCGAAACCGATATCGCCGACGCCCTGCGCCAGAACCTGATCCGCCTGGCCAATTACGTGGCCGAGGCGACCATGAAGGGGGGCGTGGATATCGCGGAAAGCGAGATCGACACCCTGGTCAACATCAACCTTCAGGTCTGCGAAGGGTTGCTCGAAGCCCGCAAGTGAACCAGCGCCGCGGCCATGGTCGTCAGGCAGGGCCGCCAGTGACCGGCGGCCCGCTGACGGAACAGCCGTAGCGTCGGATACCACGCGGACGTGTCGCCCTGGCGCAGCCAGCGCCAGTCGGGCGTGGTCGGCAGGGCCACCCATGCCGGGCGCCCCAGCGCGCCCGCCAGATGGGCCAGTGCCGAATCCACGGTGATGGTCAGGTCCACCGCCGCGATGACGGCGGCGGCGCCATCCAGGGTTTCCACCGCCGCGCCCAGATCGGCCACCGCCAGCGGTGGCGGCAGGGATGCCGCCTGGGCGGCGGCCGGGCCGACCTGCAACGACACGAAGCGCACCCCCGGCACCTGCAACACCGGCGCCAGCGCCGCCAGCGGCAGCGAACGGGCGGCATCGCGGGGGTGGTTGGGGCTGCCTTGCCAGCATAGCCCCACGGTGAAATCCGTTCCCAGCCGTTGCCGCATATCGGCCACCAGATCGGGCTGGGCCGACAGGCAGCGGGCGGGCGGGATGGTGTCCAGGGTGGTGCCGAACACCGCCGGCAGAGAAAAGGCATGCAAATGCAGGTCGAAGACGGGCACCGGCTCGCCCAGTTCGACGATCTCCAGATGGCAGGGCAGGGTGGCGAACAGCCGCCGGGTGCGTTCCGGCACCGCCAGGATCAGCCGCCCCACCCGTTCCGCCACCAGCGGCAGATAGCGGGCGCACATGATCAGGTCGCCCAGCCCCTGGTCCACATGCACCAGCAGGGTGCGATCCGGCGCCGCCTCGCCCCGCCAATAGGGGGCGGGCAGGGCGGTGGTGGCCTTGGCGCGGTAGAAATCGGTGTCCAGGCGGCGCTGGAAAAGCGGCCAGGCCGCCGCGTACTCTCCCCGCGCCAGCAGGCACATGGCATAAAGATAGGACGCCAGCGGGTGGTCCGGCGCGGCGGCCAGGATCTGCCGGTACAGGTTCTCCGCGTCGTCCCAGCGGTTTTCGGTTTCCAACTGGGTGGCGTGGCGGCAGGCGTCGTCGATGGCGGTCATGGCTCGGTGACGGTGGGGGGAGTTGCCGGTACAGTGGCACAGTGATGGTGGGGCGGCAATGGATGGCGAAGAGGTGACGGTGACGGACGCGGCGGAACAAGAGGCGATGGGGATGGCCCTGCTTGAGGCCAACGACATCACGGCGGCGTGGGAAGCGTTCAAGGTCGCCCTGACCCTCGACTTGGCCCGCCCCCAGGCGGTGTACGGTCTGTCGGAATGCCTGATGCGCCGGAAGCAGTTCGTCGAGGCCGAGAACCTGCTGCGGACCTATGCCTTCCCGCATGCGGAACTGCGCGCCCAGTTGGGGAGCGCCCTGTATGGTCAGGAGCGGTGGCAGGATGCGGAAGCGGAATACCGCGCCGCCCAGGCCGGGCAACCGCCCTCGCCCCGTGCCGGCATCGGGTTGGGGCTGGCCCTGATGAAGCAGGATCGGACAGTCGATGCTCGCGCCGAACTGGAATGCCATCTGCGGGCATATGCCAACGACGCCCATGCCTGGATTCACCTAGCGTCCTGCTATCGCATGTTGGGCGACATGGCGGCGGCCTTTTCGGCCTATCGCCACGGACTGTCGCTGCTGCCGGAAGGCAGTGCCATGGCGGTGTCCGGCCATTGGGAACTGGCTCTGACCGCGCTGGCGCTGGGTGATTACGCCACCGGCTTCGAGGAACTGGAATGGCGCCTGGAGGCCCTGATGGGCAAGCACGTCGCCGCCATGCGAGAGGTGGCGCCGCCGTGGGAGGGGGTGGTGGCGCGCGGGCGCTCGATCCTGTTGTGGTTCGAACAGGGTTTGGGTGACACCATCCATTTCGCCCGTTACGCCCAATTGCTGGGCAAGCTGGGCATGGAAGTCCATCTGTGGGCGCAGCCGCAACTGGCCCGGCTGTTGCGCACCATGCCCCATGTGACCGGGGTCTATGTGGGGGGCGACGTGGTGCCGCCGGTGGATTGCCAGGCGGCCTTGCTCAGTGTGCCGCATCTGCTGCGGCTGGGCGGGCGCGGGCTCAACATTCCGCGCGCCATGCCCTATCTCTTTCCCGATGCGGCCGAGGTGGAGCGCTGGCGCCAGCGCCTCGCCGCCCTGACCCCGCCGGGCGCCGGGCGCCGGGTCGGACTGGTGTGGGCGGGAAATCCCGGTTTCGGCCTCGACCATCGCCGCACCCTGGACCTGGATGCGCTGGCCCCCATCCTGGACGTGCCGGGCAACACCTTCTTCTCGTTGCAGATGGGCGATCTTCGCACTGACGCCGACCGTCTGGCCCATTGGGGAATTATCGACCTGACCGACGGCATCGCCGATTTCGCCGACACCGCCGCCGCCATGATGGCGTTGGATCTGGTGATCTCGGTGGACACCTCGACGGTACATTGCGCCGGTGCCCTGGCACGGCCGACCTGGCTGCCGCTGTACCTGCCGCCGGACTGGCGCTGGGGGCTGACCGGCGACGAAACCATCTGGTATCCCACCATCCGGCTGTTCCGCCAGACCGTCCAGGGCCAGTGGGACGACGTCATCCGCGCCATGGCCGATGCTCTGCGTGCCCTGCCCACACCTTCTTAACGATTCGACGTGTATGATGATGCGCGTCGAGGTATAGTAAGGTTGGTGTGAGCTGGAGGTGTGCCGTGACCGGAGTCCTGAATCTGTTTTCGGGGGCGAACATTGGCCAAACCCTCGCAGGCTTGGCGCAGACCGCCGCGCGTCCGGGGTTCGAACTGCGTTTCTCGCAGTTGCAGAACACCGTGATCAACCGCATCAACCAGAAGATCGAAGAGATCAACAACGACAGCACCGGGGTCATCAGCCCGCAGATGGTGTTGGAAAAGGCCCGCATGCAGCGGACCAGCGACATCCTGAACGGTTATCAGAACGAACTGACCAACCAGTACAACGGCGTCGCCGACATCTACAACAAGCTGATGGATCTGGATGAGGAAGATCCGGCGGCGTTCGACAAGCTGCTGGGCCAGATCAACCAGACCGCCTCGCTGTTGCAGAATGTGGACGGCACTCCGGCCAACGTCTTCTCCCTGGATGGTGTCGCCGACCTGCGCGACAACGGCGTGCTGCGCGTCACCCGCGACGGCGCCCAGGTGGCGGTGCAGAAATTCTCCGACTTCGCCGACGTGAACGAGGCCAAGGCGGCCATTTCCGACGCCCTGTCGCGGGTTTCCGCCTCGGTCAACATCATCAACACCACCGTCGATTCGGTGGACGGGCTGCGCAATTCGGTGGACAAGCGGCTGACCGCCGTGACCCTGGAGATCGAGGCGGCCAAGACCACCGCCTCGGCGGAAAAGGCGGCCAAGATCAAGGAAATGGAGCAGGAATACGCCCGCATGCTCAACGCCCTGTCGCTGTCCTTCGAAGGCAGCCAGCAGGTGACGCAGCGTATTCAAAGCCTGTTCAGCGAACAGGAGATCCAGAAGGGCTCCGTTATGAATCTTTTTACCTGAGGCGGCCACAATAGGGCCTCAGATCGCGCGGCTGCCGCGCCTTGGACCCAGTTACGCTCAGGGGTGTATACGTTATGGCTCAGCAGTACAGCAATATCCCGGCCCCCGGCAATCCGGCCAACAGCGAGGCGTGGGCCTTGATCGAGTCGGCGCGGCGGATGGCGGAAGCCGTCAACCATGAACTGGCCCCGGCCGCCATGCGTGACGCCCTGCGCCTGAACTGGCGTCTGTGGACCATCTTCCAGGCCGATCTGTCGCTGGACGAAAACCGCCTGCCCGAGCAGATTCGCGTCAACATGCTGACCCTGTGCCAGTTCATCGACCGCTTCACCGTCGAGGCGCTGGCCAATCCGCAAAAGCACCACATCGACACCCTGGTCAACATCAACCGCAACATCGCCTCGGGCCTGCTGGCCGGCATGCAGGCCGAACCTCCGGCCGAAGCCGCGGCGGAAGAGGCGGCGGGGGTGTCCTCGGTCGCCTGACCCTGGCGGTCACGACAACACAAGGCGGGCGGAGCAATCCGGCCCGCCTTTTTTTTGGTTCTTCGCAGATTTCCGGGAAGTGCTCGTCATGGCGGGCTTGACCCGGCCATCCACGTTTTTCCGCAGCCTGCTAAAACCGATAGCCCAGACCGGCGCCGAAGCGCAGGCTGTTTTCCGGCGGGGTGTGCTCGCCTTCGCGGCGTCCGGCGGCGGCGAAACCGCCCAGGGACAGCGACGGGGTGACGTCGTGGGTGAAAGACAGGGTCAGCGACAGGTCGCCGACGCTGTGGGTCGGGTCGTAAGCGCCGGAAAACGCCGACAATCCGGCCTGGGCCGGGTTGACGCTGAATGCCTGGGCGCGGCCCATTTCATAGCCGAGACGGAAGGCGGCGACGCTGTCGGGGCCGAAACCGGCATAAGCGGCCGAGAAATCGGCCATGGTGCTGACGCCGTCGCCTTTCAGCGAGGACGACACCGTGACGTCGGGAAAGGCAAAGGCGGCATAGCCGCCCAGCGCCATGCGCCCCGGCACCAGGCCGCCATCGGACACCGTGCCCGCCGAGAACCCGCCCTTGGTGGCGTACAATTCGGTATGCAGGGCGCCGTCGTTCAGGTTCAGCCCGCCGATCACCAGACGCGGCCGCTCTTCCCCGGCCCGGGCAGGCAGGGCGGCAAGCAGGCACAGGCAGGTCAGGGCAAGACGCTTGAACATGGGGCAACGGGACCGGATACGATATGTTGCCGGACTCATATAGGCTCCATACCCCCTATGGGAAGGGGAGTCTGTCTTCGAGTGATTCAAAAGAATCACACTGTTGCAGTTGCAACACAGTCTGGTGGCCCTAGGGTATTGACCTTTGTTTTTACCCCGACCTTCGGCTATCCTGTCCGTATCGCAAAGGGGGGTGCGACATGGTCGCACGGGGTTTTGTTACAGCCTTCATTTTCCTGATTTTTTCGCTCTCGACCGACTGCCGGGCCGAAGAATCTCCGCTGCGCCTGGGGCTGATGCCGACCAACGCGGTGCTGAATGTCCTCGGGCTGTATCATCCCCTTAGCAAACATCTGGAACAGACGCTGGGCCGTCCGGTGGAAATGTCGGTGGCCCGTTCGTTCCGCGCCTTCCACGACGAGGTCCAGGCCGAGGATTGCGACCTGGTGGTTCCGGCGCCGCATTTCGGGGTGATCGCCCTGGATCACGGTTATGTGCCGCTGTTCCGCTATAAGCCGGATTTGCAGTCCCTGGTCGTGCTGAACAAGGCTGGCGGCATGACGTCGCCCGCCCAGTTGCGGGGCAAGCGGGTGCTGACCGCCGACCGCCTGACCGCCGTGTCGATCATCGCCGAACGCTGGCTGGACCTGGATTACGGCCTGCGGGTCGGGCGGGATTACGAGTTGGACGAGGCCGCCAACCACACCGCCGCCATCCACGCCGTGGCCCTGGGAGTGGCCGACGCCGCCATCACCACGCCGCCCGCCTTGACCCAGGTTCCGCCCGACATCCGCGACGCGGTGGTGGCGCTGCCCAGCCGTCTGGCCCTGCCGCAGATGTTCCTGATGGCCCATCGCCGTCTGGGGACGGAAACGGTCGAGCGGGTGCGCGCCGCCCTGGCGTCGTTCCCCGACACCGACGACGGCAAGGCGTTCTTCGCCAAGGGCTATGGCGGGCTGGTACCGTTGGCCCATGCGGATGTCGAGGCCGCCCGCCCCTATGCCGAGATGGTGTCCCGCCGCATCAAAGGCGCGCCATGAGCCTGCTGTACCCCCATCTGCCGCCCACCCGGTCGTTGCGCATCCGCCTGCTGCTGGCCAGCGTGCTGATCGAGGCGGTGATGCTGACCCTGCTGATCGCCAACGGCGTGCGGCTGGTGGACCAGCATCTGATGCGCAACACCCAGGTGCGGGTGCAGTTCCAGGAAGCATCGTACAACGTCACCCTGGCGGCGCTGCTGGCGTCGCGCGATTACAGCGGCCTGCAAAGCGTCATCGACGGCTGGCGCAGTGCCGACAACGTCGCCTACATGGTGGTGTCCGACAATGCCGGGCGCATGGTGGCCCGCACCGGCTGGAGCGCCGAGACGCCGCCCCCGGCCGAGGATGCGGTGCTGTCGCCCGCCGCGCCGCTGTATCGCGGCGAGTTCGACGTCACCTTCCTGGACCAGCGCTACGGCCATGTGCATTACGGCATGGACACCTCGTTCCTGGCGCTGGCCCGCAACGACATGCTGCGGCAAAGTCTGGTGATCGCCGCCATCGAGATCGCCCTGACCGCCGCCTTGCTGGCCTCGATCGGCTATCTGCTGACCCGGCATCTGGGGGCGCTGACCCAGGTGTCGCTGCGGGTGGCGCAGGGCGATTTCTCGCAGCGCCTGAACATCAACCGCAGCGACGAGGTCGGGGTGCTCAGCCACGCCTTCAACACCATGGCCGAGGCGGTGCACGCCCGCATCGGCGAGTTGGAGGAAAGCCAGGAACGGTTCCGCGCCATCGCCAATTACACCCATGGCTGGGAAAACTGGTTCGGCACCGACGGCCACCTGCGCTGGGTCAACCCGGCGGTCGAGCGCATCACCGGCTATACCCCGCAGACCTGCTACGTCATGCCCGATTTCCCCATGCCGCTGGTGGTGCCCGAGGATTGCGACAAGGTCGCCCGCGCCCTGGCCGCCGCCCAGGCGGGAAAATCCGGCGAGGACGAGGAATTCCGGGTGACGCGCCGCGACGGCGAGGTGATCTGGGTCGCCATGTCCTGGCAACCCATCTTCGACCGCGCCGGAACCGCGCTGGGCTTTCGCGCCTCGCTGCGCGACGTCACCGCGCAAACCCGCAGCGTCGCCATGATGCTGGACGCCAAGAACGAACTGGAGCGGCTGCTGCACGCCGCCTCGCACGATTTGCAGGAACCGGTGCGGCTGGTGCAGACCTATACCCAGGTGCTGGAACGGGAATTGCGCGACGACCTGCCCGATGGCGCCCGCGACAGCCTGACCATCATCCGCCAAGGCACCGCCCAATTGCGCCATCTGGTCAAGGGATTGGTGGATTTCAGCCATAGCGGCCACGTCCGCGCCAGCTTCGGCGCCGTGGATTGCCGGGCGGTGGTGGACAAGGTGCTGGCCGATTGCGCTCCGGCGGCGGCCGGCATCGTCTTTGAAATCGGCGACTTGC
Source organism: Pseudomonadota bacterium (assembly GCA_023458315.1). Classification (GTDB taxonomy): domain Bacteria; phylum Pseudomonadota; class Alphaproteobacteria; order Rhodospirillales; family Magnetospirillaceae; genus Magnetospirillum. Next base: position 9,813 of record JAEXAH010000108.1, read on the forward strand.
CGCGCGTGCTGGGCGATGCCGCCACCTTGCATATCCTGTTCGAGAACCTGATCGGCAACGCCATCAAGTTCCGCCGCAAGGACGTGCCCGCCCGGGTGTGCGTCACCAGCACCGCCGAGGATGGCGGCTGGCGCATCGACGTGACCGACAACGGCATCGGCATCGACGCCGCCGATCTGGCCACCATCACCCGCCCGTTCTCGCGCGTGTATCCGCGCAGCGACTTCCCCGGCGCCGGGCTGGGACTGGCCTCGGCCAGCAAGGTCGCCGCCCTGCATGGCGGCCGCCTGTGGCTGGATTCAACCCCCGGCCAGGGCACCGTCGCCCATGTCTGGCTGCCCGCCCTGGCGGCGTGATCCCTATCGCGCCAGCACCGCCGAGCACGGCACGTCGTCCAGCGTGACGCCGCCATCGCCGGGCAGCACCAGCAGGGTATCGGCGGGCAATGACGCCAGCAGGGTGGCGGGACGCGCCACGGCGCGCAGGGAGGCGCGTTGGCCCAGCGCTTCCAGCCGGGCGACGGCGTCCAGGCCGCGCAGGGTGCCACCCACATGATCGGCATCGGGCACCACCACCTGGACCGCGCCGCCGTCGCGGGCGGCCAGGGCGGCGGCCAGGGTCAGCGCCCGGTCGTTCCCGGTCCACCACAGGCACAGCGGCCCCAGGGCGGCGTTGCGCGACAGCAGCACCGACCCGGCGAAACCCGCCGCCGCCGCGCGGGCCACCGAGCCCAGGCGGGCGCGCGGACCGCGATCGACGCGGCCGCTCCAGCCCAGGCACAGCAGGTCGCAGGCGTGGGCGGCGTCCAGCAATTCGGCCTCGACCTTGCCCCGGCGCAGGTGGAAACCGCCATGACCGCCGGTGGCGGCCAGCACCTGTTCCACCATGCGGCGGGCGGCCACGCCCTGCAATTCCAACGCCTTGCCGATCAGGGCGCCGTCCGCCGCCTGCCGCCGCGCCGCCATCAGCGACACGGTCTGGACCTGGGCATGGGCGGCCAGACGGACCATGTTGATGTCCTCGACGAACACCGCCTCGACCGGCATGCCCAGCCGTCCGGACAGGCGGCAGGCCACGCCCGCCGCCGCCGCCGACAACGGGCTGGCGTCCACCGCCACCACGATGCGGCGCAACGGCCCGGTCATCGCCCGCCGCGCCCCGGTTCGCGCCCGCCGCCACCGCCGCCCGACAGGGCTTCGGCGCGGCGGTGAAAGGCCGCCAGCCGCGCCAGAACCCGGCGATTGACGCTGCCCGGCGGATAATCGCCGTCGCTGCCCTTGGTGCCCGCCGCCACCCCGGTCAGAATCTCGATGCCCTGGTCGATGCTGGCCACCGGATAGATGGCGAAGCGGCCCTGGCGGCAGGCTTCGACCACGTCGTGGCGCAGCATCAGATGGGCGACGTTGGTGGCGGGGATCAGCACGCCCTGGTCGCCGGTCAGGCCGCGCGCCGCGCACAGGTCGAAGAAGCCCTCGATCTTCTCGTTGACGCCGCCGATGGCCTGGACAGTGCCGAATTGGTCCACCGAGCCGGTGACGGCCAGCCCCTGGCGGATGGGCAATTCGGCCAGGGCCGACAACAGGGCGTACAATTCGGTCGAGGACGCGGAATCGCCGTCCACCTCGCCATAGGATTGCTCGAACACCAGCCGCGCCTCCAGCGACAGCGGCCCGTCCTGGCCGAAGCGGCCCGACAGGAACGAGGTCAGGATCAGCATGCCCTTGCCGTGCAGCGCCCCGCCCAGTTCCACCTCGCGCTCGATGTCCACCACGTCGCCCTTGCCCAAGCTGACCTGGGCGGTGATGCGCGACGGCCGACCGAACGAAAAGCGGCCCAGTTCCAGCACCGCCAGACCGTTGATCTGGCCGATCACCGTGCCGTCGGTGTCGATGTGGACGATGCCGCGGCGGATTTCCTCCTGCACGTGGTCGCGCACCCGGTCCTGGCGGTAGGTGGCGGCGTCGATGGCCTGTTGCACATGGGCGGCGGTGACGGTGGCGGCGCCGCCGCGTCCCGCCCAGTAATCGGCCTCGCGCACCAGATCGGCCAGGGACGCCATATGGGTGGACAGTTTCTCGCAATCCTCGACCATGCGCGACGCCTGTTCCACCACGCGGGCGACGCCGCCACGGTCCAGCGGCCGCAGCCCCTCCTTGCGGGTCAGGGTGGCGACCGAGCGGGCCAGCCCCAGCACGGCGTCGTCGTCGCGGTTCATGCGCCAGTCGAAATCCGCCGACACCTTGAACAATTCGGCGAATTCCGGGTCGTGGTGCGACAGCAGGTAATACAGCATGGGGTCGCCGATCAGCACCACCTTGACGTCCAGCGGCACCGGCTGGGGCTCCAGGCTGACGGTGCTCATCAGGCCCATGCTCTGGCCGGGGCCTTCGATGCGCACTTCCCGCGCCTTCAGCGCCCGCTTCAGATCCTCCCAGGCGAAGGGATTCATCAGCAGCTTGTGGGCGTCCAGCACCAGATAGCCGCCATTCGCGCGATGCAGGCTGCCGCCCTTGATCAGATTGAAATCGGTGATCAGGGCGCCGTAATGGGCGATGTGTTCGACCCGGCCGATCAGATTGGGCTGGGTGGGGTGGTCCTCGTACACCACCGGCGCGCCGGTGGTGGCGGCGTTGTTGACCAGCACGTTGACGCGATAGCGGCGGATGCCGCCCTCGGCGCCGGGGCGGCGGCGGGGTTTGGGGTTTTCCTCGTCCTCGCCGTCCTGTTCCAGAAAGTCGCCGACGTTCTCGGCGATGTCCTCGGCCACCGCCGCCAGATGCTCCAGCACTTCGGGCAGGTCGGAATAGCGGTCCTGCAATTCCTCCATCAGATGGCTGATGGCGAAGGACACCACGTCCTGGTCAAGCTCGCGCAGTTTGGCCCGCGTTTCGCGTTCCCATTGCGGCACCTGCTTGATGGTGGTTTCCAGGCGCTCTTGCAGGGCTTCCATTTCCTGCTTGAAGCGGTCCTGCTCGTCCTCGGGCAGTTGCTTGAACTCGTCGGGCGACAGCACCTCGCCGTCGCGGGTGGGGGCCAGGGCCAGCCCGACCGGGGTGCGGATCAGGGCGACGCCCTTGTCGCTGGCGTCCTTGCCGACCTCGCCGAAGGCCAGTTCCTGGCGTTCCTTGAAGCCCTGTTCCAGCACCTGGCGCTTGGCGCGGTATTCCTCGGCCTCGAAACCGGCGGGCAGGGCGACCGCCAGTTCCTGCATCAGCCATTCCATGTCCTTCTTGAAGCGTTGCGCCCGCCCGGCGGGCAGACGCAGCGCCCGCGCGCGGTGGCCTTCGGCGAAGTCGTTGACATAGACCCAGTCGTCGGGCACCGGCTGGCGGGCGGCGGCCTGGGTCAGATATTGCATGACCAGGGATCGCCGTCCGGTGCCTTCCGGCCCCAGGGCGAACAGGTTGAAGCCGCGATGGCGCATGCCGATGGCGAAGCGGATGGCCTCGACCGCGCGGTCCTGGCCCAGCGGCTCCTGGCTGTCGGGCAGGTCGGCGGTGGTGGCGAAGGGCAGCGCGGCGGGATCGCACACGCGGTACAGAAGGTCGGGGGCAAGCGGCGGGGGAAGGGACACGACACCTCCGGGCAGAGGGGAGCCGGCCAGCCTCAGGCTTCGTCCTCGATGCGCTCCATGTCGTCGTCGCTGAAGCCGAAGTGGTGGCCGATCTCGTGTATCAGGACGTGTTTGACCAGGCTCGTCAAGTCCTCGCCGGTTTCGCACCAATAATCCAGGATGGGGCGGCGGTACAGGAAGATGCGGTCCACGTCCAGGCGCGGCACGCCTTCGCCGAAGCTGACATGGGGCAGGGCGACGCCCCGGTACAGGCCCAGCAGGTCGAAGGGCGATTCCAGCTCCATCTCCTGCTCGGTTTCCTCGTCGGGGAAATCCTCGACGCGGATGACCACATCGGCGCAAAAGCCGCGCAGTTCCTCGGGGATCTCGGCAAAGGCCGCGTGGGCGATGGTTTCCAGGTCGTCCAGATTCGGCGGGGTGGAATGGGGGGGGATGACGCGTGACATGCCCTCAGCTTACCCCGCCTTGAACAAGGCGTGAAGAGTGCCCATCACCAACAAGGGACCAATCAGACCGAGGACGCCATGCCCCGCCCCCAGCCCCTGTCGGGCACCGACCGCGCCACCGCCCTGCTGGGCCTGCCCCAATGGCAGGAATGCGACGGCCGCGACGCCATCCGCCGTGACTTCCAGTTCCACGACTTTTCCCAAGCCTTCGGGTTCATGGCGCGGGTGGCGCTGGCCGCCGAGAAGCTGGATCACCATCCGGAATGGCGCAACGTCTACAACCGGGTCGAAATCGTGCTTTGCACCCACGATTGCGGCGGCCTGACCGAGCGCGACATCCGTCTGGCCCATCTGATCGACGCCGCCGCATAGGGGGGCGTGCGCGGGCGGCCATTTACAGGTCGGGGGCGGTGTGGAATCATTGGGACAGTGATTTTCCTGCCTGACGTGAAAGCCGCCCCCACCATGAGGATCGCCGCCGCCGCCGCCCTGCTCGCCGCTCTGACCGCGAGCACGGCCCTGGCGCAGACTCCCGCCGCCAAGCCCCCGAAACCCGCCCCGGCCAAGGCCGCCAAGGTTCCGGCCCAGCCGCCGCTGGCCCAACTTGCCGCCGCCGGTGACGCCGAGGCCCAGTACAAGCTGGCCCAGGCGTTCCGCGACGGCAAGGGCGCCAAGCGCAACGCCGACGAGGCGGCGTCGTGGTTCGCCCTGGCCGCCGCCAACGGTCAGGCCGCCGCCGCCGCCGAACTGGCGCAGATGCATGAACAGGGCGCCGGGCTGAAGCGCGACAAGGCCCAGGCGGCGCTGTGGTGGTTCCGTGCCGCCGCGCTGGGCGACGAAGCGGCGCGCGGCCGTTTCGTGGCGCTGTTCCTGGCCGGTGACACCGACGACATCGGCGGCCCCACCGGCGCCGCCTGGGTCGAGGCTGCCGCCCAGGGCGGTGATGCCGCCGCCCTGCTGGCGGTGGGACAGGCTTATGAACTGGGCAAGGGCGTGCCCGCCGATCCGGACAAGGCCCGCCAGTGGTATCAGCAGGCGGCGTTCGGCGGCGATGCCGAGGCCAAGTACCGCCTGGGCCGCATGCTGCTGTCCGCCCCCGGCGCCTGGCGTCTGGTTTATAAAGACCCCGAGCGCGAGGCCAAGAACACCGAGCGCGGCACCTTCCATGCCGTCAAGGCCGAGGCCGCCGCGCTGGGCGGCGACGACCGCGTCCCCGATCCGGTGCGGCCGGGCATGGTCGAAGGCGAGCAATGGCTGCGCGAGGCGGCCCGCCAGGGCCACGCCGGCGCGCAATACACCCTGGGCATGGCCTTCCTGGGTGGCATGGATCTGCCCTTCGACTTGGGCGAGGCGGTGCACTGGCTGTCCGCCGCCGCCTTCAACGGCCATGGCGAGGCGCTGCTGCAACTGGCCGATCTGGCCGCCAAGGGCCAGGGCTTCGGCGCCAAGGACCCGATCCGCGCCTGGGTGTCCTATGACCTTGCCGTCGCCGACGGCCTCAAGGCCGCCGAGGAAGGGCGCGAGCGGGTCGCCAAGACCATGACCCAGAAGCAACTGGCCCGCGCCCGTCAGGTCGCCCAGGATTTGCGCGGCAACTGACCGGGCGAGGGGAAGGGGGCGAGGCCGCATCCCGTTCACCAAACAAAAAGCCCCGCCGGTGCGCACCGGCGGGGCTTTCTGTCTTGATGGCCGCTTAGGCGCCCATCTTCTTTTGCAGGTTCTCGTCCAGCTTGTCCAGGAACTGCTGGGTGGTCAGCCAGGACTGGCCGGGGCCGATCAGGATGGCCAGATCCTTGGTCATGAAGCCCGATTCCACGGTTTCGATGCACACTTCTTCCAGGGCCAGGGCGAACTTTTCGACCTCGGGGGTGTTGTCGAACTGGGCGCGGTAATACAGGGCGCGGGTCCAGGCGAAGATCGACGCGATCGGGTTGGTCGAGGTTTCCTTGCCCTTCTGATGCTCGCGGTAGTGGCGGGTCACGGTGCCGTGGGCGGCCTCGGCCTCGACCACCTTGCCGTCGGGGCTCATCAGCACCGAGGTCATCAGGCCCAACGAGCCGAAGCCCTGGGCCACGGTGTCCGATTGCACGTCGCCGTCATAGTTCTTACAGGCCCAGACGAAGCCGCCCGACCACTTCAGCGCGCTGGCGACCATGTCGTCGATCAGGCGGTGTTCGTAGGTCATGCCGTGCTTGTCGAACTCGGCCTTGAACTCACCATCGTAGACTTCCTGGAAGATGTCCTTGAAGCGGCCGTCATAGGCCTTGAGGATGGTGTTCTTGGTCGAGAGATAGACCGGCCACTTCTTCAGCAGGCCGTAATTCATGCAGGCGCGGGCGAAGCCACGGATGGATTCGTCCAGATTGTACATGCCCATGGCGACACCGGCGCCGGGGAACTGGAAGACCTCGTGCTCGATGGTCTCGCCGTCGTCGCCGACGAACTTCATGGTCAGCTTGCCGGGGCCGGGCACCTTGAAATCGGTGGCCTTGTACTGGTCGCCAAAGGCATGGCGGCCGATGACGATGGGCTGGGTCCAGCCGGGCACCAGACGCGGCACGTTCTTGCAGATGATCGGCTCGCGGAACACGGTGCCGTCAAGAATGTTGCGGATGGTGCCGTTGGGCGACTTCCACATCTTCTTGAGGTTGAATTCCTTCACGCGCGCTTCGTCGGGGGTGATGGTCGCGCACTTGACGCCGACGCCGTACTTCTTGATCGCCTCGGCCGATTCGACCGTCACCTTGTCCTCGGTGGCGTCGCGGTTCTCGACGCTGAGGTCGTAGTACTTCAGGTCCACGTCCAGATACGGCAGGATCAGCTTGTCCTTGATGAACTTCCAGATGATGCGGGTCATCTCGTCGCCGTCGAGTTCGACGACCGGATTGGCGACCTTGATCTTCTTCATTATGGCGTCCTCGCTGAAAAAACTGCGGCGGGGGCCTTGGCCCCCGCCGTGCTGGATCAGATGGTGGCCAGAGCCGCGTTGAGCGTGGCGCTGGGCCGCATGGCGGCGGAAGTCTTGGCGAAATCGGGCTGATAATACCCGCCCATGTCCACGGGCTTGCCCTGGGCGGCGATCAACTCGGCGTTGATCTTGGCCTCGTTCTCGGACAGGGCCTTGGCCAGCGGGGCGAAGCGGGCGGCCAGATCGGCATCCTTGGTCTGGGCCGCCAGGGCCTGGGCCCAGTACAGCGCCAGATAGAAGTGGCTGCCGCGGTTGTCCAACTCGCCGACCTTGCGGGCCGGGGAGCGGTTGTTTTCCAGGATCAGGCTGTTGGCCTGGTCCAAGGTGTCGGCCAGAACCTGGGCCTTGGCGTTGTCGAAGGTCTGGGCCAGATGCTCCAGCGACACGCCCAGCGCCAGGAATTCACCCAAGGAATCCCAACGCAGATAGCCTTCTTCCTGGAATTGCTGGACGTGCTTGGGGGCGGAACCGCCCGCGCCGGTTTCGAACAGACCGCCGCCAGCCATCAGCGGCACGATGGACAGCATCTTGGCGCTGGTGCCCAGTTCCAGGATGGGGAACAGGTCGGTCAGGTAGTCGCGCAGCACGTTGCCGGTGACGGAAATGGTGTCCAGGCCCTTGCGGATGCGCTCCAGCGAGAACTTGCACGCCTCTTCCGGCGGCAGGATGCGCAGGTCCAGACCGGTGGTGTCGTGATCCTTCAGGTAGGTCTCGACCTTGGCGATGATCTGGGCGTCATGGGCGCGCTTGGCGTCCAGCCAGAACACCGCCGGGGTAGCGGACAGGCGGGCACGGGTGACGGCCAGCTTGACCCAATCCTGGATCGGCGCGTCCTTGGTCTGACAGGCGCGGAAGATGTCGCCCGCCTCGACCTTCTGCTCCAGCAGCACGGTGCCGTCGGCGGCGACGATGCGGACCACGCCGTCGGCCGGAACCTCGAAGGTCTTGTCGTGGCTGCCGTATTCCTCGGCCTTCTGGGCCATCAGGCCGACATTGGGCACGCTGCCCATGGTCTTGGGATCGAAGGCGCCGTGCTTCTTGCAGTCCTCGATCACCGCCTGATAGATGCCGGCATAGCAGCGGTCGGGGATCACCGCCTTGGCGTCCTGCAACTTGCCGTCCTTGTTCCACATGCGGCCCGAGTCGCGAATCATGGCGGGCATGGAGGCGTCGACGATGACGTCGGACGGCACATGCAGGTTGGTGATGCCCTTGTCGGAATTCACCATGGCGACGGCCGGGCCGTTGGCATAGGCGGCGGCGATGTCGGCCTCGATGGCGGCCTTCTTGTCGGCGGGCAGCTTGTCCAGCTTGGCCAGCAGGTCGCCGAAGCCGTTGTTGACGTTGACGCCGATTTCCTTGATGGCGTCGGCGTGCTTCTCGAACACGTCCTTGAAGAACACGGTCACGGCGTGGCCGAACATGATGGGGTCGGAAACCTTCATCATGGTGGCCTTGAGGTGCAGGCTGAGCAGCACGCCCTGGGCCTTGGCGTCGGCGATCTGCTGGGCGTAGAAGTCGCGCAGGGCGCGCTTGCTCAGGACGGCGGCGTCGATGACCTCGCCCGCCTTCAGGGCGGTCTTTTCCTTGAGCACGGTGACGGCGCCGTCGGCGGCGGCCAGCTCGATGCGGACAGTGGTGGCATCGGCCACGGTCACGGACTTTTCCGAGCCATAGAAGTCACCGGCGCTCATATGCGCCACGTGCGACTTCGAATCGGCGGCCCAGGCGCCCATCTTGTGCGGGTTGTTGCGGGCGTATTGCTTGACCGCACCGGCGGCGCGGCGGTCGGAATTGCCCTCGCGCAGCACCGGGTTGACGGCCGAGCCCAGCACCTTGCCGTAGCGGGCCTTGATGTCCTTTTCCGCGTCGGTCTTGGCGTCCTCGGGGAAATCCGGCACGGCGTAGCCGTGGGCCTGGAGTTCCTTGATGGCCGCCTTGAGCTGCGGCACCGAGGCCGAGACGTTCGGCAGCTTGATGATATTGGCTTCCGGCTTCAGCGTCAGTTCGCCCAGTTCGGTCAACTGGTCGCCGATGCGCTGCTCGGGCTTCAGGAAATCGGGGAAATTGGCGAGGATGCGCCCGGCCAGCGAGATGTCGCGGGTTTCCACGGCGATGCCGGCGGCCTTGGTGAAGGCCTGGACGATCGGCAGCAGGGAATAGGTGGCAAGGGCGGGCGCCTCGTCGACCTGGGTCCAGATGATTTTCGCGTCGGTCATTCTTTTACGGTCCCCGTTTGAAGCCAATCGAATGGGTGTCCGCCGGGAGTGTGCTCACTCTTCTCCGGACAGCCGGGGACGATAGCATCCGGGGCGGCGAACGCAAGATGAAACACCACCTTGGAGTGGGAAACGGGTGGGGTAGAGCTTTCGGACAGCCCACCCCGACCCGTGCCGTTCAGCCCCCGGCCAGCAGCAATCCGCCCCACACCACGGCGCAGGCGATGGCCGCCACCGCCACCGCCAGCAGCGGGTGGGCGAAGCGGATGCCCTCGACCCCCTCGGGCACCCGCTTGGTGCCGGTGATCATGGCGCGGATCATGTCGTCCTTCTTGACCAGGGTATAGAAGGCGACGGCGGCCAGGTGCACGCCGACCAGCGCCAGCAGCAGCTTGCCGCCCAGGCGGTGCAGGCTGGACAGCAAGGCGGCGGTCTTGCTGCTGACCTTGCCGACCAGCGGGCCGTTGGTGAAGATGTCGTCGGTGGTGAACAGGCCGGTGGTGGCCTGGGCGGTCAGCAGGCCCAGCAGGGCCAGCACGCTCAGCGCGCCCAGCGGGTTGTGGCCGACCGAGCGCACGGCGCCGCTGCGGGCGGCGGCCAGATAGTCGCGGATGGCGGCGGGACCGCGCACGAATTGGGCGAAGCGGGCGGTGGGGCTGCCGACCACGCCCCACATCAGGCGGAACACCAGCAGCGCCAGCGCCCACACCCCCAGTTTCATGTGGATGTCCAGCTTGCCGAACTCGCCGCTCAGCCACAGCACCGCCACCAGGATCACCAGCGACCAGTGGAACAGGCGGGTGGGCTGGTCCCAGATTCGGACTTCGATCTGGGGCGACGGGTCGTTGGCGGGATGGCGCATGGTATCCTCCGGCGGCGGGCAAGGAACCCTCATGTTTCCAAGCGGCGCCGGACCGGTCAACCGTCCAGGCGGCAGGGCAGAGCCGCGCCGGTTGCCGCTGGCCGCGCAAGGCGTTAGGGTTAGGCTCGATTTCCCGTGCGTATTGCCGTGGGTTCCCTCGCTTGTCCCGTGCCGTATTGATCGCCATCCTGGGTCTGGCCGCCGCCTTGGCGGCGCTGGGCCTGACCATGTCCCTGGATTCCGGGGGCGGGTCCGACCATCTGCCGTCCCCGCCGACGGCGGCGGTCGAGCCGGTGCGCCCGGCGTTGCCGCTTCCGGCCTTCGACGTGGTGCGGGTGGGCGAGATGGGCGACGTGGTGGTGGCCGGCCGCGCCGCCCCCCGTGCCGAGGTGGTGCTGTGGGATGGCGGCCGCGAGGTCGGGCGCGTCGTTGCCGATGATCGCGGCGAATGGGTGCTGGTGCCCACCGAAACCCTTGCCGCCGGGCTGCATGTCCTGTCGCTGGAGGCGCGACTGGCCGAAGGCGCGGCCCTGCGTTCGGCCGACACCGTCTATCTGGTGGTGCCGGACCATGGCGGACAGGGCGCGGTGGCGGTGGCCGCCCGGCCGGGCGACGCCCGCCTGATGCTGGGCGCCCCGGCGGCGGCGGGCACGATCAGCCTGGACCTGATCAGCCGCGACGGCGCCAGCCTGTTCGTGTCGGGCCGCGCCCCGGCGGGGGCGGCGGTGCGGCTGGTGCTGGACGACCGGCCGCTGGGCGCCGCCCGCGCCGATGCCGAAGGCAACTGGAGCCTGTCGCTGAGCGAAACGGCGACGCAGGGGCGGCTGCGGGCGGAAATCATGGACGATCGCGGCCGTCCGCGCGACCG
>JAEXAH010000109.1 GCA_023458315.1 Pseudomonadota bacterium
TCAGCGAAGCGGCAACAAAATACCGGGCGTGACGCCCGTGAAACCTTAACGCGGGATGGAGCAGCCCGGTAGCTCGTCAGGCTCATAACCTGAAGGTCGCAGGTTCAAATCCTGCTCCCGCAACCAAATCAAAAGGCCCTGACTGGAAACAGTCAGGGCCTTTTCTCGTTTCCGCGCCCCGCCATCGAGCTCCACCATTCTACAAATGGAAGACCAAGTACGGCGGTCTGGACGTGTCGGAAGTCCGGCGGCTGAAGGCACTTGAGGGCGAAAACGCCCGGCTGAAGAATCTGCTGGCTGAATCCATGCTGAATGAGGTCGCACGGCGAGCCGTCGGGGGGCATCCGCATCTACCGGCTTTACCGCGAGGAAGGCTTGGCGGTGCGGAAGCGCCAAGCCCGCCGCAAGGCCATCGGCACCCGTGCGCCGACGGGGGAAATCCCCCAAGTGACAACCGAAGCCGAACGCACCACCATCAACCTGATCTCGGAAGCCAATCTGACCGGCTATGCAGTCAAGGAACAGAAGTTCATTCCGTCCGGTGGGCAGTACCGCGCCTATGTGCTGCTGCAATACCCGCTAGGAAGCGCCAACCGGCTGTTGGTGGATCAGGTGGGCAAGGACGCGGCGCTTCAGGGACAACTGCGGGCGTCGAAGGCGTTTCGGGAGTTGGAGGAAGCGTTCAAGAAGAGTGAGTAGCGTTATAAATCATCTATTTCACGGAGGAAGAAATGAAATCAATTGTTGTCTGGTCGGTTTTTTGCCTCATCGCGGCGACAAATTCTACTAATTCAGTTGCGGGTGAAATTATAAAAGATGCCATTGGAAATAAATGCAATTTAGCGTTCGAGAATACGGGTGTAAAAATGATGTTCGAGGCAGAAAAGTCCCTCATGAAAATCGTTACATGGAGGTTTGAGTCGAAAATTCCATGCACGGATGCTGGATCTACTGTTATTATGATGGATAATAATAAAGAATTCGGGCGTGGTTCAATAAAAAGAAATGGTGCAGAAAGAACTGCTCTTATGAATGACAATGGATGCTTGTATTATATTTATTTTTCCCCGGATGGGGTGCATGATGTCAGTATGAAAAGCGATCATGCCGCAAAATGCAAAAAGTCACCTTGATGTACGAATAAGAATGGGGTGAGTAATCCCAGTTGTTGCTATTGTCCTGACAATGACCGCCTGCGACCGGGTCGAGACACGCACACTGACGGAACGGTGCACCGTCGAGATGGTGGCCGAGGATGGGCGGGCCAGCGTGCGGCCTGTGCTGGCCGCACGCTTCAACGCCGTCACCGGGGTGTTGTTGCTGATCGTGACCAAGGAGGTGTCGGGCGAGATGCGGGCGTTCGACACCTATGACGAGGCCGAAGCCACGGTGAAGGAAAAATCACCCGACGTGGTGCATGATATTCTGATGACGCCGTTCGCCATCGCCCTTTACCCGCTGGATGCGTCGGCGCGTCGTGGCCTGCCGGAACTGCTCCACGCCAGGGGACTGGAGCGCCGGGAACAAGTCTCCACCGGTCGCGTCAGCGCCGAGGGCAGGCCGTTGGGCAGGCAGGGAACCAGCCGCCATCTCTGGCCCGGCCTGACACGGTTCCTGTCCGTCGAGGAAGCGCCGCCGCGCCAGCGCCACAATTACAGCGACGGCGAGGCGGTGTTCGACCTGTACGATGTCATCGATGATGCCGCTCAATTGCTGGACTGCGAAAGCCTGTCGCTCCGCGCCTGGACCGAGGCAGGGGGCAAGCGTGAGGCGCGCGAAGCGGCGGATGAGATCATCGACCATGCCGTTGGCGATTCCTGGGGCGCGTTCTGCGCCCAGCCGATTCCCGCCATGACGTTTACCCGCTGCCGCCGGAGGATTTGGTGCCGCCGCCCAAACCTGAACCCGAACCACAACACCCCCTGCCTTTGATCGCCCGGTTCGTGGCATGGTGCCGATGGATGTTCGGATGAAGTGCAGGCTGTCATCTGTCCCGGAAACCGCACGCGACCGCCGCTTCGCCTTCCTGTTGCCGTCCGTCTTGTGGGCGGTGTTCGCCGCCCTTGCGCCGTTGCCGATGCTGAACCGTCTGGCCCTGGGCGACGAAGTAATGCCCATCGCCGCCTTGGTCGGTCAGGTGTCCAAATGGTTCTTCCACCCATGGATGGATGATTATCCGGCTACCACGCTGATCATGGTCATGACGGTGGCTTCCGGCCTGTTCTGGTATCGTCTGCTGCGGGGCATGGAGGTGATGGCGGGAAAGGGAGCGACGCGCTTTGACGGCTGAGACCGGCACGCCCGCGCGCCCCATCTTCGTCTTTCACGAAGCGACTTTCAGTGTGGCGGATCAATTATGGCCCATGCTCGCCCTGGGCGTTCTCGGCGCCTTGTTCCTGCTGCTGCCCATCCAGCAGGCCCTGGCATGGGAAGGGCCGCCGGAAACCGCTCTGGTGGTGCTTTGGCTGTTGAATGGCGGCATGGTTTGGTTCCTCGGCCATGGCCTGCTGTGGGCCTGGTTGAGCATGCGGCGCGGCGAGAAGGCCGGGTTGAGGGTGGCGGAAGGCGATGAATATCTGGAGGTTGCCTTCTTCGTCGGCTCACATCCCTGCCGGGTCCAGCGTTTCACCTACGCCGAGATCACCGGCTGCGGCGTCGGCACGTTTTTCGACGCCATTGGCAATCCCCGTTCCCACCCCTATGTGGCCACGCATGGCCTTATCGGCGGATCAAACAAGACCATGATCCCGCTGGCGGTCCTGCAGGATGCCCGACGGATCTTCGAATATCAAAGCCATGCCATCGCCGTCGATCTGGACCGCGTCATCCGCCGCCACTGCGACCTGCCCCAACCCGAAATTCCCCTGGCCGTGATCGCCGAGGAGAAGGAACGGGAGGTTTTGCGGCATGCGGCACAGGTGTTCGAACGGCTGAAACGGGAACGGGCGGTACGCGAAGCCCGTTTTCTTGGCCAGGACTGGCCCCGCATCGGTCTGGCGATGGCGGCGACCGCGCTGCTGTGCGTGGCCTGGCTGGACGGCGAGATACGCCTGCGTTGGGATGACGGCTCGGACTGGCTGGTGGTCGCCATCGTGTTCTACGGCTTTCACAAGTTGGCCGGGGCGCTTCTGAAAGCGTGGCGGGAGCGGCCACGGGACGAGTAGGACGCGCACGCCCTTGCCGCCACGCCCTTCTGCACACATACTGCCATTCGGTTGTGGGGGCGGGGGCAGTATCACGGCATCCATGCATGGGGGGCACCATGGCGGTGCCCCGGTGATGGCCGTTCCCGATCGACCGCCGGAAGAACTTTCGCGCATGGCGCTGGCCAGGAACCAGGACATGGTGCCGTTTCCGCGGAAACGGTGACGGAGAGGGAACGGAAAACACATGAGCCAGGCTGGTCGGACACCGCCGAACCTTGCTGTCCTGTCCGCCGCCTCAGCCCTACTGGCGGCGGCGGTGGGGGCATCCTATGCCTATGTGGACTTGTCGCTGAACCGCTTTGGGCTATCGGCCACCGCCATCGGAATGAACGCAGCAATGCCGGCCCTGGGCTGGTTACTGGCAACGCCGCTGATGCCCTGGGCCTTGCGCCGGTTCAATCCCAAGGGCTTGCTGTTGGGCCTGCTGGCGGTCGCCATGATCGCATCGTCTGGATTTCCCACCTCCACCGATCCTGGCATATGGATGGTTCTGCGGTTCCTGTTCGGCGGCTGCGCCGGGATGGTGTTCCGTCTCGTGGAATACTGGATCAACGCGGCCTCGTCCGAGTCTCACCGCGCCCGCAACGTCGGCATCTATGCCACAGCCTTCTGCGCCGGCGCCATGACGGGGGCGGCGATCGTGCCTGCGGTGGGGCTTGAGGGCTGGCCGCCGGTGGTACTGATGCTGGCGTTGACGCTGGCCGCTGCCGTGGTGTTCGCCATGCTCAGGGACGCTCCGCCCGCCATCGACGCGGTTCCCCGGCTGTATTGGCGCCATTGCGGTTATTCCGGTACCGCCTTCGTCGCCATCTTCGGCGCGTTGGTCTGGGGCCTATTCGAAGCGGTGCCCTATACCCTGATGCCGGTCTACGCGGTGCGGGTGGGACTGGCCGAGGATTGGGCGGCATGGACGGCCAGCGCCTTCCTTCTGGGGGCACTGATGTTTCCGGTCCCATTGGGGTTGGCGGCCGACCGGTTCGGCAAGATGAAGGTGGTAACGATCAACGCCGTCGCCGCCATGGCTATCCCTTTGATCCTGCCGCAGGTCACGCATGCGCCTGTTGCCCTGCTGGTCGTCATGGTCCTGTGGGGCGGTTTTTCCGGTTCCCTCTACACCGTCCCCCTGGCGATGCTGGCCGACCGGTTCAAAGGGGCGGAACTGGCCGGGGCCAACGCCGTCTTCGGCACCTTGTATGCCCTGGGAAATCTGTGCGGCCCGCCCCTGCATGGCCTTGCCATGGACTGGCGCGATCCGCAAGGATTGATGGCGAGCGCGGCTTTGTTGTTCGCTCTTTTCCTGGGAATCGCTCTTCGGCACTCCTGGAGGGCCGGCGGCCGCCAATGAAAAGCCAACGGACATCCTTTTCCAGAATGCTCCAGAACGCCGCCGAGGATTTTCGGCAGGCGGCGGGGAAGGATGATCTGTGGCACCGTCTGCGCCGCCAGTTATCCGGCTTCGCCATTTCCGGCATACAGTACGGGACCGAGGCCATGGGGCAAGTCAGGTGTGACCACACCACGGTGGCATTTGACAGCTTCAATCCCGACTATCTTCAGACCAAGCTGCGCGAAGGTTTGCTGGAGCATGACGAGTTCGTCCGCGCCGGAATAATCGAAACCGCTCCCATTCTATGGGATGATGCCAGCATCGTTGCCGCCCGCGTGGCCGGTTTTTCTCCCGAAGCGAAGCTGTCACTGGATATCGATTGGTCGTTCGGTATCACCACGGGCGTCACACTTCCCATGCGGTTCGCTGATGGATTGGGTGTCAGCGCCATGGGATGTCACGCTGCCGGAATGCCGTGGGCGGAATTCGACAGCCTGTGGCGGGAATACGGCGGGACCATCGCGGGCATCGCCAGTGCCTTCGACACCGCGTTACGCCGCGATCATGTCGGGGAGCTGTTTCCCCTGAGCGCCCAGGAACGCGAATGCCTGCTGTGGCTGGCGGCGGGGTTGCAACACAAACAGATTGCTGATCGCCTGTGCCTGACCGACAAACAGGTGGGGAAGAGATTCGCGACGGCACGCACCAAGTTGAATGCCGTCACCACCACCCAGGCCATGGCGACCGCCCTGATCTTCGGGCTGATAGATCCATAGCGCCGCACCGCGGATGGCGCGGGGAAAATCCCCCAATTGCCGCCATAGCGGGTTCCCCTACAATCCGCATGTCTTGAATTTCAATGCGTGCGCGATGGCCCACACATCTTCGTCCCTCCCTTCGCTTACGTCACGCGAACGGCAATGTTTGACCCACTTGGCGCGGGGGTTGCGGGTCAATGCCGTGGCTGAAGCCCTGGGCACCGATCCTAAGACGGTGGAAAAGCAGATCGCCTCGGCACGGGCCAAGCTGGGCGCGGCCACCCGCGAACAGGCGGTCGCCATCGCCATCCGCAACAACCTGCTGAACGGGGAGGGCGGCTGAAGATGGTTTGGATCAACGGCTGATCCGCAACCGGGACCATAAGGGGGGGGGAGATGGGGAGCAAATCCACCGGCTCGCGCATGCTGCGGCTCTGCACCGTCACCGCGCTGGCATGTTTGACGGTGACATCAGCGCGGGCCGATTTCGCGGCGATGATCAAAGACATGGCCGACAGCGCCATGGCCGAATACCGCCGTATCGACGCCGCTGCCAAGGCCACCGTCGCCAGGGAGCGTGGCGACGGCACTTGTGCCGCCCGTGCCGCAGGTTTGTCGGCGCGCCTCGATGAGGCTGTTCGCCTGGCGCGACTGAGCGCAGACATCTACAACCACCCCCAGACGCTGGAAATGAAACGGCAAGGAGTGACAAGGGAAAGCTGGAGGGACGAATTGGACCGCCGCGTCACCGCCTACCGCGACCCGGTTTCGGAAGGCTACGCCGAGGTCGTCGAAGACGGCGATACGCTGATCGTGGTCTTTCTGGGAACTCGCCTGGTTTCATTCAAGGACGTCATGACCGACGTCGCCCAAATGTCCGGGACATTGCCTGTCAAGTATCGCTGGGCCAGCGCGCTGGTGGAACAGATGCGCCAACGTTTTCCCGGCCAGCGACTGGTGGTGACCGGCCATTCCCTGGGGGGCGGTCTCAGCATGTACGCCGCTTTGCATCATCCCGTCGAAGCGGTGGCGTTCAACCCGGCCGGGTTGTCGCCCGTGATCCTGAGCGAGATTCCCGCAGCGCAACAGGTCGCCGCGGGCCAGCGTACCGCCAGTTTCATCGCCCGCAGCGGCGCGGCGATCGAACCCGTTTCGGCGGTTTCCCTGGCTGGCGACACCTCGATCGTCGGGCGCCGCTATCTGGTGGATATCGGAACGGTGCTGACGCCGCTGAAGCGGCACGACGCCTTCCGGTTGGCCAACACCCTGGAATCCCTGGCCGCGCGGAAGGGATCGCTGGCGGCGAGTTCCATTTGCGACAACGATCTGGGTTTCGAACGGCACTGAATCCGGCCCGGCGGGCCGGATTCTTGTTCTGATGTGTGGCTCAGGTCTGGTCCTCGAGACCGAAGCTCTGTCCCATCAGGATGGTTCTGCGAATGGCAGCGTTGACCGGATAGACCAGTTCCTCGGCCTGGATGACCAGACGGAAAATCTTGGCCACCGATGGTCCCCTTGCCTCGATCACATGTCCTTCCATCCGGGCATAGACCGGATTCGCGGTCACGGGGTTGACGGCCCGCATGGCGATCAGCAACCCCAGCGGCAGGACGTAAAGCGGCGCGATGCGCAGCCATGGCCGCACCGGCGCAAGCTTCATGGCAAGAAACAGTGATTTGGCCAGATGGGTCAGGCCGCCGATCAGGCTGAAGGCCAAAGCCAGCGGCGGCACAACCAGCCGTTCCGCGGCCTCGCGCCCCTGTTCTTCCAGCTTTCCGCCCGGCCCGAAATCGGCGCCGGAAGAACGCATCGAAGCCAGCCGGTCGTCGGTGATCCTGTCGGCTAGAACCTCGTAGAGCGCCATGCGGATTTTCGTGGGGTCCTCGGTCAGGGGAACCGGCCCGCCCAGATCATAGCCCAGCGCGTCGTTGATGCGCTTCTGGATGACGGGATGGGCGACGAACGCCTCGTAGCTCATGCCCACCGGAAGCTTGGCCCCCACCTCCTTCATGGTCGCCTCGGCAAACTTCGCCTCGGCCTCCCGCCGCGCCTTGACCAATATCTGCCGCTGAAAGCCCGGCCGGTCGTCCGGGCGCCAGTTGGCGGGGACGTCGTTGCCGCGTTCGCGCACCGAATCGCGCACCTTGCCCCAGTGGCTGGACGGTATCTCGCTGGGCGAACGCCCCCGCGCCTTGCTTGCCAGCTCGCGGACATAGGTATCCCATTCCCGGTCGGCGCGGGCCTGCGCGTCGGTCATGGACTTGGCGTATTGGGTGCTGCCATCAGCATAGCGCCGGTAGCCATCGGCCAGTTTCCGCATTTCATCGAGCCAGCGCTGCTCGAACAGTGCCGGGCTGCCCAGGCACTTGTCGCCGGGCCGACAATTGATCACCGCGTCGCGCACCGAACGCCGCAAGACCCCGACCTGTTCGGACACGGCGACATTGGACGACAGGATCGGGAACAGGGCGGCGAACGCCTTTCCCCCCGGCGATTCCCAAGCCCCTTCGGGAAGGACCAGTCCGTCAATCGCCAAATAGCCGGAAACCGCCTCGCGGATGGCGGTCGCCAGAATGACGGCGTCGCGGCGCTGCGGGCCGTCCATGTCGTCCAGCAACGACTGCACCAACCGCTCCTGGATGTAAAACATGCCGGGGATGGACAGCGCCAGCGACACCGCCAGCCCAGCCACCGCCTGGACGACGGTTCGATGGGGCAGCAATGTCCAGGCCACCAGACCCAGTGCCACGCCCGACAGGGTGCGCCCCCACCGCTCCAGCCCCTTGATGTCGGCAATGTCGGCGACGCCGCCGGCGGCATCCAGCAGACGGGAACTGAAGGCCAGTTCGGTCAGCAGATAGGCGATGGTGACGCTTAACAGGGCGATGGTGAATTTTCGTGATGATAACGCCAATGTCATGAGGCACCCCAGATGCCGACTTTGCGCTGTTTGGCGGTTTTTTCCGCGTCCATGTAGCGTTGCGGTGCCCCCGGCCCGGTAAAGGCCAGACCGGACAGCACCGCGATCTCGCCGACGTCACTGCCGCCGGCATGCACTTCGCAGAACCAGCCTCCGCCCGCCGCCTCGTGACAATTTATGGTGCCGGCGGAACCGAGGAAGGTGCGGAATGCGGCGACTGCCTCCTCGTGATTGACCGGCATGATCCCGGCCAAGACCAGTCGCCGGTTGCCGATTACCAGGACGTTGGTGGCCTCGACCGACGCCACGCCGCTGATCATCGCTGTGACTGGGGAGGGAGATGCCTGCTGCGGCGTTGGAGCGGAAGCGGCGGCAGGCGGCGGAACGACCACTTTGTCCAGTCCTGCATCGCCCCAAATCCACACGGCACATGTGGAAACCACGACGCCGGACAGCAGCGCCATGGAACCCAGCTTAGACGTGGAGAGGCGCATAACCCCAACTCCAGGCGACGTTCCACTTGTTTTCGGCATCCAGGCAACTGGTGGAACGCTCGGTCGTCATCTGACCCTGGGGGTCATAGACCGTGTTCTCGATCTGGCGGCACATGCGTCCGTCGGCGGTGCGGGTCATCGCGCCGATCGGGCGCGATATCCCCCAGGCACCGGACTTGCCCTCGCTGGCGACCGGGGTGGCGCGCGACGCCATGGCCAGCTTGGTGGCCTCTTCCTTCTGGGCGGGACGCATTTCGTCGTCCTTGGGCTGCGGCGCGGGTTCCGGCGTTTTCACCGGCGCGGCCTTGGCGGATTTCGCGCTTTTGCTTTTATCCTTGGCGGTGGGTTTGGCGGATTGCGGTGCCGAGGCGACAATCGGTTTGGCGGTTACGGGAACTTTGCTCATATCCACCTTGGCCCCCTGGGAGGCCCACACCACCGATTCGCCCTCGGGCGCGTCGGCGGCTATGGTGGCGGCAGTGGCCGCCGCTTGCTTGTCGTGGCAATCCAGCATGGCGGCGACTTGGTTGCCGATGAAGCCGCCGATGGCGGCACCCGCAACGGCACCCAGGATACGACCATCACCGCCGCCCAGCAGCAGGCCGCCAGCGATGCCGCCAGCGACGGCGCCGACGGCGGTTCCCGTCCAATCGCAGGCGTCCATCGACGCAAGCTTGGTCTCAAGGGTCTTGCACCCGGTCAGACCAAGCGAACAAACCAAGGAGACAGCCACAATCTTCGTACAGGTCCGCGTCATCGACTTCTTCCCCCTTATCGGCGCATTTCACATGCTTTCGGTATGGCTCAACAACCCGGTGCGACCTTACGCCGCAGCAACGCCTCGTCGATCTCTGCCTGGATGTGTTGAACCTTGAACTCGCTGTTCAGCACCTTGTATTTCGCCGGAACATAGGTGGAACCGCTGTAGTCGGAACCCGGTGAAATTGAAGAACGGACTGTGACATTCTGGGAATGCTGGGCTGCTGCGTAGCCAGCCTTCGCTCCGGCGACCGCGCCATCCTTCATGCCCTGGTTGGGATCATCGGACTTGACGCTGCCCACGGCGGCGCCAAGCCACGCCCCCAGGGCGCCGCGCCAGAAGGCGCCAGCCTTGGTCCGGTAGGAGACCGTGCCCGCCACCTCGCGATAAACCAGGAACATCGAATTGTTCTTGATCCGGTAACTGACGCGGATGCTGTCCTGGCTGGTGAAGGTGCCGTCGTGATAATAGGTGGTCGCGCTGTTGCCGTTGAAATAGGTATTGCTGGTCGGCGTGCCCTGCTTGCTGCTGTAGATGTTGCTGGCCCCTTCCGATCCGGCTTCCGCCAGATTGCCGCCACCGCGCAACCGTTCCAATTCATTCCGGGCATAGCGGGTGTTGCATGCCACCATCGCCGAGACTTTCGCCTCGACTTCCTGGGCGTGGCGGCCAGCCGGAAATTGTTGCGTATAGGAATCGTAGGAGGCGAAGGTGCCCTGGGTGTTTGCCTGCGTCCAGGCCAACTCATCCAGCCTTTCCTGGGCGTCGAAGGCGTGCAAGCCGTTGGGGAAGCGCCGCAGATAGGCGTTCAGGCCACCGGCGGTCTGGGGCGTGCTTTTCCACACAGCCTCATCGATGCCGTTATTGGCTTCGATCACATGCTGGCCTTGGGGGTACAGGCGCAGATAGGTATTGTAATGATCAATGGAACCGCCCGTTTGGGCGACCAGGAACGCCTGATCGTCGCGGCGCATTTCCTGGTAATGCTGGTATCCGATGATCCCACCGGCTCCCGCCATCCCCAATACGGCCGCAAATGCCGCGTATCTGATCAGCTTGCCACCTGTCGAACTGCCGCTCGCAGCGGTAGCCTTCGCCAGCGTTTCGGATTCATCCCCCATCATCGCTCCCCCTTCAGTGGAAACGCAGGTTGAACTAGTAGGGGAGGTGGCCGCCGAATATCGGCCATGGTGCCGTCGCCACGCCCTCTGTTCGTTCGAACCGACGGGCAAAAGCGGACGGGAGCTTTCCCGTCACGGCACCAAGGTCCAGAAAGGCGATAAAAGCGATATCCTTTACGGCCTGGCCTCCCAACGGGGGGATTGTGGACGATCATGTCGCCCGATGAAATTGGGGGATTTCCCCCCTTTCACGACGTCGCGGCCCTGTTCTTTGCAATTGGTCGCCCAGCTCGACATCCAGGCCGTCATGGGATGGTTCGATTGCCATCTCTGGGAATTCACTATCGGCGAACGGCGATATGGATTGCCCCCCGGATGAGGATTGGGGCACCTAGACCGTGATGCAGAAAATCTGCATCACGTTTGCCCCTCGCCGGGCGGGCGCATCCGCGCCCTTGGCTGCGCCCGCAATGGGCGCAGGAGCAGCACCGCCTCAGATTAAAGGCGCGCCGCTCTAGGTGTGGAGTCTCAGGAGGTTGCCCACTCGGTCTGAACCGAGGAAGCTGAAGTTGCGACACTTTGGCTTAATCAGGGGGACCGAATGGGCATCCACAAGAATGCCGTTCTAACGCCGACCGGTCGAGAG
>JAEXAH010000110.1 GCA_023458315.1 Pseudomonadota bacterium
GGCTCAACCCCCCGACAACCATCTGGGCTAGTTTGTAGCGCATCTAAAACCCTGGTTGGACGTCCAAAAGGCGAGTAGAGTTCTTGTTGCTCGGTTTTTGCGGGAGGGCGCGGGGCGTGGATAGCTGGGTTTCGGACCTGACGACGGACCTGCTGTGGGCCGAGGATCTGCCCGCCCTGCAATCGGCCATGCGACGCTTCGCCAGTGCCGTCGGCGTCGATTACTATGTCTACGGCAATTCCCGCCCCGGCCTGGCCCAGCCCTATATCGACAGCGCCTATCCCCCGGCCTGGATGGCCCATTACATGGCCAACGGCTATCAGTACATCGACCCGGTGGTGCTGGAGGCGCAGCGCACCCACCTGCCGTTCGCCTGGCGCTTCCTGTCGTCGCGGCCCGGCGGCCTCAGCCCCGCCCAGCGCAAGCTGTTCGCCGAAGCGGCCGAATACGGCATCCGTGACGGCTTCACCATTCCCTTCCACACCGCCGAAGGCTGCGTCGCCATGCTGTGCTACGCCTTCAAATCGGTCGAGGAACTGAAGCAGGTGATGGCGGGCCAGAACCGGCTGAAGCTGTTGGCGGTCTATTACCACACCGCCGTCGAGCGGCTGCTGGACGTGCAGACCCCCGAGGACGAACTGAGCCCCATGGAACGGCAATGTCTGACCGGCATCGCCAACGGCCATTCGCTGTGGGAAATCTCGGGCCGCATCCACCGGCCGGAACCGGACGTGGCCGGGGCGCTGCGCTCGGCGCGCGAGAAGCTGGGCACCGCCACCACCGCCCAGGCGGTGGCCAAGGCCATCACCCAGGGGCTGATCTTGCTGTAGAGCCGCGCTTCATATTTCCGTCGCCGCATTCTAGACTGCTCGCAAAACAAAACGGGGAGTCTTCGTCATGTCGAGCCTGCTGTGGCAGCCCACGGCCGAACGCGCCGCCGCCGCCAACCTGACCGCCTTCATCACCCAGGCCAACCGCCGCTTCGGCGCCGCCGTGGACGATTATGCCGGATTGTGGCGGTGGTCGGTGGCCGCGCCCCAGGAATTCTGGCGGCTGGTGTGGGATTTCACCGGCATCGTCGGCGACGGCCCGGGCGCCGTGGTGGTGGACGACGTCCACAAGATGCCGGGCGCCGCATGGTTCCCCGAGGCGCGGCTGAATTTCGCGGAAAACCTGCTGCGGCGCCATGACGATGGCGACGCCCTGGTGTTCTGGGGCGAGGACCGGGTCCGCCGCCGCCTGTCCTTCGCCGAATTGCATGCCCTGGTGTCGCGGCTGCAACAGGCGCTGAAGGCGGCGGGGGTCGGAATTGGCGACCGCGTCGCCGGATACCTGCCCAACATGCCGGAAAGCGTGGCCTTCATGCTGGCGACGTCGTCGTTGGGCGCCATCTGGTCGTCGGCCTCGCCCGATTTCGGCGTGCAGGGCGTGCTGGACCGTTTCGGCCAGATCGCGCCCACCGTGCTGGTGTCGGCCGACGGCTATTTCTATTCCGGCAAGCGCCATTCCAGCATCGACAAACTGCCCGACATCGTCGCGGGCATGCCCGGCCTGAAGACGGTGGTGGTGGTGCCCTACACCGACGACCGCGCCGACATCGCCACCGTCTCCAAGGCCGTGCATCTGGCCGATTTCGTGGCGCCGTTCGCCGCGCGGGCGGTGGAATACACGCGGCTGCCCTTTGCCCATCCGCTGTACATCATGTTTTCGTCGGGGACCACCGGGGTACCCAAATGCATCGTGCATTCGGCGGGCGGCACGCTGATCCAGCATCTCAAGGAACATGTGCTGCATTCCGACGCCCGACGCGACGACCGGGTGTTCTATTTCACCACCTGCGGTTGGATGATGTGGAACTGGCTGGTCAGCGCCCTGGCGGCCGAGGCCACGCTGTTGTTGTACGACGGCAATCCGTCGGCGCGCGATGGCCGCATCCTGTGGGATTTCGCCGATGCCGAGGGTTGCACCTTCTTCGGCACCTCGGCCAAGTGGCTGGACGCCACCGCCAAGATGGGGCTGGAACCGGCCGCAACCCACCAATTGGCGGCGCTGCGCACCATCGCCTCGACCGGTTCGGTGCTGGCGCCCGAGGGCTTCGACTACGTGTACGGCAAGATCAAGCGCGACGTGCAACTGGCCTCGATCTCGGGCGGCACCGACATCGTGTCGTGCTTCATGCTGGGCAATCCCACCGGCCCGGTGCATCGCGGCGAAATCCAGTGCCGCGGCCTGGGCATGAAGGTCGAGGTGTTCGACGATGACGGCCGCCCGGTCGAGGGCCAAAAGGGTGAACTGGTCTGCACCATGGCCTTTCCGTCCATGCCGGTCGGGTTCTGGAACGATCCCGACGGCGAAAAATACCGCAAGGCGTATTTCGACAAATATCCCGGCATCTGGTGCCATGGCGATTGGGTCGAACTGACCGGGCATCAGGGCATCATCGTCTATGGCCGTTCCGACGCCACCCTCAATCCCGGCGGCGTGCGCATCGGCACGGCGGAAATCTACCGTCAGGTCGAACAATTCGATCAGGTGCTGGAAAGCCTGGTGATCGGCCAGGACTGGGCGGGCGACGTGCGGGTGGTGCTGTTCGTGCGTCTGCGCGACGGCGTGGCCCTGACGCCGGACCTGACCGACGCCATCAAGCGCAAGATCCGCGACAACACCACGCCGCGCCACGTCCCGGCCAAGGTGATCGCGGTGGCCGACATCCCGCGCACCAAATCGGGCAAGATCGTCGAACTGGCGGTGCGCGACGTGGTGCATGGCCGCCCGGTCAAGAACAAGGAGGCGCTGGCCAATCCCGAGGCGCTGGACCTGTATGCCGGGGTGCCGGATCTCGGCGTCTGACGCCGGGTGCGAAAAGTCCCTTGGAAGCTTGAGGACAAAGCGGTACACCCGCTGATCCGCCGATAAGAGCGGGTCGTCCGACGAGAGAGAGGGATCATGACCGCAACAGCGGCGGCCGCCACCTACATGTTCGCCCCCGAGGTCGAGCGCATGGACCGCGCCGACCTCAAGCGCCTGCAACTGGAGCGCCTGAAGCGTACCCTGGCCCATGCCTACGCCAACGTGCCGCACACCCGCGCCGCCTTCGCCGCGCGGGGTGTCACGCCCGACGATCTGCGCGGGCTGGACGATTTGCGGCGCTTTCCGTTCACGGTCAAGACCGACCTGCGCGACAATTATCCCTTTGGCCTGTTCGCCGTCCCGCGCGAGCGACTGGTGCGCCTGCACGCCAGTTCCGGCACCACCGGCAAGCCGACCGTGGTCGGCTATACCCGTGAGGACATCGACACCTGGGCCGACCTGATCGCCCGCTCGCTGGCCTGCGCCGGGGCGCGGCCGGGCGACGTCATGCACAATTCCCTGGGCTACGGCCTGTTCACCGGCGGCTTGGGCTTCCATTACGGCGCCGAGCGTCTGGGCTGCACCGTCACCCCCATGTCGGGCGGCCAGACCGAGCGCCAGATCGCCCTGATCCGCGATTTCGGCGCCACCGTGCTGAACGCCACGCCGTCCTATGCCCTGAATCTGGCGGAAGCCGCCGAACGCATGGGCATCGACCTGTCCACCGGTGCGTTGCGGGTCGGGGTGTTCGGTGCCGAACCGTGGTCCGAGGCCATGCGCGCCGAACTGGATCGCCGCCTGGGCATCAAGTCGGTGGATTCCTACGGTCTGTCCGAGGTCATGGGGCCGGGCGTCGCCATGGAATGCCAGTACCGCCTGGGCCTGCACGGCTGGGAAGACCATTTTCTGTTCGAGGTGGTGGACCCCGAAACCCAGGAACCGCTGCCCATGGGCGAGGCGGGTGAGTTGGTCATCACCACGCTGACCAAGATCGGCCTGCCCATGATCCGCTATCGCACCCGCGACATCACCCGCCTGACCGACGAGCAATGCCCGTGCGGCCGCACCCATCTGCGTATCCTGCGCGTCACCGGCCGCAACGACGACATGCTGATCATCCGCGGCGTCAACCTGTATCCCAGCCAGATCGAGGCGGTGCTGGTGGATTTCCCCGGCCTGGCGCCCCATTACCAGTTGGTGGTGTCGCGCCAGGGCAGCCTGGACCACCTGACCGTCGAGGCCGAGGCCGCCGAGGTGCGCGGCGAGGAAGCGCGGGGGCTGCTGGCCCATCAGGTGCGCCACCACCTGAAGACCATGATCGGCGTCTCGGCCGAGGTGATCATCCGCCTGCCCGGCGAATTGCCGCGCAGCGAGGGCAAAGCCATCCGCGTCCGCGATCTGCGCAAGGGGGTATGATACCAGTTCCACGAATTTTCATTCGTGGAACTGGTTTGCGGCCATTGAGGCCGCGGCCGTGCCGCCCCGCAGGGGCAAACGACGCCCCAGGGCGGCCCGAGCTTTGCGAGGGTGGGCTTCGCCCACAAGCAGGCGCATGCCTGCGCCCGGCGAGGGGCCATGGGAAAGTTCCGACCTCAGGTCGGAACTTTCCGGAACAGGCTTCCTCAGACTTTAGCAACATTAAAAAATGCCGCTGTAACGTGTAAGCTTGACGAAGCTTAGCCGGGCCGGAGGCGCGTCGATGCCCTTTGTCGGAATGGAGGACCTGGAGGCGCGGCTGGCCCGCGCCGCCTCGGTCGAGGACGTGGCGGCGGCGGTCATCCGCGCCGGGCGGCGCATGGTGGGCTGCGACGGCATCACCTTCGTCATCAACGAAAACGGCTTCTGCCATTACCTGGACGAAGACGGCATCAGCCCGTTGTGGAAGGGGCAACGCTTTCCCACCACCATCTGCGTCTCGGGCTGGGTGATGAACCACCGTCAGGCGGCGGTCATTCCCAACATCTTCCTGGACGACCGCATTCCCCAGGACGTTTACCGCCGCACTTTCGTCAAAAGCATGCAGATGGTGCCGGTGGGCGAATGCGGCGAGGCGGCCATCGGTTCCTATTGGGCGGAATACCACGACCCCAGCGACCGCGAAAGCATGGCCCTGCACGCCCTGGCGCGGGCGGCGGCGGCGGCGTTGGCTAGACTGTGATGCCCTAAATGTGCATCACAGTCTAACCTTCATCATTTTCCCTCGCCGGGCGGGTTTCTCCGAAACCCTTGGCCGCGCCCGCAATGGGCGCAGGAGCGGCGCGCCTCAGATTAAAGGCGCGCAGCTCGAGGCTGGGGATTGCGCACAACCGGGGGTCCCTTTCCGCCCCGGAATGATGTGGCTATCATCCCGGTCATGAACGACTGGTCGCAGATCATCCTGGCCGCCATGGCGGTGGCCGCGCCCATCGCCGTCGCCATTCCGCTGGCCGACGGGCGTGCCCGTCGGCTGATGCGGGCGTTGCGGTTCGAGCGTGCGGACAATGCCCGCCTGCGCGCCGATCTGGACCGCCTGCGCACCTCGCAGACGGTCAGCGGCGTCGGCACCTGGGACTGGCGGGTGGACAGCGATACCCTGCACTGGTCGGACGAGGTGTTCCCCATGTTCGGCTTCCGCCCCGGCGAGGTGGTGCCCAGCTATGCCCTGTTCTGCGCCATGCTGCATCCCGAGGATGCCGCCCGCGTGCGTGAGGGCGAGATCGCCTGCGTCGGCGGCGCCGGACCGCATGACCAGGAATACCGGGTGGTGTGGGGTGACGGCACCGTGCGTTGGCTGCGCGAAACCGGCGATACCATCCGCGACGTGTCGGGCCGCCCCATGCGCATGATCGGCACCGTGCGCGACATCACCGAGGACAAGGCGCGCGAGCAGCGCATGCTGCATCTGGCCTTTCACGACGAACTGACCGGCCTGCCCAACCGCGCTTATTTCCGGGTGCGGGCCGACGACGCCCTGGCGCGGGCGCGCCGCGCCGACGGCAAGGCGGCGCTGGCTTTCATCGACCTCGACCGCTTCAAGCCGGTCAACGACCGCCACGGCCACGCGGTGGGCGACGCGGTGCTGGTGGCGCTGGCCGGGCGGCTGCGCGCGGCGTTGCGGTCAAGCGATTGCGTGGCGCGGCTGGGCGGCGACGAATTCGTCGCCATTCTGGAAGGTCTGGAGGCGCGGGAAGAGGCCGAGGCGGTGGCCGCCAAGCTGTTGGCCGCCATCCATGCCCCGATGCGGGTCGAGGAATTGTCCCTGAAGCTGGAGGCCAGTGTCGGCATCGCGCTGTATCCCGACGATTCCGACGACGTGGAAAGTCTGCTGCAAGCCGCCGACCGCGCCATGTACCGGGCCAAGGAAGACAAGGGCGGTCCCCGGCGAGGAGGCTAATTCCGGGTCGGCGACAGCCGGTATTCCAGCAGCCCGTCCATGTGGTCCAACGCCTCGACCAGCGGCGCCGAGCGGGCCGGGGAACGGGCGTGCAGCACCATTTCGTACTGATAGCGGCTGCCTTCATCGCCCAGATGGAAGGTCCAGTCCGACACTTCCCAGCCGCAGTCTTCCAGAATTCGGCGCAAATCCGCCGATCGCGGGGCCTGGGCGCGGGGAAATTTCAGCGTCAGATGCATGATGGTGGTGTGGGGCAGGGCGGTTTCGATGCTGCGCACGCCGCTCATCAGCGCCACGGTGATGATTGCCGCCGAGATGGCGGCGCCATAGAAGCCCAGGCCGATCACCACGCCGATGGCCGCCGTCATCCAGATGGAGGCGGCGGTGGACAGGCCGCGGATCGACATGCCTTCCTTCATGATGACGCCCGCCCCCAGAAAACCGATGCCGGTCATGATGCCCTGCATGACGCGGGTGGGATCGGCGAAGGTGGGCGGGGTGGACAGGCCGCCGAACCAATGGCCGGGATAGGCGTTGATCACCGTCAGCACGCAGGATGCCACGCAGACCAGGGCATAGGTGCGGATGCCGGCGGCGCGGCCGTGGAAGGATCGTTCGTAGCCGATCAGCACACCCACCGCCAGGGCGCCCAGCAGGTGCATCAGGATGATGACGTTGGTGGTGATTTCCTCTACCGACCAGTAAGCCTTGAGCAATTCCACGCCGCGCCTCCCTTGCTTTCGCTCAGCATAGGGCGCGGCCGGTTGACGCCAGCTTAACCCCGCCGCACCGAGCGCAGGTCGGACAGGAAGCCGTCCACGGCGTCGTCCAGGGTGGTGGCGTTGCCCGACAGGGTTTCGGCGGTGGCCAGCACGTCGCCCGAGGCGGCGCCCGCCGCCTCGACCGCGCGCACGGCGCTGTTCAGGCTGACGCTGACGGCGGCGGTGTTGGCCGATACCCGTTCGATGCCGCGCACGATCTCGCCGGTGGCGGCGGCCTGCTGCTCCACCGCCGCCGCGACGGTGGCGGAAATGGCGTTCATGCGCTCGATGATGTGATCGACGGCGCGGATGGCGCCCACCGCCTTTTCCGTCTCGGCCTGGACGTTGGCGACCTGGGCGCCGATCTCGTCGGTGGCCTGGGCGGTCTGGTTGGCCAGGGATTTGACTTCGTGCGCCACCACGGCGAAGCCCTTTCCGGCCTCGCCCGCCCGCGCCGCCTCGATGGTGGCGTTCAGCGCCAGCAGGTTGGTCTGGTTGGCGATGGCGCTGATCATGGACACGATCTCGCCGATGCGCCCGGCGCTGGTCGCCAGATCGCGCATGATGGCGGTGGTGCGGCCCGATTGCGCCGCCGCCTCGGCGGCGATGCGGTTGGATTCCTCGACCTGGCGGCCGATCTCGCCGATCGAGGCCGAAAGCTGGCCGGTGGCCCCCGCCACCTGGGTGGCCGAGCCCGCCGCCTCGCGCGCGGCCGAATCCACCTGGGCGGCGTCGTGGCGGGCGTCCTGGGACAGACGGCCCAACTGGCGGGCGGCATCCTCCATGCGGGCGGCGGCCTGGGCGACGTCGCCCACCAGACCGCGCACCGACGAATCGAAATCGCTGGCCATGCGCTCGCGGGCGGCGCGGCGCTCGGCGGCGGCGCGGCTGTCGCTTTCCGCCTGGGCGGCGCGCAATTGCTCGCGTTCCAGCGCCGCGTCCTTGAACGCCACCAGGGCGCGGGCGATGGCGCCGATCTCGTCGCGGCGCCCGGCGCCATCGACGGCGATACCGGTGTCGCCCTGGGCCAGACGGTCCATGGCCGCCAGGATCGCCGCCATGGGGTGGGTGATGGACCGCGCCACCAGGGTCGAAACCCCGGCCAGGATCAACAGCCCCAGCAGGCCGACCGCCAGGGCGATGCCACCCGCCAGCCGCCACGACGCCATGGCGCCTTCGAATTCGTCGCGGGCCAGGGCGATTTGCAGGTCCATCAGGCCGCGCACCGCCTCGGTTGCGGCGTTGAAATCGCGGGCGGTGCGTTCCTCCAGCGTCTCGCGCGCGCCGAAGGAATCGCCCTTGCGCATCAGGTCCAGGGTTTCCGTGGCTGCGCTGAAGAACGCCCGCACCGCCTCGTGCGAGGCGGCCTCCAGGCCGCGTTCGTCAGCGGACAGCGCCCCGGCGGCATAGGCTTGCCACAGCCGGTCCACGTCGGCCTCGGCGGCGGCGATGTCCTTTTCCATGCGTTCCAGGGTGAAGCGGGAATCGCTGAGCACGATGGTGGACACGGCGCTGCCCACCCGGTTGATGCCGTCCTGGATCTGCGCCAGTTGTCCCAGCGGCACCACCCGGCTGCCGTACACCGTTTCGATGCCGCGCGACAATTGGTGGCCGCCCAGGGTGCCGGTGGCGGCGATGGCCGCCACCAGGACGACGCTGACCGCCAGCAGGATGGCCAGACGGGCGCCGAATTTGATGCCGTGCAGCATGGTTTTCCTCCGCCCCGTGTATTTCTTGTGCGCAAGGGGGAGGATTGACTACGCCCAACCGGCGCGTCCTGTATATTGCGGAAATCCGCAAGGAACGGATTTAGGGAATACTGAATTATTCCTTGGTATTAGCCTTGCTGTGCCGCAGCGTCACCAATTCGTGCACGATGCCATGCAGGGTTTGCACTTCCTGGTTGGTCAAATTCGCCCTCTGGAATATATTGCGGATATTTCGCACCATCACAGGGCGTTTGTCGGGGTGGCGCAGGAATCCGCATTCGTCCAGCTCGCGCTCGAGATGCTCGAAGAAGCCGATCAGCTTTTCCTTGCTGGCGGGCGGCTGAAAGCCCTTGGTCATGTGCCGTTCCGGCAGTTCCGGGCCACCGGCCTGATACCATTCATAGGAAATCAGCAGCACGCATTGCGCCAGGTTCAGCGACGAGTAATCGGGGTTCAGCGGCACGGTGACGACCGTGTCGGCCAGGGCGACGTCGTCGTTGTGCAGGCCGGTGCGTTCGGGGCCGAACAGCACGCCGAAACGCTGGCCGTCGGCGGCAAGGCCGCGCATGACCTCGGCGGCGGTCTTTGGGGTGTCCACCGGCTTGACCATGAAGCGGTTGCGCGCCGTGGTCGCCCACACCCGTTGCAAATCGGCGATTGCGGCCTCGGTGGTGTCGAACACCTTGGCGCCCAGCACCACCTGATCGGCACCCGAGGCGGCGGCGATGGCGCGGTCGCTCAGCCAGTCGGGCTTGGGCGCCACCAGCCGCAGGTCGGTCAGGCCGTTGTTGAGCATGGCGCGGGCGGCGGTGCCGATGTTTTCCGACAATTGCGGCCGCACCAGGATGATCGCCGGTCCGGCAAGGGAAGAGGAGGTTTCGGTCATGGTCTAGTGCAGTACGCCCATCAGATAGCCGGCCAGCACGCCCAGGACGGCGGTGGCGGGCAGGACAATGTTGGTCAGGGTCTTGCGGGTGGCGTCGGTTTTGCGGGTGGTGAAGACGAAATGCCGCTGCATGGTGCGCACCACCACTTCGACCGCCGCCGCGCCCGCGAAGTCGGAAAACACCCCCGATACCGCCCACGGCGCATAGAACCCGTCCTCGAACTGGTTCAGCACCGCGCGTGAGGTCTTGTCGTTCTCGTCCAGGAAGGTTTCCCAGCCGCACACCACCTTGCGCCCCTGCAC
Source organism: Pseudomonadota bacterium (assembly GCA_023458315.1). Classification (GTDB taxonomy): domain Bacteria; phylum Pseudomonadota; class Alphaproteobacteria; order Rhodospirillales; family Magnetospirillaceae; genus Magnetospirillum. The sequence continues at coordinate 9,883 of JAEXAH010000110.1, forward strand.
CTTGTCCATCTGCGCGTCCACGCGGTGGAAGGTATAGGTGGTGTCGATGACGCGGACGATGCGGGAATTGGGTTCCTCGCGCTTGGTGATGGGCGGGGTGGGGCGGGGCTTGGGCGGCGGCGGGGGGGCCCCCGGCCCGGGGCCGCCCGGCGGCCCCCCCGG
>JAEXAH010000111.1 GCA_023458315.1 Pseudomonadota bacterium
CGCCGACGAACTGCCTCGATGGCTGCACCGCTACAACTGGCACCGGCCCCATGGTAGCTTGAAGGCGCAGACACCCATCAGCCGACTCGGCCTGACCGGGGACAACCTCATGCGACCCCACAGCTAGCCGCGCCTTGAAGCCGCCAAGGCGTGCCATTTTGTCCCGGATGTTCCGTGTCACATGCCCGGCGGGAGATGTCGCCTCTGGAAACGTCAACATCCGTTGATGTTTCCAAAATCAATCTTCCGCTTTATTGCTCAGTCGTCGTGGGGACGGGGGTGGCTTTAACGGGATGGGGCGTGATGAAGGATGTTTCGGAGGCGTCGGACCATGTGCCGCTTCTGGACGTGGATGCGTCGCTACGGAAGGCGCCTTTGCTGGTCGGGTTCTCGGATGAGAATATCCGTCAACTGGCCGCCATCATGGATTCCCCCCGGGCAATCGCCGCGGGCCACTTCCTGTTCGATGAGGGGGATTCCGGCGACGTCCTGTTCTTCATTGTGTCCGGCAGTTTCGAGGTTCTGAAGCGCGAGGATGGCTCGGATGCCCGTCACCGGCTTGCCCTTTTGACCGCGGGCCAGAGCATCGGCGAGGTTTCGCTGTTGGACAGTGGTCCGCGTTCGGGCGCGGTGCGGGCGGTCGAGGACAGTGAGGTCATCGCCATTCCGGTCGCTCGTCTGCATGCTTGCGAGGACCGTGACATCGGCATCGACAGCCGTCTCAAGATCAATCTGGCCTATGAGTTGGCGGCGCGCCTGCGCCGCACCAACGAAGCGACGGTCGAGACGTTGCGGCGGCAGTTGGACGAAGCGGAAAACCGCGTCGAGATGGGCAAGTTCATCACCCGTCTGCTGATCGGGCTGTGCTTCTACATGTTCGCCCTGGGCGTCACCACCGCGCTCAGCAAGGTGGTGCCCGACACCTCGCTGATCAGCCTGCCCATCCTGACCGCCTTCGCCATCGGCGTGTACCGGACGGTCAAGACCAGTCCGTGGCCGCCCAGCACCTATGGTTTCACCCTGCGGAACTGGCGCCGCAACACCGCGGAAGGCGTTGTGCTTTCGCTTCCCGTCGCCGTGCTGATCGTGGCGCTGAAATGGCTGGGGGTGACGTTCATTCCCTCGTGGCAGGGGCAGCCGGTCTTCGACCTGTCCGGCTCGACCGGGCTGACGCTGGCCGAAATCGTCATCTATGGCACGGCCTATTGCGCCTTCACGCCCATTCAGGAAACCATTGCCCGTGGCACCCAGGCGTGTTTCCAGCTTTTCCTGACCAGCCGCTACAAGACGCTGGAAGCCATCATCCTGTCGAACATGCTGTTCAGCGCCACCCATCTGCATGTGTCCATCGGCCTTGCCCTGGCGGTGTTCCCCATCGGGCTGTATTGGGGCTGGATCTTCGCCCGCCAGGGGTCGCTGGTCGGCAGCAGCGTTTCGCATGCCTTGCTTGGCGTCTTCGGCCTGTTCGTGGTCGGCATTCCCATCTATTGAGGTCGGCACCACGTCGCCAACGCCCGCAGCCAGGGATCGCGTTCCGCTTCGGGTTCGTCCTGGGCGACGCGGCGGGCCAGACGCGCCAGCGGCCGGTCGGCGGGAACCCGGTTCAGCACCGCCTGCATGATCGCGGCGCTGGCGGGGGCAAGGCGGCAATTGGCGGCCAAGGCCGTGGCGGCGGCTTCGAAGCCCGGGCGCGGCGGGTTGGGGATTTCATCGTCCAGCGCCGGACCGGTGCCGTTGATGGCCGCAAGCACGGTTGTCTTGCGTTCGGCCAGGGGCAGGCGCGCCAGGTCCTCGGGCCATAGCGGGGGGCCGACATGGATGTCCTGGCGGGCGAAGCCCACGGGAAAGTCCAGCCGCTCGGGCGCGGCATCCACCGGCAGGGCGCCGACGAAGCGAACCGGCACCACCGGCACGTCCAGTTTGACCGCCAGATCCAGGAACAGCCCGGACAGGCGGGAAACCGGCTGGTGGCAGGCCAGCGCCCGCGTTCCCTCCACATGGACCATCATGGACATGCCCGCTTGGGTGATCGCCTGGGCGGCCTGCTGCGCCAGCCCCAGCATGGCGGCGGGGTCTTCGCGGTTGAACGGCATCATCATCGGCGGCAACGCGATGCCGGGATAGGCGGCGCACAAATCCAGAAGCCTGCCCATCCAGCTATGGCGGTGTTCGGCCTTGGCGACGGTGAAGATCGGCCGTCCGGTCAAGGCGCTGGCCACCAGGGTGAAGGTCAGGGATTCCACCGCCACCTGATGGTTGCCCAGAAACAGCGCGCCCCGGTCGCGGATGCGCGCCAGATGCTCGGGCGCCGCCAGCCGGACCTGGCCGACGAATTCGGCGACCAGCGCCGAGAACAGGTCGTCCACCGGCCAGTCGCCCGCCCCCAGGCGCGACCGCCAGAACGCCTGCACCGGCGCGATGTCGGGGGTTGCGGGCAATTCCCCGCTCACCACATGGTCGGCGCCGTCGGTGGCGACGGTCAGTGCCATGGGGTTGAGCGGCGCCATGGCGCAACGGGCGATGTCGCCGTCCAGCTCGATCCGCCCGGGATGCACGCCCAGACGCTCGGCGGCGTGTTCCTTGGCGGCGATGTCGCGGGCCATGGGGGAATGGCTGCCCGAGACGCCATAGATGGTCTCCAGCGTTCCCGGCAGCCAATTGCTGGCCGCCACCTCGCGGGGGCTCAGCCGCGAGGCGCCATTGTCGCGCCGCGACAGGTGCATCCCCGGCACCGCCGCGCGGTCGCGCAGGAATGCCTGCCGGTCCAGCGCCGGGGCCTCGCCCAACGCCCCCTTGGGCAGCAGGGCGTCGGCCATCTCCATCTCGGCCCAGACGCTGCCGTTGCACAGCCATTGCAGCCGCGACCGGACCCGGCCCTGGGCGTCCAGCGGCAGGGGGCGGGCCTCGACCCGGACGGTGCCGTCGCGCGGCGTCGGGCCGAAAAAGCACAGGCGTTCGATATGGCTGGGATAGGCGAGCATCCCCGCCGCCGCCGCGCCCCACCATCGTTCGGGGGCATGGCGCGAGGTCAGGTGCAGCCCGGCATCCAGCAGGGCCGGGCCGATTTCTCCGGGTACCCGGGCCGCCTTGGCGGCATCCAGTTCGGCGAAGGCGCCGCCCGGTCCGCTGTGCAGCCCGGTGACAAGCTGGAAGGCCGGGCCGTGGAACAGTTCGGCGGCGGCATAGGGGCACGGCGCGGGCGGGCAATCGGCCAGCGGCGGCAACGGTCGCGGCGGCGGCGGCCAATCCGCCGCCCGCACCACCCGGCCGCTCGCCAGCACGCCGTCGTCGTCATGCAGGCGGACAAGGCCATCGGGTTCGACCTTGGGCGTCAGGGTCAGCGGAACGGCCGCCCAGCGGGCAATTCTGACATCCTGAATGGCGACCAGGCGGCCGCCAGGGACGGCGGCGGCCATGATGTCGGCAAGGCAGGTCAGCGGAACCACCGGGACCGTATGGGTGGGGCGGTGATCGCCAAGCCAGGGCGCGCCGTCCAGGTCCAGCCGGATGCCGTCGCCCGGCACCAGACGCGCGGCCAGGCCGTCCACCTCGTAGATGCGCAGGCCGTCGGCCCACAGGCTGCCGCGTGCCACGGCCAGCACGCCGTGCTCGTCCCGCTCGATCCGCACCAGTTCGATCTCGGTGGTGACTGCGCGGTTGGTGGGCACGACCTGACCGCGATATTTCCAGCGCAGGGTGTGGCCCAGGGCGGCCCCCTGGAAGCGTGGCGAGGGCAGCCCGGCATCCAGCCCGGCCAGCACCATGGCCCGTTCCAGCAATTGCAGCAGCGCCTCGACGCCCAGCGAACCGGGCTGGACCGGGTCCTGGAAGAAATGGGCCTTGAAATACCAGGATTCGGGATCGACCTCCTGGCGGCCCCGCGCCAAACCCAGCCCGGCCTCGCCGCCCTGGGGCCACCAGCCGGTGATCTGGTCCACCATGCGCAGCCTGCCCTGGGCCAGACGGGTGCGGCGCGGTTCCACGACCGCATCGGCGGGCGCCAATCCCCGCGCCGCATCGGCGGGCAGCGGCGGCAATCCGGTCTGCTTCGCCAACGCGGCGGCGGCGAAGAAGCCGAAGGCGGTTTCCAGTTCCATCAGCGGTCGGCCGTCCACCAGGGCCTTGACCGCGAAGGCGATCAGGGTGATGCCGCCCGCCCGCGAGAAGCGGGTCAGCGTTGCCTCGGTGCGAATCCGGCGATCGCCACGGGCGACTTCGGCCAGGACGCGGGCGTTGTCGCCATCCAGATTGCGGATGGCCAGGTCGTCGTCCGAGGCCAGGGCGAACCCCATGTACGAGGCCAGCCAGCCGCAGGGTTGCAGCAGCACCTCCATCAAGACGCAGAACGGCATCACCGGCGCGGCATTGTCGGCGAAATACCAGGCATCGGCATCGACGTCGTATTCCACGGCGATGGTGCCGCCCAGGGTGGGTTCGCCGGCGGGGCAATCCAGCGCCACCACCCGCGACATGAAATGATAGGGCGGACCGGGCAGGCGCGGCACCCGACCGGCGTCGAAGCGGGCGTACATGCTGCCGAAGGCCGCCGACGGGGCGCCCCAGGCGCAGGCCAGCAGCGCCGCGTAATCGCCGCGCACGTCGCCCCGGGTGCCGACGATGCGGGGCGGTTCCAGGGTTTCGGGCAAGAGGTGGCGGCCCTGGCCCAGCGGCCAGTCAGGGACCATGCGCACCGCGAAGCTGCGGCAGTGGAACACCTTGAAGCCGTCGGAACTGCACAGCAGGGCGGCGCGGACGATGGGCGTGGGGCCGTCGGCGATTTCCTCGACGAAGACTTCGGTGATCAGATGGTGTGCGGCATCGGGGATGACCTGTCCCCGGCATACGAAGCGGGCCGTTTCCTCCGGCACCGGTTCGAACCGCCAGCCATCGCGCCGGATGGTGAAGCCGCCCGCCGCCATGAAGGTCGCCACCGCCTGCACCGCGCCTTCGGCCATCAGCGTGCCGGGCATGCAGGGGTCGTTCTTGAAATGGCCCGCATAGAACCACGCATCGGTCGGCACATGGCTTTCGGCGCGCAGATAGCCCCGCCCCCAGGGGCCGCCCTGGGGGTCGAACGCGGTCACGGCGTCGATCAGCCGCATGCGCCCCGTGGGCAGGGTCGGCGTGCGCTGGTGGCTGCCAGCCAGTTCGAAGCCTGGGCCGAAACAGGCGAAGGCCCGCCCCGATGTCCACAGGTCAAGCTGGTCCGAGGTGAAGGCGCGATGGCGCGACGGACAGGGCAGCGGGTCCAGGCGGGCATCGTCCTTGGGGCAATCGTCCTCGGCCCGCCACAGCACGCCGCCGGAATTGGCCAGTTCCTGATCGGTGAAGAACCCGGCCTGACCGTTGCGCACCGACAGCACCAACCGGTCGCCGATGCGGCAGTCGTAATGGAAGAAGAACAGCCCGACCTCGCCCATGCGGGCATGGCCGTCCACGTGGATGTCGTAGCGCAGGGTGTCGCCGCCCCGTGGCAATCCCCCTTCGTGATAGGTCATCTCGCAGCCCAGCAGGCGATAGACGCGTTCGCCCCTGTTGCGGAAATCGGCCCCCAGCCAGGAAATCAGCAGCAGGTCGGCCTGTCCCGATTCGATGGCCAGCCCCACCGGCATGCGACCGTCATGCAGATACCACGATTGGTCGGTGACATCCGTCTCGGTGACGATGGACCCCAATCCCATGCTACCCGGCTCGCCGGTGATGGAAAGCACGCGGTCCACCAGCAGCAAGGGTGGTTCGGGCATGCGGACCTGACGCGGATAGGCGTCCTGGGGCGCGAACAGCGGGCCGAAGACGTCCGACACCTTGCCCGATGCCAGCACCTCCAACTGGGCGCGGGTCCACAACGGCCCGCTGGGGGCCGGAACCGCAGAGGACGCCGCGCCGAAGCCTTGCAGATAAAGCCGGTGCAGGTCCGACGCGGCCTGAAGATAGCCGACATGCAGCGCCGCCGTGCGGGCGAGGATGCGGCCCAGCGGCGAGTCTGTCGGTGTTTCCGCCGGTACCGCCGCCGTGGGGGGCGGGGCCGGACGCAGCGCCGACAAATCGGGGGGCGGCAGGTCGGCGACCGGCGGCAGCGGCGGCGCGGGCGGCATGGGTTGGCCCACGCGCACCGCCACCGGGGCGGCATGGGCGGCGAAGGTCAGGGGGCGCGCCGGTTCCGGCGCGGCAGGGGGAATCAGGCGCCGCGCCACTTCGGCCATGGCCGGGTCCAGTCCAGCGGCGAACAACTCGGCCGCCACATGGGCCAATTGCTCCAGCGGGGCACGGCCGGGATGGTCCAGGCTGACGGCAAGATGGTCGCGGTCGGCCAGGATGGCGCCGATGGCGCGGGTCAGGGCGTTGCGCGGGCCGTGTTCGACGAAGATGCGCACGCCGTCGTCATGGGCACGGCGGATGGTGCGGGGGAAGTCCACCTTTTCCAGCGCCTGAACGGTCAACGCCTCGGCGCAGGCCGCCCTGGACGGCACATAGGCCGCACCGAAGGCGTTGGCATAGACGGCGATGCCGTCGGGGGGCGTGGTGGCCCGGCTGTGGATCTTTCGCCAGACCGACGCGGCGGGCGCCAGTTCGGCGCAATGGACCACCATGTCCTGGCCCAGCGGCAGGGCGCGGTGCTGTCCGATGCGTGCGATCACCGCGCGGCAGGCGGCGGCATCGCCGCCGATGACGCAATCCTGCGGCGCGTTGACGATGGTGACGGCGACGCGCGGCTGATCGGCCAGGGCGGCTTCCACCTCGGCAAGCGGGGCCAGCAGGCGCCAGTTGCGCCAATCCACGGCGCCGTCATGCCCCCACGCCTCGGCGGCGGCACGGCATGGGCCGGTCAGCAGGGTGCCGTAGATGCCCGCCCGGGCGATTTCGGCGAACATGTCGCCCATGTCGGTCCAGACGCCCACGGCGAACAGCGCGTTGGTTTCGCCCGACGACAGGCCCAGAACCGCCTGGGGCGACAGGCCCAGCACCCGGCGGCTGATTTCGGCGTGGGACTGGCAGATCAGCGCGCAGCCTTGCAATTGCGCCACGGCATCCAACGGTTCCGCCGATCGGTAAAGCCGTGCAGCGGCATGGGCCAGTTCGGGAAAGCGCGCCATGACCGCGTGCCCGATGTCGGGCATGGACAGGAACATCTCGCGGCCCATGCCGTCATGGGCCGCCGCCGCCCCGGTGAACGCCCAGGCCAGTCCACCGCCCAGGGGGCGGTCGCGGAAATGGATGCCCGGCGCGGTGGCGGCGCGGCCCTCGGCCACGGCCAGGGCGCGCGACAGGGTTTCCTCGTGTTGCCCGACAGGGCAGGCAAAGGCCAGACGGACCGGCCCCTGTCCGCCATCCTCGCCCCGGCGGATGCGGTCGCGCAGGGCGGCGCGGTCGCTGGCGGCGAACCAGCGCAGACGGATGGCGGGCGGCGGCATGGCGGGCTGGATCACGTCGCCGCTTTCCACCGTCAGATGCCCGGTGGTCCCGCCCAGCGCCGCCATCCGCACGCCGACGCGCAGGGGGGCGGGATGCAGCCATGGCGGGGCGGCAGCGGCGCTTTCGGGCTTCATGCGGCCACGGCAGGCGACGATGGCGGCGGCGACGTGCAGCAGGCCCGACGCCGCATGGGCGTGGCCGACACGGGCGGTGACGGGGCTTGGCGTCTGTGGGCCGTCAAGGATGAAGTCGGTTTCCGCCGACGGTGACAGGTCCAGGATGGCGTGGATGGGCTCGTCCGCGGCCCGGGCGTCCTCGACACGGCGCAGAACCATGACCGCCGCGCCGTCGCCCGGTGTGGCCGGGTCGGCGCGCAAGGCGGCCAGGGCGGATCGGTGAACCGGTTCGCACGACAGATCCACCGCGCCGACGATTGCGGCGTCCAACTCGCCCGTCACCAGGGCGCGGGCGGCGATGCGCAGCGCCGCGATGCCCGACACGTCTTCCGCCGACACCGAAAAGCTGGGGCCGCGCCAGTCGAATTGCGCGTTGAAGCGGTTGGCGACGATGTTGGGCATGGTGCCGATCACCGCGGCGGCATTCAACGGCGGACCAAGATCGACACGGGCATCGGGGCCGCACAGATCGGCAAGGCGCACCCCCAGGCCGCGCCGCGCCACCTCGGCATCGCAGCCCATGCCCATCAGCACGCCGGTCATGGCGGCGGGCAAGGCCGGGGCGTCGGCCACCGCCCGGGCCACCGCCTGCATGGCCAGCACTTGCTGCGGCAAAGCGTGGTGCAGATCGGCGGGCGGAAAGCGGGTGGCGTCCAGGTCCAGGGTGATGCGGTCCAGCGTGCGCGGCCGGTCGTCGTCCGGCGGCGCGGTGGCCAGGGCGGCGGCGAAATCGTCGGCGGCGGTGACGACCGCCAGGCCGACCACCGCCACGCGTAAGGGCGGCGTGGGTGCGCGGACCGCCACGGCCGACCGGGTCGGCCGCCATTCCTCGATGATCAGATGGGCGTTGTTGCCGCCGAAGCCGAAGGCGCTCACGGCGGCCCGGCGGGGGCCGTCGGTTTCCCATGGTTCCGCCCGGTCGAGCAGACGGAACGGCGAGGTTCCGATCTCGTCCAGCGGGGCGCCGTCGGCGTGCAGGGTGGGCGGGCGAATGCCGTTCGCCATGGCCTGAAGCACCTTGACCATGCCCGCCAGCCCGGCGGCGGCGATCAGATGGCCCAGGTTGGACTTCAACGATCCGATGGGAACGCCGTCGAGCCCGGCGAAAATCCGCCCCATGCTGGCGATTTCCGTGGCGTCGCCCAACGTGGTGCCGGTGGCGTGGCATTCCACCAGCGACACCGCCCGGGGGCAGACCCCCGCCTGGGCATAGGCGGCGGCCATGGCGCGTTCCTGCCCCTGGGCGTCGGGAACCAGGAAGCCGCGGCCGCGGCCGTCGTTGGACAGGCCGATACCGCGAATGATCCCCAGAACGCGGTCGCCGTCGCGGATGGCGTCGTCCAGTCGCTTCAGCACTACGCAGGCGGCGCCCTCGGCGGGGATCAGGCCGTCGGCCTCGCGGTGGAAGGGGCGGCTGCGCCCGGTGGGGCTCAGGGCGTTCAGGGCGCTGAACCCCATGTGCAGGAACAGGTCGTCGCCGCGATTGACGCCCGCCGCCAACATGATGTCGGCGCTGCCGTCCTGCAATTGGTCGCAGGCCAGCTTGACGGCGTAAAGCGAGGAGGCGCACGCGGCATCCAGGCAAAAGGCGGGACCGTGCAGCCCAAGGGCGCGGGCGGCCAGCCGGGCGGGCAGACCGGACGAAAAGCGGTTGGCCGGGTTGGGCCGCTCCCGGTCCAGCCACACCGCCTCGGCATAGGCGGTCAGACCGGCGGTGGGATAGGACAAATTGCCCGCGATCAGGCCGCAGCGGGCGGCGGGCGCCACGTCCAGCCCCGCTTCGCGCAGGGCCTCGCGCCCGCAATGGGCCAGCCACAGCACCACCGGGTCCAGCCCGGCCAGATCCTGGGGCGGACAGGCGAAGCCCGCGGCGTCGAACCGCGCGTCGAAGCCCCGGACATAGCCACCCCGATCCGTCACCGTGCGCTCCACCGCCTGGGGCGCCAGCACCCGGGCGGGGTCGAGCCGCCAGTATCCGTCCGGCACCGGGCACAGCAGATCCTGCCCGGCGACGACGGCCCGCCACAGCTCGGCCGGGCTCAGCGCGCCGGGCAGCACGCAGGCGTGGCCGATGATGGCGATGGGCGGAAAGCCGCTCACGCCGGGTGCCCGACGCAGGTCACGACCACATCGGTGGCGGACGGTTGCGCCAGTTCCCGCAGCATGAAGGCGGCGCCGTCGGCAGGCGCGATCAGTCCGATGGACAGGCGGCGGAAATGCTGCTTCAGCGCCGGTCCCACCATGCCGCCGTCCCACGGTCCCCAGGCGATGGCCTTGATGGTGCAGTCGGGGCGGCGCGCCGCCTCGGCCCGCGCCACGCTGTTCAGCACCGCGTTGGCCATGGCGTAATCGCATTGCCCGGCATTGCCGTGCACCGCCGCGACCGACGAGAACAGGCAGATGGCCCGCAGCGGATCGTCGCGGGTGGCGTCCAGCAGATGGGCCAGCCCGTCCACCTTGGTGGCGAAGAC
>JAEXAH010000112.1 GCA_023458315.1 Pseudomonadota bacterium
CCGCCCACGACCAGCGTGTCCAAACCGCTGGTGCCGACCACAGACCCCCCGGCCGCAAGGTCCGACTGATCCACCGTGAACAAAGTCGCAGCACCCGCCCCTGCCTTCAGAACCTCGATCGACGACAGCGTCGTGTTCCGAAGGTCAAGCGAGGCACCCGAAATCACCAGCGTGTTGAGGGCGGCGTTGCCATACAGCGTGCCCAGGGCGGCGATCTGCGCCTGTGTCAGCCCAAAGCCGCCCGCCGCCCCGTCGGCCATGCGCACGACCTCGATGGACGACAGGGTGACGGCCGACAGATCGGCCAGCCCGGCCCGCACCACCAGGGTATCCTGACCGGCATTGCCCACCACCGAGGCCCCGGCCACCAGATCGTCGGCATCCACGGTGAAAGTGGTGGCATTGGCGGTGCCCGCCTTCAACACCTCGACCGACGACAGGGTGGTCCCGGCCAGCGACAGGCTGGTGCCGACCGCCACCAGGGTGTCGGTGCCGGTGTTGCCGACCACCAAACCGCCGCTGGCCAGATTGGCCTGATCCACCAGGAACACGGTATCCGCCGACGACCCGGCTTGCAGCACCTCGACCGAACTGAGCGTCACCCCCGTCAGATTCAGCAGCGGGAAAAGCCCCCGCAGGGTGTCGATTCCGCTATTGCCGATCAGCGTGCGGACCGCGCCCGGCAGACTGGTGGAAACGGTCAGGGTCTGGCCGGTGGCGGTGCCGATGGCGATCACCTCGATCCCGGACAATGCCACCGAGAACAGGTCCAGCGCCGCGCCGGTCGTGACCACGGTGTCGATGCCCAGATTGCCCAGGATGGAACCGCCGGACATCAGATCGTCCTGGCCGATGGTCAGGGTCGCACCCGTGGTGTTGGCGGCGGCGATCACCTCGATCCCCGACAGGGTGGTGTTTGCCAGCGACAGGGTCTTGTCCAGCGCCACCAGGGTATCATTCTGGGTGCTGCCGACCACCAGGGTGCCCAGATCGGCCTGATTCAGACGGAAGGTGGTGCCGTCGGCGCCCGCCCGCAGTACCTCGACACTGGACAGGGTGACATTGCCCAGGTCCATCAGCCCGCCGGTGGCGGTCAGGGTGTCGGTGCCGGTTCTGCCGTGAATCCAGCGCAGCGAGGACAGGTCGCCGCCATCGACCATGAAATGGGTATCGGCGGCGACGGTGGCGCGCAAACCCTCGACGCTGGACAGGGTGGTGGCGGTCAGGTCCAGGCTGGTGCCCAGCGCCGCCAGGGTATCGACCCCCAGATTGCCGACCACCGAACCCCCGGCCAGCAGATGATCCTGCGTCACCTGGAATTGCGCCGCGCTGCCGGTTCCGACCGCCAGCACCTCGACGCCGGACAGGGTGATGCCGGACAGGGACAGATCGGCAGAGCGCGAGGCCAGGGTATCGCGCCCGGCCGAACCGATGATGCTGGTCAGCGACCCCAGATCGGCCTGATCCACGGTCAGCACCGAACCGGACGCCGCCGCCCGCAGCACCTCGACGCTGGACAGGGCGGTGGAGGTCAGGGTCAGTTCGGCCCCGGCGGCGACCAGGGTGTCCTGCCCGGTCGAACCGACCACCGAGCCCCCGACCGGCAGATCGGCCTGATCGACCACAAAGGTGGTCCCGCCATCGGTTCCCGCCTTGATCACCTCGACCGACAGCAACGCGGCCGCGCTGAGGTCCAGCGTGTGCCCCAGCGCCACCAGGGTGTCGCTTCCCGCGCCGCCCAGGATGCTGACGCCGGGATTCAGGTCGTCCTGGTCGACACGGAACACCGCCGCCGTGGCCGAGGACCGGATGGTTTCGATGGAGGTGACGGTGGTTTGCCCCAGATCCACCTGGCCCCCCGAGACCCACAGCATGTCGCGGCCGCCACCGCCCGCCACCGTGCCGCCCACCATCAAATCGGCCTGATCCACCATGAAGGTGGTGCCCGTCGCCGAGGCCGACAACACCTGGACCCCGGACAGGGTCGCGGTGAACAATTGCAGCGCCGAGCCGGTGGCGGCAAGCTGGTATTGCCCGTTCCAATAGCGCAACCGACCGTCGCTGAACACCACGTCGCCCAGGGAAATGACGTCGGTGCCGAAGGACGAGGTGATGCTGGCCTGGGCGAAATCGCCCCGGGCGGTGATGGTGGCCCCCGCCAGGCTGCGCTGATAGACCGCCGAGGATTGGGCATTCAGGGTGACGGTATTGCCCCCCGCCCCCTTGAGGTAAACCGTGCTGGCCCCGCCGCCGACGCCGACCGCGTGGCCGCCATCCAGCAGGGTGATGGAATAATTGCCGCTGCCACCGGCAAAGTTCAGGTTCCCGCCGCCGCCCGACAGGGTGATGGTGTCGTTGCCGGTGCCGGTGTTGATGTCGTAGCGCCGCCCGATGGTGGTCGGCAGGCTGATGTTGACGGTATCGTCACCCGCGAACAGCGACGCATTGCCCAACACCTGATCCACGTTCAGGGTGTCGATGGACACGGACAGGCCATCGACCACGAAGCGGCTGCCGTCGTGGAAATTCATGGTCTGCTTGGACACGTAGCCCACGACCGACGACGACGACGTCTGATTGTAGATGCTGGTGACGTTACCGGCGACCACCAGATTGCCGTACAGATATTCGCTAGCCACCAGCTTGGTGGCGGTGGCGCCGATCTTGGTCAGGGCGCCGGAAAAGCTGTTGCTGCTGGTGTTCAGCGACAGAGAACCTTCGGCGATCACCGACACGTTGCCGATCAGCGGATCGGCCTGGGCCGCCGGGACATTGGTGCTGACCTCCAGCCGGTTCAGCGTGTGATAGCCGGTCGGCGCGGTCTGGAGATAGGTGTAGCCGCCCGAAGTGTAGGTGGAATAGGAATAGGTCATGGTGCCGGTGGCGCGATAGCTGACCTTGTTCGGCACCGTGAAGGTCAGGTCCGTGACCGTGAAGCTGCCCGACGTCAGGCCCGTCCAATCGGAAATGACATAGCGGGCCTGCGAGCCGTCGGCGAAACCGAAGGTGGCGCTTTTGCGATCGGACGCCAGACTGAACGACGTGAAATAATGGTACTGCCCGACCGCCCCGGCGATGGTGGCGATGGCGTTGACCAGATATTCCGCCTCGTTGGTACTGGAGGTCGTCGTTCCACCCGCCTCGAGGAAGGCATTGGCGGTGGTGCTGAGCGAATAGGTGATGTTCGCCATGGCTGCGGAACGACTCTTTAGGGATTAATTATCCGCACAATACACATCCATTGCGCGTAGCGCAGCATGTTTCGCCATCCCGCCTCAGCGCGGTTCGTGCAGGGCGTCGTCCACGGTTTCGGCCAGCGGCCGCAACAGATAGGACAGAACCGAGCGGCGGCCGATGATGATCTCGGCGCTGACGGTCATGCCCGGCAGCAACGTGACCGGCACCCCGCCGGGCATGTGCAGGGAATCGCCGCCGACCTCGATCTGGGCGACGAAATAGGCGTTGTCCTCGGGCCGGTGCTGGGCGTTCTGCTGGGGGTCCTGGGCAAAGGAATCCGAGCTGACCACCACCACCTTGCCGCCCAATGTGCCGTATTTCTGATAGGGGAAGGTGTCGATCTTGATGCGGGCGGGGGTGCCCTCGGCCACCAGGCCGACATCGCGGGCGGCGACGCGGGCCTCGACCTCCATGCGCAGGTCGGCGGGCACGATCACCACCACCTGTTCGGCCTCGCGCACCACCGACGATTCCGACCGCTTGGCCACTTCCAGCACCACGCCGTCCACCGGCGAGGTCAGCACCGCCCGGTCCTTGCGGAACTTGGCCTTGTCGATGGCCTGGACGGTCATTTCCAGGTCGCGGTTGACCTCGACCTGCTCCTCGTTCAGCTTTTGCGCCCATTCCCGCAGGAACACGTCGCGGTCGGCCTCGGCCGAGGCCAAGGCGTGGCGCAATTCCTTGATGCGGTTCTGGGTGGCGTTCAGGGTATTCTCGACCTCCAGCCGCTGATCGCGGCTGCTCAGCATGCGGACCTTGGACCCCAGTTCCTTTTCGTACAGGGTCGTCATGACCTTTTCCATGTCGTTGACGGTGTCGACCCGTTTGGTCAGCACCTCCACCGACTTGCGCGCCGTTTCCAGTTCCGCCCTGGTCTTGGCGATGGTGGCTTCCAGGGCGCGCAGGCGGGCTTCCTTGCTGCGCTGGCGCTCGCGGTACAGCGCCGCCTGGCCGGGATCGGCATCGCGGCTTTTGCCATAGACCTGCCCGGCCAGTTCCGCCTCGACCCGCTGGCGCTGGGCATCCAGCGCCAGCCAGCGCACCTCGAGCTGGCCCAGGTCGGAACCGGACAAGGTGGGGTCCAGCGTCACCAAGGGCTGGCCCTTGCTGATCCGCTGCCCCACGCGCACGTGGATCGCCTCGATCACCGAGGTTTCCAGGGCCTGCACCACCACCGTGCGCTCGCTGGTGCGCAGACGCCCCGAGGCGTAGACGATCTCCTCGGTGGTGGCCAGACCGGCCCACAGCAGCGCCACCAGCAGGGCGCCGACGCAGACGTGCAGCACGGCGCGGGCCAGCGGCGGCACCGGGCGCTGTACGATGGCTTCGGCCGGGGACAGGAATTCGCGGACGTCGGGCGGAAGGCTCATGACGCGCTGCCCCGGTTCTGCTGCTTCCACAGATGCTGATAGATGGCGCAGCGGCCCAGCAATTCACGGTGGCTGCCCGCGTCGACGATGGCGCCGCGATCCAGCACCACCAGGGCATCGCACGCCGTCAGGGTGTTCAGCCGGTGCGAGATGATCAGGGTGGTGCGCCCGGCGGCGATGCCCGCCAGATTGTCCAGGAAGATGGCTTCGCTGTCGGGGTCCAGGGCGCTGGTGGCTTCATCCAGGATCAGCACCGGCGGCTGCAACAGCAACGCCCGGCTGATGGCCAGACGCTGGCGCTGGCCGCCCGACAGGTTCTGGCCGCCCTCCTCCAGTTCGGTGTCGTAGCCGTTGGGCAGGCGTTCGATGAATTCGTCGGCCCCGGCCAGCCGGGCGGCGGCGACGATCTCGTCCAGGCTGGCGGTGCGCTTGGTCAGGGCGATGTTGTCGCGCACGCTGCCACGGAAGATGAAGGTATCCTGGGGCACCACGCAGATCTTGCGGCGCAGGTGGGCCAGTTCGAACTCGCGGATGTCGACGCCGTCAATGCGGATCACCCCGTCCTGAAGCGGGTACATGCACTGCAACAGCTTGGCCACCGTGCTCTTGCCCGAGCCGCTGCGGCCGATCAGCCCCACCACCTTTCCGGCGGGAATGCGCAGGCCGATCTGATCCAGGGCGGGAACGCCGCCCGCCACATAGCGGAAGGTGACGCGGTCGAATTCGATCTGTCCCGTGACCTCGGGCTGCAAGCCGCCGCCATCGGATTTGGGCTCGGCCGGGTGGTTCATCACCTCGCCCAGCATGCGCACCGACAGGGCGGTGTCCTGGTAGTCCTGGATCAGCGACGCCAGTTGCACCAGCGGCGAGATCACCCGCCCGGCCAGCATCTGAAAGGCGATCAGCGCGCCGACCGACAGGGTTCCGTCGAACACGTCGACGGCGCCGACCACGATGATGGCGATGCCCATCAGCTTTTCCAGGAAGCCGGTGACGGCGCCGCCCGCCGCGCCGATCACCGCCACCTTGTTGTGCAGGGAGACCGCCTTGGCCGAGCGTTCTTCCCAGGATCGCCGCTGGCCCGGCTCCAGCGCCAGGCTTTTGATGGACCGCATGCCGTTGACCGTTTCCACCAGCATGGCCTGACGGTCGGCCTCGGCGTTGTACAGGGCGCGCAGCTTGACCCGGAACGGCCCCACCAGCACCAGCACCACCCCCGCCACCAGGGCGCCGAAGCCCAGCACCACCCAGGTCAGCTTGCCGCTCAGATAGGCCAGCAGCGGCAGATAGACCAGAAGCGTGGTGGCCTCCAGCGCCACCGTCAGCATGCGGCCGGTCAGGAAGCCGCGGATCTTCTCGGCCTGTTGCAGATGGCGGATGGTGACGCCGCCCGGCACCGCCTCGAAATAGGAAATGGGCAGGGCCAGAAGATGCGCGAAAATGCGCATGGCCAGCCGCACGTCGATCTTGTTGGTGGCGTGGATCAGGATGTATTGGCGCAGATAGGTGAACAGCGTCTCGAACATCAGCGCCGCCACCACGCCGATGGTCATCACCGCCAGGGTGGACCACGATTGGTGCACCAGCACCTTGTCCAGCACGATGCGCAGGAAGATGGCGGGCGCCAGACCGATGACCTGGATGGCCAGGGCGGCGATGGCCACGTCGCGCAACAGCTTGCGGTGCCGCAGCAATTCCGGCACGAACCACGCCAGCCCGAACGGCCGCTTCTCGTCGTCCAGGCGATAGTTTTTTTGCACCAGCACCAGGGTGCCGGTCCAGCGTTCCTCGAACTCGGCCAGGGGCACCATCAGCACGCCCTGGGTCTGGACGATCGGGTCGATCACCCCGACCACCTCCTGGTCGGCGGTGCGACGCAGCCCCACCACCACCACCATGTTGCCGTTGTTCAGGCGGGCCAACGCCGGAAAGGTTCCGGCATAGGCGGCAAGGCCGGTCGCCTCGGTCTCGCCGGGCATTGCGCCGCCGTCGATGCGCCGCCGCAACGCCTGCCACAGACGGGCGGGCCACGACGCCACCGTCTCGACCGTGCCTGACGGCCGCCGCACCACGCGCGCGCGCAGGCCCAGGTTGCGGGCGATTTCCGCCACCTGGGTATCGGTCAGGTCGGATTGGTCGGTGAGATAATTGTGGGTGAGGGCCTCAACCGAAGTGTTCACCTGGTTGAGGCCCGCCACGACCACCAGACACCGCAGGGCGATGTCGGCGGCATTGCAGGAGGAAGCCATCGGGAGGTCTGACATGACGTTTGTTTAGCAGCTTCCCGATGGCGGCATAAGCCCTTGCGTCACGCCCCCATCTGCCTGTTGACGACGATGATGTCGGTGGCGGACAGGCTGGTGGTTCCGGACAGGGTGGCGATGGTGACGGCGGCACCGGCGCCGGTGCCGTCGGCGTCGAAGGACAGGGTCTG
>JAEXAH010000113.1 GCA_023458315.1 Pseudomonadota bacterium
GGCCGAGCGCCTGCGCGCCCCCTCGGCCGCCGACGCGCTGCCCGGCGGCACCACCCTGGAAACCCTGCGCTCGCTGGTCGAGCCGCTGCCGCGTCTGGAAGCCCTGGTCGAGGCCGAGGACGTCCACCCCTTCCACGTCTATCTGTCGCTGTGCGACCTGATGGGCAACCTGTCGTGGATGGGCGGCCAGCCGGTGCCGCCGACACCGCCGCGCTATCGTCACGCCGACCCGCTGCCCGCCTTTCAGGAAGTCGGCGACTTCCTGCTGCGCATGATCGACCGGGTGCGCGAAACCTATCGCGCCATCCGCTTCACCCAACTGGCCCCCGACCGTTTCGGTCTGGATCTGGTGCCCGCCATGCTGACCGGCGATTCGTTGGTGGTGGGGGCCAAGGTGGCGCCCGGCGCCACCCCCGCCGACACCGTGGAATGGCTGTCCAAGGCGCTGATCGGGTCACACTCCATGTTGCGGGCCATCGGCGAACGGCGCATTCGGGGTGCTGCGCGCGAACGGGTGGATCAGGTCGAGGAATTGGGGCTGATCCCGCCCGCCACCATGGTTCTGTTCCGCGTCGCCGCCTCGACCGAATTCGTGCAGCCCGGGCAGCCGCTGGAAGTGGCGGGAGTGGGCGGCGGCACCGCCCCGGCGCAATTGCAGGTGTTCGCCGCCCAACCGGCCGAGCCGCCGTCCCCTGCCGCCAAACCGACGGCCGGGCGGCGCTGATGACCGCCCTGGCCCTCAGCGCCAAGGCGCGGCTGGCGGTCCAGCGCTTCCTGGCCTTCCACGCCGAACTGGTGGAGGTCAAGCGGCTGGCCGGCGCGGCGACGGCCCTGGAAAGCCAGGACGCCGAGGCGGCCGAGGGTGGGGCGGCGCCCGGTCTGGTCGATCTGTTCCTGCGCCTGCGCGTCGCCATCTGCCCCGAGGGCGTGCCGCCGGTCAGCACCGACGGCTTGCCGGACATCGGCTACGTCATGGCGGCGCTGGCCGACGAGGCGCTGCTGCATGACGTGGACTGGCCGGGCCGCGAACAGTGGATGGGCACGTTGCTGGAAAATTCCCTGTACGGCAGCAAGGTGTCCGGCGAGGAGATCTTCACCATCGCCCAGGGCATCGTCGATGGCGGCATCACCGGCCGCTCGGACCTGGCCGCCGCCATCCTGCTGGCGCTGTCGCTGGGCTTTCGCGGCCGCTGGCGCGGGGCCGAGGATCACGGCGCCATCGACCGCCTGCGGCGCGGTCTTTACGAAAACCTGTACCGCCGCCCGCCGTCGGGCATCGATTGGGCCGCCGCCCTGCCCGGGGCATTGCTGCCGGTGCTGGAGGATGGCGGCCTGCGCCGGGCGCCCCGGCTGGCGCCGTGGCTGCTGGCCATGGCGCTGTCGTCGCTGGCCACCCTGGGGCTGTCCCACTGGATGTGGACCGACGCGGTGCGGCCGTTGCAGGAACTGGCGGTGGCCATTCGCGCCCTGGGCGCCCGGTTCTAGGCGGGGAGGGGAAGACCATGTCCACGCTCGCCGCCCTGCTCAGCCAGCCGCCGCCCTGGTTTCCGCTGGCCATCCTGGTCGTGGTGGTGCTGCTGTTCGTGGTGGTGGGCGTCACCCTGTGGTGGCTGCTGCGCCGCCGCGCCGTCGAGGACGAGGAGGACGCCGCCCGCACCCCGCCGCCCGAGCCGGGCGAGGAGCCCGAGGAACGCTGGTTCGTCGCCCGCATGCGTGGCCAGTTGCGCGGCACCCTGACCGCGTTGTCCCACCTGACCGGCGAAAGCGGCACCCCCTACAGCGTGCCCTGGGTGGTGGTGGCCGGAATCGAGGGCGCCGACGCCTGGGCGATGATCGAAGGGGTCGAGGCCGCCGCCGACCGCACCGCCGCCATTCCCCGCGCCGGGACCGTGCGCTTTTGCCGCCATGGCGCGCTGTTCCATGCCGGCGACGACCTGCTGGCCCATCCCGGCGGCCTGCGCCGCTGGCGCCGCCTGCTGGGGCTGATGCGGCTGGCGCGCATCCACCGGCCGCTGGACGGGCTGGTGGTGGCGATCCCCGCCACCCTGCTGGACGGGCCGGGGGCGCTGCCGTTCGACCGGCTGGCCGACAAGGGCGGGCAGATCTATGAACTGATCGCCACCGCCCAGCGCCAGAGCGGCCTGCGTGTGCCGGTGACGGTGGTGGTGACGTGCTGCGATTCCCTGCACGGCTTCGACGCCCTGACCACGACGTTGCCCCACGACCTGCGCGACGAGGCCCTGGGCTGGGCCATGCCCTATGGCCTGGAATCCGCCTTCCGTCCCGATTGGGCGGACGAGGCCATGGATTCCATCGCCACCGGCCTGTCCCACGTGGGCGTGCAGGCGCTGATGGCCCCTCAGCGCCCGGCCGATCCCGACGGATTGATGATGCTGCCGTCGCGGGTGCGGGCGCTGGCGCCGCGTCTCAGGGTGCTGATGGCCGGGATGTTCCAGCCTTCGGCCTATCAGCAGCCCTTCATGTTCCGCGGCCTTTATCTGACCGGTCCGTTGCCGTGGGGCGGCATGGCCTTCGCCAACGGCCTGTTCGACGGCAAGGTGTTCCGCGAACACCAGTTGGTGCGGCCGCTGCGCGGCCTCGTCACCGCCCGCACCCGCCGCGTGCGCTGGGCGCAGGGCGGGCTGGCGGCGCTGTTGACCGCTCAGGCGCTGGGCCTGACGTGGCTGTCCTTCGACACGCCGCGCGACGTCGCCAACCTGACGCCGCTGATGGCCACCATCGAAGGCGATTTGCGGCAATTGGCGCGTGGCGGCGAGGCGGCGGGACCGGCCTTCGTCCACAGTGCCTCGGTGCGGCTGTTGCAGGAAATGGTCCGGGTGCGGGTGGCAAGCCTGAGCAGCCCGGTCGCCCCCACCTCGTATCTGTCCGATCCCGACCAGTTGATGGAGCAGGCCATCGCCGTCGGCTACGACACCCTGATCATGCGCGAGATGCGCCGCCGCCTGAAGGCGCGGCTGGCCGACATCACCAATGACGAGGCGCAGGGACTGCACGGCGACGGCGACGCCGCCCGGCAATTGTCGCGCGCCGTCGGCCGCATGGTGGAATTCGACGACGCCTATCGCACCTATCTGGATTTGCCCAAGGCGCGCAGCGCCGGGCCGCTGGCCTCGCTGGTGCGCTATACCCTGGACATCGACCTGCCGAGCGGGTTCCAGAACAACAGCGACCTGTACCAGCGGGCCTTGCGTTTTTCCAATGTGCGGCCCATCGACGACGTGGCCGTGCAGATGGAAAAGGGTCTGCGCGCCCTGTTCGCCGCCGCCTATCGCACCCGCTTCGACGAGCGTGCCCTGCGCCGCCGCCTGGAGCGTATCGCCCATCTGAGCCGTGACGGCGGCGAGGAAAAGAACCCCGAGGCGGCCATGGTCCGCCTTCAGGATCTGCAAAAGGAATTCCGCGCCGTCGGCCGCGACCTGGATTCCGCCAGCCTGGGCTGGATCAACGGCACCGGCACCGAATTGGGGACCGCTTTCGACGAGGCGCTGGCCGGGGTGGATCGCATTTCCGCCGCGCCGCGCGGCATGGTGCCCGGGCTGCGCGACATGGGCGAAAAGCGGTTGGCCGAGGCGCGGCAGCAATTGTTCTCGCTGCTGGCGGCGCAAAGCGTGCCGCTGCTGCACCTGGAGGACGGCAAGGCGGTGCTGGCGCCGCCCATGGTCACGCTGCGCAAGCAGGTGGACGACCTGCTGGCGCGGCCGTTCATGAGCGAGCCGCTGCCCGCCGCGCCGCCGCTGCCCACCGGGGCGCGGCCGGTGCTGTGGGACGGCCAGTGGCTGAAGGTGGCGCAAAAGCTGCTGGACGATTACCTGGCCTACAGCATGGGCGAGGCCATGCGCCTGCCGCCCGACCTGGCGTTCTCGGTCGAACTGGCGGCGTTCGACCAGGTCAATCAGCGGGTGGCCTCGGCGCTGTCGCTGGCGGCGCGCTCGGGCGACCGTGGCGCGGGCGGCGTCTATCAGGTGGAAATGGAACTGCGCGCCCTGGCTGGGGTCAGTCAGCAACTGGCGGGAATCGGCGACCAGATGCGCCGCGCCAAGATGGATTCCCTGGCGGTGTTGCTGGATACCATGGTGCAGGCCCAGGCCACCCGCCTGCTGGCCGAGGTGGACGCACAGGCCGCCGGTCTGCTGCTGGCCGACCGGGTGCCGCCCTTCGACTGGTGGGACGGCACGCCGCCGCTGGCGGTGCGCACCTTCCGCGCCGCCACCGCCGCCGACCTGACCGCCATGATGGAGGCCAACCGCGAGGCGTTGTCCCAGATCACCCGCGACACCGCCGGACCGCTGGTGCGCATCCTGTCGTCGCTGACCCCCGACGCGCGCGGCCGCGATCTGGTGGCCAAGTGGCAGGGCATCATCCGCGCCCTGACCCGCTATGAACAGAAAAGCCCGGATTCGTCGCTGCGGCGGCTGGAACAATTCGTGCTGGTGGACATGGATCAGATCGACCCGGCGCGCTGCGACACCCTGGCCGGGCCGCCGACCCCGGGCGGCGACCTGTTCGCCCGCCAGTTGGACGAGTTGAAGGCGGGCATCGCCAAGCGGTGCGGCGAATTGGGCGGCGAACGTATCCGCCGCCGCTATGCCCGTCTGCACGACCTGTTCAACGACACCCTGGCCGGGCGTTTCCCCTTTGCCGCCGACCCGCGCCCCGGCGTGCCGCGTGCCGATCCGGCGGCGGTGCGTGCCTTCTTCCAGGCGCTGTCCCTGGAAAAACCGCCCGCCCGCGCGGCGTTGGAAGCCGCCGCCGGGCCGCGCGCCGCGCTGTTCCTGGACGGCGTGGCCGAGGCGCGCAAGGCGCTGGCGCCCATGTTGGTGGACCCGACCCTGGATCAGCCGCTGACCTATGAGGTCGAGGCCGAGTTCCGCGCCAATGCCGCCCGCGACCAGGGCGGCAACCAGATCATCGAATGGGTTCTGGATTTCGGCCCCGACCAGCGCCTGTCCTCGCTGGAGCCCAAGCGGCGGGTGGTGTGGAGCAGCGGCCAGCCCGCCCGGCTGTCGGTGCGCTTCGCCCGCAACGCCCCGGCCATGCCCGCGCCCGATCCGCGCGGCCGCTATCGGGTGGACGGCATGACCGCCACCTGGGAAGCCGCCGACCCGTGGGCGCTGCTGTCGCTGGTGGCGCAACTGGCGCCCGATCCGGCGCGGCTGGCGGAACTGCCCGACCGCCGTCCCAACGTGCTGCGGGTGGCGGTGGACACCCAGCGCAATCCCGATTCCGCCTCGGGGCCGCGGCCGTTGCAGCCCTCGGTCGAGGCGTTCCTGCGCCTGAACCTGACCGCCCTGGTGCGGGTGCCCGGCAAGGCCGAGGACAAGCAACCGGTGGTATTGCCGCTGTTCCCGGTCGCCGCGCCTGATGCGGCTGTAAATTCGCCTATTGAACCCGTTTGGCGGGAATGATTGTTCCGATACTTGCGCCAAGGACGTATAGTGATGTGTCCTCGTGAACAAAGGCGGTTGAATGGCGCAAGGGGTCAACGGCCACGTCACCATCAATGTCGGCCTGGCCAACGGCATCGGCAACGGCAAGGCGTCGGCGCCGTCCTCGCACACTCTGGGCGAGGCGGAACGGAACCGCCGTGCCCGCCGTCTGCGCAAGGAAGGCTGGAGCTATCGCCGCATCGCCGCCAGCCTGGGCATGAGCTATGCCGCCGTCTGCCATCTGCTGGACGGCGACGAGGCACGGGTGCCCTATGCCGAGCCTTTGCCGCTGGGCACGCTGTCGGCGCGGCCGGTGGTGGTGGTGACGGCCCAGGCCGCCAACGAAACGGCGCCGCCGCCGCCGGTGGAAACCGTCTCCATGGCCGCCCGCATCGAGGAATTGTCGTTGCAGGTGCGGGTGCTGCAACAGCGGCTGGATACGGTGCTGGCGGTCAACGAAAGCCATCGCCAGAACCTGGCGCGCATGGAACGGGTGCTGGTCGCCACCCTGCAAAGCGAGCACCGCGCCCTGGGCCAGCGCCTGTCCACGGCGGTCAAGGGGCTGTTGGAACGCATGCTGCCCACCACCTTGCGGTCGCGTCCGCCGTCGGACGCAGAGGAGGACCATGACTGAATTGCGCGATGCCCGTCCCGGCGGCGCGATGCCGCCGGACCTGGATGCCGTGCTGACGCCGCTGGGTGGCGCCGACGGTTGCGGGGAAGAATTGCCCGCCTGGGACCCGGCCATCGCCGAGATCATGGACGCCCGGCGCGAGGACGACAACCTGCCGCAAGGGGTGTGGCAATCCGAACGCAAGGTCGCCGATTGGAACGTGGTGGTGGTGCTGTGCCACAAGGTGCTGGCGGAGCGGTCCAAGGATTTGCGCGTCGCCGTCTGGATGGTCGAGGCGCTGGTGCACCGCGACGGCTTTGCCGGACTGGCGCCCGGCCTGGAAATGATCGAGGCGCTGTGCCGCCGCTTCTGGGACGGGTTGCATCCGTTGCCCGACGAGGATGGCGACCTGTCGGGCCGCGCCAATGCCGTCGCCCTGTTGAACGCGCATCTGCCATCGGCTTTGCGGGTGTTGCCGCTGGTCCGGTCGCGCCAGGGCCAGGGCGAGGTGGTGGCGCTGTCCTGGAACGATTACGTCATCGCCCGCATGCACAACGCCAGTGGCGCCGCCCGTGCCGCAAGCGACGGCCTGACCATGGCCGCCTTCGAGACGGCGGTGTCGGCCACACCCGCCGCCCAGCTTGGCACGCTGCTGGCGCAGGTCACGGCGGGGCGGGACGTGCTGCTTCGCCTGGTCCCCCTGCTGGAAGAATTGTGCCGCCGCGATGCGCCATCGCTGCACAACCTGCGCCGCCTGCTGGAAGAGCTGGTGAACTGGCTGACCGTGGTGACGCCGCGCCTGCCCGAACCCGCTTTCCCTGTCGCCGAACCGGACGTTTCGCCCATGACCACCACCCAGGACTCGCCCGCGCCCGTTTCGGCCCCGGGGGCGATCTCCAGCCGCGACGATGCCTATCGCCGTCTGGCCGAAATCGCCGATTACCTGATGCGGACCGAACCGCACAGCCCCACCCCCTATGTGTTGCGGCGGGTGCAGGGCTGGGGACGCATGCCGTTGAATCAGTTGTTGCTGGACATGGCCCAGGGTCGCAACGACCTGGCCGCCATTCTAGAACTGATCATGCCCAGCGATGGCGTCTAACAACATTAACGTGCCGGAAAGGAATTGACTCGCCATTTAATGCGAGTCAGGGTGGTCGTTGCGCTGTAAGCGCGCAACTCCAAGGGGAGAGGGAAGCGCCTCGATGGCTGAAAGCACTCAACACAAACTGCTGAGGGTCCGCCCGCCGCGCGTGAAGATCACCTATGACGTGGAAACCGGTGGCGCCATCGAGCGCAAGGAGCTTCCGTTCATCATGGGTGTGCTGGCCGATCTGTCCGGCCATCCCGCCGAGGCGCTGCCCGCGGTCAAGGACCGCAAGTTCGTCGAGATCGACCGCGACAACTTCAACGAAGTGCTCGCCTCGATCCGTCCGCGTCTGGCGATCCGGGTGCCCAACAAGCTGGTGCCCGAATCCGAGGATCAGATCTCGGCCGAGTTGACCTTCCAGCACATGGACGACTTCCAGCCGACCGAGGTGCTGAAGCAGATCGAGCCGCTGCGCCGCCTGTACGAAACGCGCGAGCGCCTGCGCGACCTGCTGACCAAGCTGGACGGCAACGACAAGCTGGAAATCCTGCTGAAGCAGGTGGCCGAAAGCCCGGAAAAGCAGGAAGAGCTGAAGAAGCTGCTGGCCCCGGCCGAGGAAGCGGCCGAGTAGCCGCCGCCGCCGTCACCCTTTTCCGACCCGAACCGACCTCTATCGAGGACACGAGGCTGCGATGGCCGACGAGACCACTACGACCGAAGTCCCGAGCCTGATCGACCAGATTTTCGTCGAAGGCAAGATGGCGCGCGAGGATGCCCAGCGCACCTATGCCCGCGAATTGCTGGCGGAATTCGTCAACAACGTGCTGGCCGAAACCGGCGGCACGGTGCCCGGCGATCTGATCGCGCTCATCACCGACCATATCGCCCGCATCGACGAATTGCTGACCGCCCAGGTCAACGCCGTCATGCACCACCCCGATTTCCAGAAGCTGGAAGCGTCGTGGCGCGGTCTGGCCTATCTGGTGTTCAACACCGAAACCAGCACCATGCTGAAGATCCGGCTGCTGAACGTCTCGAAGCCGGATCTGCTGAAGGATCTGGAAAAGGCCGTCGAGTTCGACCAGTCGGCGCTGTTCAAGAAGGTGTACGAGGAAGAGTACGGCACCTTCGGCGGCACGCCCTATAGCGTGCTGATCGGCGACTACCAGTTCGGCCGCCATCCCCAGGACATGGCGCTGCTGGAAAAGATCTCCAACGTCGCCGCCGCCGCCCACGCGCCGTTCATCGCGGCGCCCCATCCGCGCCTGTTCGACATGGACAGTTTCACCGAACTGGGGCTGCCGCGCGATCTGGCGAAGATCTTCGAAAGCGTCGAGCTGATCAAGTGGCGGTCCTTCCGCAACAGCGAGGATTCCCGCTACGTGTCGCTGGCGCTGCCGCGCGTTCTGCTGCGTCTGCCCTATGGTCCCGACACCGTGCCGGTCGAAGGCTTCGACTATGCCGAGGAATGCGACGGCCTGGACCATTCCCGCTATCTGTGGGGCAACGCCGCCTATGTGCTGGGCCAGCGCATCGGCCAGGCTTTCGCCGAATTCGGCTGGACCGCCGCCATCCGTGGCGTCGAGGGCGGCGGCAAGGTCGAAGGGCTGCCCGCCCACACCTTCCGCAGTCCGGACGGCGACATCGCGCTGAAATGCCCGACCGAGGTGTCCATCACCGACCGCCGTGAAAAGGAATTGTCCGATCTGGGCTTCATCAGCCTGGTGCATTGCAAGAACACCGATTACGCGGCGTTCTTCGGCGGCGCCACCTGCAACAAGCCCAAGTTGTACAACACGCCCCAGGCCAACGCCAATTCGCGGCTGTCGGCGCTGCTGCCCTATATCCTCAACGCCTCGCGCTTCGCCCATTACATCAAGGTGATCATGCGCGACAAGATCGGCAGCTTCATGACCAAGGACAACGTCTCCACGTATCTGAACACGTGGATGACCATGTATGTCCTGGGCCAGGACGACGCCGGGCAAAGCATCAAGGCGCAGTACCCGCTGCGCGAGGGCCGGGTGGACGTGTCCGACATTCCCGGCAAGCCCGGCTGCTACAACGCCGTGGTGTTCCTGCGCCCGCACTTCCAGTTGGAAGAGCTGACCGCGTCCATCCGTCTGGTGGCCGAACTGCCGCCGCCTGCTGCCTGATCAACTAGAGGGGGGTTGGCCCCATGGCCACGAATTTCTTCATCAAGATCGACGGCATCGACGGCGAAACCAAGGTTTCGGGTCACGACAAGGACATCCAGGTTCTGTCCTGGAGCCATTCCTTCAACCAGCCCACCTCGGCCACCCGCTCGTCGGCGGGTGGCGGCACGGTCGAGCAGGCCAACCATGCCGATTTCTCGTTCACCAAATACGTGGACGTCGCCTCGGTGCCGCTGATGAAGGTGTGCTGGAACGGCAAGACCATCAAGAACGCGGTGTTCACCACCTACCGTTCCGACGGCGACGCCCTGGTGGAATACCTGAAGATCGAGATGGACAACGTCATCGTCTCGAACATCTCCATCGGCGGCGGCACCGGCGATCTGGCCACCGAGACGCTGACCCTGTCCTACAGCAAGGTCAAGTACACCTATACCCAGCAGAAGGTGCCGGGCGCGGGTAACGACGGCAACAAGGTGGCGTCGCACGATCTGGCCTTGCAGAAGGTGGAGTAAACGGTGTCGTCCCTGGCTCCGGTCGAGGGCGGGCGGGCGCTGCTGTTCGAGCGTCTGGTCGATCTCGACCCCGGCCGGGGCGAGGCGCCGCCCTTTGTCCTGCATGGCCGCGACGGGCTGCGGGCGTCGCTGGCCTACGAGCTGGAGCGCCTGCTGTCCACCCGCGTTCCCGTCGCCGTCGAGGTGTTGGCGGGGCGCCAGCGCACCACCATCGATTACGGCATTCCCGACGGCGCCCTGACCGTGCCCGCCGATCCCGGCGGGCGGCAGCGTCTGGCCGAGCAGGTGCGCCTTGCCATCCTGGCCTTCGAGCCGCGCCTGCACGAGCCCAAGGTCAGCATGCGTCTGGCCGAGGGGCGCGGCGATTCCCTGGTCGCCGACATCAGCGGCTGGCTGGAGATGGGCGCCCAGCGCGAGCCGGTGTCCTTCGCCGTTTCCCTGGGCGGCGAGGGGGGCGGCCATGACCGCTGATCCCGGCGACCGTCTGCTGCGTGCCTATACCGGCGAATTGGCCTATCTGCGCCATGCCGGCGAGGATTTCGCCCGCAAGCACCCCAAGCTGGCGCGGCGGCTGGAACTGGGGCGCGAGGGCTCGGCCGATCCGCAGGTGCAGCGGCTGATCGAATCCTTCGCCTTCCTGACCGGGCGCATCCAGCGCGAGATCGAGGCGGATTTCCCGCTGATCCCGGCGGCGCTGCTGGGGGTGCTTTATCCCCATCTGACCGCGCCGGTGCCGTCGCTGGCCATCGCCCGCTTCGATACCGACGCCGCCCATTCCCGCGCCATCATGGGCGCCGAGGTGCCGCGCCATACCGCGCTTTACGCCTCGGCCGCCGATGGCGTCACCTGCCGGTTCCGCACCAGCCAGAAGGTGGTTCTGTGGCCGATCCGGGTCGAGCAGGTGGAATTGCTGCCGCCGACCGTGCTGGCCGAGGACCGCACCGATGTGGGCGCGGTGTTGCGGGTGCGGCTGGCCTGTCAGGGCAACCGCACCTTCGCCGAGATGGCGCCCGCCAGCCTGCGGCTGTTCATCGACGCCGATGCCGCTACCGCCGAGGCGCTGTACGAAGGTCTGGTCGGCGGCCTGCGCGAAGTCATGGCCCTGGCCCCCGGTGCCGACCGGCCGCTGCCCGGCAGCCGCGCCATCACCGTGACGCCGGTGGGGTTCGACGCCGACCAGGGCTTGCTGCCCCACGGCGACACCGCCCACCAGGGCTATCGGCTGCTTCAGGAATTCTTCGTCTTCCCGGAAAAGTTCCTGTTCGTGGACGTGGGCGGCCTGCCGTCCCTGGCGGCGGCGGGGCGCGAGGTTGACCTGCTGTTCCTGCTGGCCCGCCGTCCGCCCGCCGGAACCGTGTTGGGGCCGGACAGCCTGCAACTGGGCTGTACCCCCATGGTCAACCTGTTCCCCAAGACCAGCGAGCCCATTCGCCTGGACCATACCCAGGTGGAATACCGCCTGAATCCCGATATCCGCTGGGAACGTTCGACCGAGATTCACAGCGTGCTGAAAGTTTCCGCCACCGCCGCCGCCGAGGGCGAGGACGGGGTGATCCGGCCGTTCTTCTCGGTCGCCCATCTGGGGCGGCCCGGCGCGCGGGAATGTTTCTGGATGGCGCGCCGCCAGCGCAGCGGCCGCCCCGATTTGCCGGGCAGCGACATCCTGCTGTCGTTCAAGGATCTGGGGCTGAACCCGGCCCGACCGGCGGCGGCGGTGGTGTTCGCCCACACGCTGTGCACCAATCGCGGCATCGCCGATCAGGTTCCGGCGGGCACCAGGCTGGAAATGGAACTGGCGGCGCCGGTCCGCTCCATCACCTGCCTGACCCGGCCGACGCCGCAACTGGAGGC
Organism: Pseudomonadota bacterium; assembly: GCA_023458315.1. Classification (GTDB taxonomy): domain Bacteria; phylum Pseudomonadota; class Alphaproteobacteria; order Rhodospirillales; family Magnetospirillaceae; genus Magnetospirillum. Next base: position 11,673 of record JAEXAH010000113.1, read on the forward strand.
GCCCGAGGACGGCGAGACGTTGTGGCAATTGGTGTCGCATCTGTCGCTCAATCACCTGTCGCTGAACGGTGGCGGCGAAAGTCTGGCGGCGCTCAAGGAAATCCTGCGGCTGTACGCCGCCTTGCGCTCGGCCGCCGGGCATCAGGTGGTGGACGCCCTGGAAAGCCTGGACAGCCGCCGGGTGGTGCGCCGCATGGGTGACGACGCGTGGCGCGGCTTTTGCCGGGGGCTGCGGCTGGAACTGGCGGTGGACGACCGCCAGCCGGGCATCGGCCTGTACCTGTTCACCGCCGTTCTGGCCCGTTTCCTGGGGCTGTACGCGGGGATCAATTCCTTTACTGAACTGGCGGTGCGTTCCCGCCGTTACGATGGACCTTGGATCACATGGCCGGCGATGGCGGGCGAAGCCCTCGTGCTCTGATACAAATGCTCGGCGACGAGCCGCAACGCTTCGCCTTGCTTCAGGCGGTGCGGCTGGCGGAATACGCCCGGCCGCAGGCGGTGCCGCTGGGCGCCGGGCACGATCCCGCGCGTGAGGCGGTGCGGCTGCGCGGCAGCCTGTCCCATGGCTTTCCCGCCAGCGACGTCGCCGACTGGCGGCCAGGCAAGGGCGACGCGCCGCCGGTTCTGGTGTCGGCCTTCCTGTCCCTGGCGGGCGCCTTCGGGCCGCTGCCGCCGCCCATGACCGAACTGGCGCTGGAACGCTCGCGCCGGGGGGATGACGGCATCCGCGATTTCCTGGACGTGTTCAACCACCGTCTGCTGTCGCTGTTCGTCCGGGCCAAGCGCGCCCACCGCCCGGCGCAGCAGCCCGGCCGCCCCGAGCACACCGATTTCGCCCGGCTGATGTGGGCGGTGCTGGGCCTGGGCACGCCCGGTCTGCGCCAGTCGCTGGGCCGCCGCCCGCGCGCCCGCCTGCACGGGCACGAACGGGCCTTGCTGGAATGCGCGGGCCTGCTGAACCAGCGTCCGGTCAGCCTGCATGCGGTCGAGCGCGCCCTGGCCCATGCCCTGGGCGTGCCGGTGCGCGGCGTGTCCCATGTGGGGCGCTGGTTGCCGCTGGAGGCGGATCAGCACAGCGTGCTGGGCCGCCTGGGCCGCAACACCGCGCTGGGGCAGGGGGCGGTGCTGGGACGGCGGGTATGGGACCAGGGCGCGGGCATCCGCCTGGAATTGGGGCCGCTGTCGCTGAACCGTCTGTTGCGCCTGCTGCCCGGCACCGAAGCCCACCGCGCCTTGCGCAGCGTGCTGGCCTATGCCCTGGGTGGCGCCGTCGCCGTCGACCTGCGCCTGAGCGTGCCGCCCGGCCAGGTGCCGCCCATGCGGCTGTGGACCGCCAACCCGCGCCGCGCGCCGCGCCTGGGCTGGACGTCGTGGCTGACCACCCGCCCGCGCAAGGAACCGGGGGTGGTCAACCTGGATCTGGGAATTCCGGGAGGATGAGGTCATGAGCAAACCGCCACCGCCGCCGACCACCCGCTACAATCCCGTTTCCGCGCAACGCCGTGACGGCGGCTACAAGCTGCTGGTCGGCGCCTACATGCACCAGGGCGCGCAGGCGGCGGGATTGCCGCCGTCCCTGGCCGGGCACGCCTTTGTCGGGGTCGAGGGACCGGACGGCCGCCGCCAGACCTTCGGCTTTTCCCCCGCCGATTATTCCGCCATGGACCCGCGCCGCGACCAGGGGCGGCTGAACACCGGCGTGCAGGGCAAGGTGCACGACGATGCCGCCGCCCTGGCCAAGCCCGGCGTGCGCACCACCGCCATTCCCATCTCGGCCGCCCAGGCCCGCGCCGCCTTGGCCAAGGTGGCCGAGTACAAGGCCACCCACCACGATTTCAGCGCCAGCCGCCGCCAATGCACCACCTTCGCCGCCGAGGTGGCCGGGGCCGCCGGAATCAAGGTCAAGGGCAGTGGCGACCCGCGCGGCTTCTATCAGTCGCTGCAACGGAAAACCGGGGTGGTGCAGGGGCGTTTCCTGCAATGCAAGGGCGACGCCTTCGCCCTGCCGCAGAATTTCTCGCTGCCCTCGGGCGGCGGGCGGGCGCTGCCCGACGAGGTGCGCGGCAAGATGGAACGCTTTTTCGGCGCCGATTTCTCGGGCGTGCGCGTTCATGTGGGGCCAGAGGCCCCGGCCATCGGCGCCCTGGCCTTCACCGTCGGCGAAACCATCGTCTTCGCCCCCGGCCAGTACGACCCGACCACGCCGCGCGGCCAGCAATTGCTGGGGCACGAACTGGCGCATGTGGTGCAGCAACGCTCGGGCCGGGTGCGCAACCCGTTCGGCAACGGCCTGGCGGTGGTCAACGACCCCGGACTGGAGGCCGAGGCCGATCGCCTGGGCATGCGCGCGGCGTGGGGAGGGTGACAGGTCATGTGTAAGAATTGCAAGCCGCCCAAGATCATCATGCCCAAGCCGACCGTCACGGTGCCCAGGCCGGTCGTGCAGGCGTCGCCGTCCCGTCCGGCCGTCATCCATCATCCGCCGCCGACCACCTGGCCGGGGCGCCCGGCGGCGGCTCAGCCCCGGATGGCGCATGCGGCGGCACGTCCGGGCGTGCTGCAATCCATGTGGAGTTTCGGCAGTTCGGGAAACACCATCAGCGACGGCCAGTGGTTTAACGGTGCTCGCGGTACCGTTTTTGCCACCATGATCAATGACAACGGCAATGATGGTTTCTTCAAGAACAACAAAAGCGTCACCTATGGCAACGAACACGCCGAGGACGTTTGGCTGCGCGACCTGACCGCCGACGTGATTGCCGGGAATTACGCCACCCCCGGCCTGAATCAAGTAATTCTGTGTGTCACTGCCAGCCCGTGTACCTCGGTGTCACGCGCGATGCTGCCGACCACCTCGAACAAGGTGGGGGTGCCTGGCTGTACCGAGCGGCTGATCAATCTGGCGACCAATGGCGTCACCCATCTCGGGAAAAATTACCGCTTTCAGGTCAACGTCATCTGCGAGCACCTGTACCAGCCCAAGGTCACGGGCGCGAAGGAGGCGTCGCGGCGGGCTCTGCAAGCGATGATCACCGCCGGAATCAAGGTGTCGTGCGAGCGGGAAGACCCCTGACCCATGCCAAGCACCAACGACAACCAATCCCTGAAACTGACCACGCCGCTGGGCAAGGACAAGCTGATCGCGTCCTCGCTGGATGGCGCCGAATCCATCAGCCAGCCCTTTCATTTCACCGTGGTCGCCACCGCCGCCGAGGACGGGCTGGACGTGTCCTCGGTGCTGGGGAAGTCGGTCACGGCGACGCTGGTGGATGGCGACGGCAAGACCCGTTATATCAACGGTCTGGCGGCGCGGGTGGTGGTGCAGGGGCGGCAATGGGTCATGGAATTGCGGCCGTGGCTGTGGATGCTGAATCTGACCAGCGACAACCGCATCTTCCAGACCAAAAGCGCGGTCGAGATCATCAAGGCGGTGTTCGATGGCGCCGGGTATTCCGATTACAAGGATTCCACCACCGCCACCTACGCCAAGCGCGATTACTGCGTTCAATACGGTGAAACCAGCTACGATTTCGTCTGCCGTCTGATGGAGGACGAGGGCATCTGGTACGCGTTCGAGCACGCCGACGGCAAGCACACCCTGGTGCTGGCCGACGATTCCAGCGCGCATACCGCCTGTCCCCAGGTGTCGGCGGCCAAGTACCTGGATTTGCCGCCGGAAAAGGGCTGGCTGGAAAACAACCGGGTCGAGCAGGTCAGCGTCACCCAGGCGGTGACGGTGGGCAAGGTCCAGGCCGACGATTACAACTTCACCACCCCGTCCACCGAATTGAAGGCCAACGCCGCCGGGTCCGGCAGCACCTTTCAGATCTACGACTACCCCGGCGGCTATGACAGCAAGGATGCGGGCGACGGCCTGACCAGCAAGCGGCTGCAATCCTTCGAGGCGGTGGCCAAGCTGATGGACGGCCGTTCGGACGTGCGCCACTTCACCGCGGGCCGCAAGTTCACCCTCAGCAACCATCCCGACGCGTCGCTGAACGCCGATTGGGCGCTGCTGAGCGTCAGCCACAGCGCCCGGCCCAACGAATACGGCAATTCCTATACCGCTTTTCCCGCCGACACGGTGTTCCGGCCGCCGCGCGCCACGCCGCGCCCGCGCATTCCCGGCACCCAGACGGCGGTGGTGGTGGGCAAGTCGGGCGAGGAAATCTGGACCGACCAGTACGGCCGCATCAAGGTGCAGTTCCACTGGGATCAGTTGGGCAAGAAGGACGAGAATTCGTCCTGCTGGATCAGGGTGGCGCAACCCTGGGCGGGGAAAAGCTGGGGGGCGTGGACCCTGCCGCGTGTCGGCCAGGAGGTGGTGGTGTCGTTCCTGGACGGCGATCCCGACCGGCCGCTGGTCACGGGCACGGTCTATAACGGCGAGAACAGCCTGCCCTACGCCCTGCCGGACGAGCAGACCAAGACCACGCTGAAATCCAATTCGTCCAAGGGCGGCGCCGGGTACAACGAAATCCGTTTCGAGGACAAGGCGGATTCCGAGGAAATCTTCGTCCACGCCCGCAAGGACATGAATATCGAGGTGGAAAAGGGCAACCGCGCCGCCACCATCATGGAGGGCAACGACACCCTGACGGTGTCCAAGGGCAACCTGACCACCACCGTCACCGAGGGCAACGAAACCCACGAGGTGCAGAAGGGAACCCGCGCCGTCACCGTCAAGGACAACGAAACCCACACCAACAGCGCCGACTATACCCACGAGGTGAAGGGCAATTACACGCTGAAGGTCACGGGCGACCTGAGCATCCAGGTCAGCGGCAAGATGACGCTGAAATCGGACGGCGACATGACCATGCAGACCGGCGCCAGCGGCACGGTCAAAAGCGGCACCGGGCTGACGGTGCAGGCGGGCACCGACCTGACCGCCAAGGCGGGCACCGGGGCGACGCTTCAGGGCGGCACCACGGTCGAGGTCAAGGGCTCGGCCTCGGGCACGGTGGATGGCGGCGGCATGCTGACCGTCAAGGGCGGCATGGTGAAGATCAACTGAGAAAGGGGAGGGAAGGCGCATGAACCGCAAGACCATCCCGCCCGGCCCGCCGCCGCCCGCCCATGCGGGCGCGCCCGCCGTGCAGCGGTCGCGGTCGTTCGACGCGGTGGTCAAATCCCACGCCCAACGGGGGCGCGGCGCCCATGTGGATGAACTGGTGGGCGGCGGCGGCGGGCTGTTCCAGGCCCGCGACCCCGACCGCAACGTCCTCAGCCGTCCCAGCGGCGTCTATAATTTCGTCCGGGTCGAGGGCCGGACCCGCAATCAGGCCGCCATCTACATCTCGGCCCGCGCGCCGCACGCCACCCTGGCCCAAGGGCGGCCGGTGCTGTACGCGGGCACCGCCGCCTTTGAGGGCGGCCACCTGAACTGGTGGAGCAATTATTCCGGCACCTACCAGCCCATCGCCGAGTTCAACCGCCAGGCGGCGCTGCCCACCGACAAATTCGTGCCGTGGCAAAAGCTTCAGATGGGGGGAATCGGCCTGCAACGCGGCATGCTGAGCGACCATCGCGCGACGATGACGCCCGAAAAGCGGGAAAAGCCGGAAAAAAAGGCCGAGGCGGCCGAGCCCGAGAAGAAGCTCAAGCCTGAAAATCCATGATCAGCAGGCGGCCGTCGTCCTTGGCCTGGATGGCGGCGGCGCTTTGGCGGATCAGGTCCAGGCCGCGCCCGCTTTTCGCCGCGACCGCCGCCGGGCTTTCCAATTGCCGCGCCACGTCCCAGCCGTTGCCCTGGTCGCGCACCGTCAGGCGCAGCATGCGGCCATGGGGGCGGCAGGCCACCGCCACCAGCCGTGCCGAACGGCCGGGATCGGACAGGGCGCGGGCCAGGGTCAGGCGATAGTCGCGCAATCCCTCGGCACTGCCGCGCAGCGACGAATCGATGCCCAGATTGCCATGGATGATGGCATTGGCCAGGGCCTCGTACAGCGCCAGTTCCATGGCCGGGATGCAGGCGGCGCCGGGAAAGCGCCGGGCCAGGGCGGCGACGAACGGGGCGGGGATGTCGTGGCTGTAGGCGCTGGCGCTGGTCATGGTGACGGCGATGCCGCCCGCCGCCACGGCGTCGACGCAATCGGTCCAGCCGTCGCTGTCGGCCAGGGCCGGGGTCAGTTCCGCGAAACCCGAGAAATCCGCCGACAGCCCCAATCCCAGCCGCCACGGGCTGAACGCCCCCAGCAGCAGACGCGGCAGGCGGTCCAGCGGCATGCATTCCACATAGGGCAGCAAGTCCACGCCCAGGCCGACGCAGCGCAGCGACAGGGCCAGCGATGGCATGGCGCCGTCGTGCAGGGCCAGGATGCGGGCGGGTTCAGGCGCCGTCACGAATGTCGACCAGGGTGTCCACGGCGGCCAGCCGCAACAATTGCGACACCCGGCCGGTGGGGGAATGCAGGGACAGGCGGGTGCCGTGGCGCTCGGCCTCTTCGCGGGCGATCAGGATCATGGACAGGCCGGCGGAATCCATGAATTCCAGGGCGTGCAGGTCCAGCACCAGCGGTGCCCCGGCGCAGGTCGCCACCGCCGCCAGCAATTTCTCGAATTCCTCGTGGTCGTTGAAGGTGAAGCGCCCGGCCAGCACGACGCGGAAACCGCCACGACCATCGGCCTCGGCCGCGCCGACCCGCAGGCCGGTGGCCGAGGGGGCGGCCACCACCTTGCGTGCGGCGGCGGCGGGCGGGGCGGTGCCTTCGATTTCCAGCAGGGTGTCCAGGTTGGCCAGGGCGAAAATGCGCTTCACCGCGCCTTGGGGGTTGCGCACCACCATGCGGTTCCCGGCCTTGTTGACCTCGTCCAGCGCCACCAGGAACAGGCCGATGCCGAACGAATCCACGTAATCCAGTTGGGCAAGGTCCAGGATGACCGTGCGCCCGCTGCCCCGCGCCATTTCCTCCAGCACCGGCCGCATGGCGTCGTTGTCGGCGAACGACAGCTTGCCGCACAGGCGGTAAACCGGCTCGGGGCCGTCGATGCGGATGATCTCCATGGTGTTCTCTCTCAAAACAGGGTGACGTCGTCGGTGGCGGCCGCAGCGGCGACCGCCGGGGCCGGGGCCGGGGCCGGGGCGGCCGCACCGTCGCGCGCGGTCAGGGCCTGGGCCACGTGTTCCAGCCGTTGGTGGGTGCGGTCCTCGAACTGCATGGCGGTGACGATGCCGCTGACCGCCGCCTCGATGTCGCGGGCGGTGGACAGGCTGTTGTGGGCCAGGGTGTTGATCTGCTGGTCGCGTTCCAGCAACAGCGCCAGGGTGTGGTCCACCGCCTCCTTGGCCTCGATCTCGCGGGTCATGTCCAGCGACGCCACCGAGGCCAGGGTGGCGTGGCCGTTCTTCAGCGCCTCGGCGATGGTGGCGATTTCCGTCTTGATGGTGTGCGCCAGATCGGCGGTCGAGCGCGACAAGTGGCGGACCTCGCCCGCGACGACGCGAAAGCCCAGCCCGGCGTCGCCCGCCCGTTCGGCCTCGATGCGGGCGTTCAGCGCCAGCACCGTGGTGCGTTCGGCGATGCGGTCGATGTTGTCGATCTGGCCGGTCAGGCGGCTGACATCGTCCAGGATGGTGTCGATGGTGCGGACCATGGTCACGGCCTGTTTCGACATCTGCACCACCTGTTGCACGAAATCGGTCAGGGTGATGCCCAGGCCCTGGATGACGGTGGCGAACTGGTCCTGGCGGTCTTCCAGGCGGACGTTGCCGGTCAGTTCCAGCACCTGCTCGACCCGGCCGGTCTGTTCCGAGGCGGCGCGGGCCAATTCGAAGAATTGCGCTGACAGGTTCTTGGTGACGCCGGAAACCTCGTCGCCGACGGCGCGCACCTCGTGGGCCAGGGCTTCCAGGTCGGGGGGCAGGGGCTGGTGGGCGGCCATGGCGGGATGTCCTTGTCAGCGCCGTTGGATGTGGACGGCGGTCAGGTCGTCCTCGATGGGCTGCCGGGCGAGCGCGAAGAAGTCTTGCAGCAGGGCGTCCAGGCGCAGCCCGCCGCCCTGGGCGGCACCGCGCAGCCCGCCGCCTTGGGCGGCACCGCGCAGCAACGCCATCAGGGTGTGTTCGCCCAGCATGCGGTCGTCCTGATCCACCGCTTCGGTCAATGCGTCGGAATACAGGAACAGGCTGGCGCCGCACGGAAAGGCGATGCGGCGGTTCAGGTAGGTCGCCCCGGCGACGGCGCCCAGCGGCGTGCCCCGGGTGTCCAGCAGGCTGATGGAGCCATCGGGGCCGATCAGCGCCGGTTCGGGGTGGCCGGCCGCCGACCACACCAATTCGTCGCGCCCGGTGTCCAGGATGCCCAGGAACATGGTCGCGTATTGGCCGGGCGCCAGCAATCCCTTGAGCGACTGGTTCAGCAACGCCAGGGTGGCGGCCGGGTCGTCGGCGACCGGCCGGTGTTCGTCCATCAGGGTGTGCAGGCGAAAGACGTTCAACGCCGCGCTGATGCCGTGCCCGGAAAAGTCGAAGGAAAAGAACGCCATGCGGTCGCCGCCGCAATCGGCCATGCCCCACAGGTCGCCGCCGATGCCCGAGGACGGCTCGAAGCATGCCTCGACCGCCAGCCCCAGTTGGCGCAGTCGCGGGTCGGCCTGATCCGGGCGCGGCAGCAGGTTGAACTGCATGGCCCGCGCCGCGTCCAGTTCGCGGCGCAACGCCCGCTGTTCGCTCTCCAACCGTCGGATCAGCGATTCACGGTCGATCTGTGCGCTCATGCGCATGATGGCATAGCGGATGGTGCGCGCCACCACCGGCCCGGAATCGTCGCCCTTGACCAGATAATCCTGGGCGCCCGCCTCCATGGCCTGACGGGCGAAGGCGGGGTCGGAATTGCCGGTCATCACCACCACCGGCACCTGCGGCGCCGCGTCGCGCAGCCGGGTGACGGTGGCGACGCCCGACGAATCGGGCAGCGACAGGTCCAGCAGCACCACGTCCACGGTGGCGTTGCCCAGCACCGCCAGGGCGTCGCGCAAGGTGGCGGAATGGGTGATCAGGAATTGCTGGTCCGGGGTTTCGTGCAGGGCCAGCGACACCAGCTTGGCGTCGGCGGGATAATCCTCGACCAGCAGCACCCGCACGGTGTCGCCCATGGGCCGCTGTTCGCCGTTCCAGCGTTCGGGCGCCGGACAGGCGCCACCGCGCGGCGGCGCCGCGGGCGCCGTCAGCACGGAAAGTCCGGCCGGTGGCGAATCAGGCGTGTCGCCCGCTGGTGAATCGGGCCTGTCGCCCGCAAGGATCGGTGTGGTTGTCGGCATCATCTGGTTCATCGCCCGCTTTCCCACCCCCCGAGCAGCCAATGCGATGTGTTGGTGGTTCTTCTCTACGACGTTTGTATTAATATCATTTATGCTGCACTTAAACCAAAGATTAATGGCGGTGCGGGCGTGAAAGGGGACGGCCACACCATATCCCGCCGCGACGTAAAAAGCCCCCTTCCGTTGCCGGAAGGGGGCTTTTCGCCGCCAGGCGTGGGGCTTGCGAGGGTGCCCGGCGGCGTGCCGGGAACCGGGGAGGAAGCTCCGGTTCCCGCAACGGGATCAGATGCTGGCGATGGCGGGCTGGCGGAAATGGTGCTGGTATTCCTCGACCGCCTTGCTCTCGTCGAATTCCTTTTCCATCTTGGCGACGACGATGGTGGCGACGCCGTTGCCGATCAGGTTGGTGATGGCGCGGGCCTCGGACATGAAGCGGTCGACGCCCAGCAACAGCGCCAGCCCCTCGATGGGCAGGGTGCCGGTGGCCGACAGGGTCGCCGCCAGGGTGATGAAGCCGCCGCCCGTCACCGCCGCCGCGCCCTTCGAGGTCAGCAGCAGCACCGCCAGGATGCTGAGCTGCTGGGTCAGGCTGAGGTCGATGTCGTAAGCCTGGGCGATGAAGATGGCGGCCATGGACAGATAGATCGAGGTGCCGTCCAGGTTGAAGCTGTAGCCGGTCGGGATCACCAGGCCGACCACCGACTTGGCGCAGCCGAAGCGTTGCAGCTTGTCCATCATGCGCGGCAGCGCCGATTCCGACGACGACGTGCCCAGCACGATCAGCAGCTCGTCCTTGATGTAGCGCAGGAAGCGCCACAGGCTGAAGCCGTACAGGCGGGCGATGCCCCCCAGCACCACGAACACGAACAGCGCCATGGTGATGTAGACCGCCGCCATCAACTGGCCCAGCGACGCCAGCGACGACACGCCGTATTTGCCGATGGTGAAGCTCATGGCGCCGAACGCCCCCAGCGGCGCCACGCGCATGACGATGCCGATCACCCCGAACATGGCGTGGCCGACCTTTTCCAGAAAGCCCTCGACCATCTTGCCGCGCTCGCCCATGGCGGCCAGCGCCACGCCGAACAGGATGGCGAACAGCAGGATCTGCAACAGGTCGCCCTTTTCAAAGGCGCTGATCACGTTCTCGGGGATCAGGTTCAGGAAGAAATCGATGGTCGATTGTTCCTTGGCGGCGGTGGCGTATTTGGCGATGGCCTTGGTGTCCACCTGCCCCTGGACCACATGCAGCCCGCGCCCGGGGCCGACCAGATTGACCACGATCAGGCCGATGGCCAGGGCGAAGGTCGTCACCACCTCGAAATACAGCAGCGCCTTGCCGCCGACCTTGCCCACCTTCTTCATGTCGCCCATGGAGGAAATGCCGGTCACGACGGTGATGAAGACGATGGGGCCGATGACCATCTTGATCAGACGGATGAACCCGTCGCCCAGCGGCTTCATCTGCACCGCCAGATCGGGGACGTAGTGCCCCAGCAACACGCCGATGGTGATGGCGGTGAGAACCTGGAAGGTCAGGTTGGTGTAAAACTTGCCTTTCGTCTTCTTCTGTGCCGGGGCAGGATGCATGACGGTTTCCTCTGGTCTGATGCCTTGCGCCCTGGGTGGGCGACGGCATCTTTAGCGCAAGCCCCATGCCAAACATGATTTTCGCGGATTTCCTGGATTCCTGGCCGCCCCGCGGGCGAAGCTCCGCACGCGGCGCCGGAAAGGTCGTGCGGAATTCCGCACGGATGCTCGGAATGTTTCGCGCGCCTTGCCATCCCGGCGCGCAAAGATGCGCGGTGATCGCGCGCCCCGACAGGAAGTTGCCATGACCGCCGAACCCGTGGCGCCGCCGCCGCCGCGCCTGCCGCTGCCGTGGCTGGCGGCGCTGGTGGTGCTGGTGCCGCTGGCGGGCTGGCTGAGCGGCTGGCTGGGCGAACGCTCGGCCATGGCCGAGGTGACGGCGGTGGCCGCCGCCCGCGCCGATCTGTACCGCACGTTGCTGCTGCGCGAACTGGATCGCCCGGCCGGGGTGCCGCTGGCCTTGGCGCAGGCGCCGCCGGTGCTGGAGGTGCTGCGCGGGCGGGGCGGCGCCGACGCCGTGGACGGGTTGAACCGCCGTCTGGCCGATCTGGTGCGTCGGGGCGACCTGACCGACCTGTACGTCATGGACCGGCGGGGCATGACGCTGGCGGCCAGCAACGCCGCCAGCGACACCAGCTTCGTCGGCAAGGATTTCTCTTTCCGCGCTTATTTCGTCCAGGCCATGCAGGGGCAGGTGGGGCACGAATTCGCCCTGGGCGCCGCCTCGCACGTGCCGGGCTATTACCTGGCCCAGCCGGTCGAGGATGGCGGCGCCGTCATCGGCGCGGTGGTGGCCAAGATCGAACTGGCGCGGCTGGAACGGCTGTGGGGCGACAATCCGGAACGGCTGTTCCTGGTGGACGGCGACCACCGGGTGCTGCTGACCGACGATCCCGACCTGCGCTTCCGCCCCATGCCGCTGGTGGGGGCGGGCTATCACGCGGTGGAAACGGAATTGCCCGGCCAGCAATGGCGGCTGGCCATCCTGACGCCGACCACGGCGGCGCGCAACCGCCGCTGGTCGTGGGCGGTGATCGGGGCAATCGGCATGTTGGCGCTGTTGCTGATCTCGCACGCGGCGGCCGAGCGGCGGCGTGGCGCCCTGGCCTTCGCCGCCTACGAGCGCGAGGCCCGCGCCCGCCTGGAAGACGAGTTGAAGCTGCGCACCGCCGAACTGGTGCAGGCGGCCAAGCTGGCGACCATCGGCCAGATGGCCACCGGCATGGTGCACGAGATCAACCAGCCGCTGGCCGCCATCCGTTCGTTCGCGGGCAACGCCCAGCGTTTCATGGAACTGGGCCGCCTGGACCGGGTCGGCCAGAACCTGACCGAGATCGCCGGACAGGTGGACCGTCTGGCGGTGATCACCCGTCGTCTCAAGGGCTTCGCCCGCCGCCCCGGCAGCGAACTGGCGGCGGTGCCGCTGGCCCCGGCGGTGGAACGGGTGCTGGCCATGGTCGGCCCGCGCCTGCGCGAGCAGGGGGTGACGGTGGACGTGGATTACGGCCTGCGCCCGGTGGCGGTGCGGGCCGAGCAGGTGCGGCTGGAGCAGGTGCTGCTCAATCTGCTGACCAACGCCCTGGACGCCATGAAGCGCCAGGAATACGGTGCGGTCTTCGTGCGCATCGAACCGGGATCGGTCCGCACCCGGCTCAGCGTCGCCGATACCGGGCCGGGCATCGCCGCCGAGATGCTGCCCGACCTGTTCGAGCCCTTCGCCACCACCAAGCCGACCGGCGAGGGGCTGGGGCTGGGCCTGTCCATCGCCGCCGCCATCCTGCGCGATTTCGGCGGCACCCTGACCGCCGCCAACCGTGCCGAGGGCGGCGCCGTCTTCACCCTCGACCTCGCCACCGCGGAGCTTGCCTGATGGATACCGTCCTGTTGGTCGATGACGACCGCCCGGTGCTGGTGGCCGGGGAACAGACGCTGGAACTGGCGGGATTTTCCGTGCTGTCGTGTTCCACCGCCGAACAGGCGCTGGACATCCTGGGCCGTGCCCGCCCCAACGTGGTCGTCACCGACGTGCGCATGCCCGGCATGGACGGGCTGGAATTGCTGGCCCGCATCCGTGCCATCGATCCGGAATTGCCGGTGGTGCTGGTCACGGGGCATGGCGACGTCGCCATGGCGGTGCGCGCCATCCGCGACGGCGCCTATGATTTCGTGGAAAAGCCGACCGCGCCGGAAATGCTGGCCGACGTGGTCCGCCGCGCCGCCGAACGCCGCCGTCTGGTGCTGGAAAATCGCCGCCTGCGTGACGAACTGGCCGGGGCCAACGACCGCACCATCATCGGTCGTACCCCGGCCATCGAACGGCTGCGCCAGACCATCGCGGCGGTGGCCGACACCGATGCCGACGTGTTGGTGTGGGGGGAAACCGGCACCGGCAAGGAACTGGTGGCCCGCGCCCTGCACGCCCAGGGGCGGCGGCGCGAGCGGCCGTTCGTGGCGCTGAATTGCGGCGCCATGCCGGAAACCATCTTCGAAAGCGAGCTGTTCGGCCACGAGGCCGGGGCCTTCACCGGCGCCGCCAAGCGCCGGGTCGGCCGCATCGAGCATGCGGGCGGCGGCACCCTGTTCCTGGACGAGATCGAAAGCATGCCGCTGGCCTTGCAGGTCAAGATCCTGCGCGCCCTTCAGGAACGGGCGGTGGAGCCGTTGGGCAGCAACGAACTGGTGCCGGTCGATCTGCGGGTGGTGGCGGCCACCAAGGTGGATCTGAAACAGGCCGCCGCCGACGGCAGGTTCCGCCAGGATCTTTTTTACCGCCTGAACGTGGTGGTGGTCAGCATTCCGCCGCTGCGCGACCGCCGCGACGACATTCCGCTGCTGTTCGGCCATTTCGTGCAACTGGCCTGCGGCCGCTACAACCGCGAGCCGCCCGCGCTGGAGGCTGGACATCTGGATCGCCTGATGGCCCACGACTGGCCGGGCAACGTGCGCGAATTGCGCAACGCCGCCGACCGCTTCGTCCTGGGCCTGGGCCTGCTGGACGGCGACGGCCCGGTGGCGGGCGGCGACAGCCTGACCCTGCCCGAGCGCGTGGATCTGTTCGAGAAGACGGTGATCGAAACCGAACTGAACCGTCACGCCGGCAATGTCACCAAAACCGTCGAGGCCCTGGGCATCCCGCGCAAGACCTTTTACGACAAGCTGAAGCGTCACGGGCTGGTGCGGGCGGAATACGAAACCTAGGCAGCCTCGGGGGCGCCCGCCGCGCGGGCCAGCGCGGAATTGCCGTAGGCGCTTTCCCACGTCACCTCGCGCAGCGCCCAATCGGGGCGCAGGAACATCTGGGCAGGATGGCTCAGTTCGATCTCGCCGATGATCAGGCCGCGATGGCGGCCGTCGAACACGTCCACCACCCACTCCATGCCGCCCACCGGTACGGTATAGCGGGTTTTGCGGATCAGGGTGTCGGCGGGCAACGCCGCCAGCAGGTCAAGGGCGGCGGCATGGGGGATGGCGATTTCCGTTTCCTCGCGGCAACAGCCGCATTTCGGCCCCTTGCAGGTCAGGAAGCCGCCGCGATCATCCACCCGCACCCGGGCGTTGCCATCGCGGCCGGACCACAGATACCCCTGGACGATGGCCCGGCCATGACCGCGGCATTCCCGCAGGACGCGCGGTGAGGCAATGAAGCGGCGTTCGATTTCCAGGCCCATGACCCTTCCCCCGAAAGGCGGACACGCGATGGCGACAGGATGCCACGGCGGCATCCATGTTCAACCGCAGCGCTTTCCATGCTGCCATGCAAAAAACACCGGAAAGGGTACGAACGGAAAAGGCCCGGCAGGATGACCTGCCGGGCCTTTTACGATTTCCTCACTCTCGGTTGGTAGCGGGAGAGGGACTTGAACCCCCGACCCCAGGATTATGATTCCCGTGCTCTAACCAGCTGAGCTACCCCGCCGCACCGCGTGAGGAGCGCTGATATACTGGGGTTTGAAGGGGGCGTCAAGCGTCATCGCAAGGGGAATGAAAATTTTTTGCGGCGGGGATGCGGCGCGGTGCGGCAAGGCTTATCTGCCACGGGAACAAGGAGTAGCCCCATGTCTCTGTTCGGTTTCAGCAAGACCCGCATGGTATCCGCCGCCGAAGCCTTGCCCGGCCGTGACCGGGCCATGGAATTGCCCGCTGCCCATCTGGTGTTGGGAACGCCGCTGGCGCCGCCTTTTCCCGACGATTGCGCCGTGGCTGTTTTCGCCATGGGCTGTTTCTGGGGAGCCGAGCGCAAGTTCTGGAGCCTGCCCGGGGTGTATGTCACCGCCGTCGGCTATGTGGCCGGGTTCACCGCCAACCCCACCTATGACGAAGTGTGCAGCGGCCTGACCGGCCACACCGAGGCGGTGCGGGTGGTCTATCGTCCGGCCGATATCGCCTATGGCGATCTGCTGACCGTGTTCTGGGAAAACCACGACCCCACCCAGGGCATGCGCCAGGGCAACGACATCGGCACCCAGTACCGTTCGGGCATCTATGCCACCACGCCCGAGCAGCAGGCGGCGGCCGAGGCGTCGCGCGATGCCTTCCAGGCGCGGTTGCGGCAGGCCGGGCATGGCGCCATCACCACCGAAATCCTGGCGGCGCCGACGTTCTATCACGCCGAGCCTTACCACCAGCAATATCTCGCCCGGAACCCCAATGGCTATTGCGGGTTGGGCGGGACTGGCGTGCGCTGCGGTTGATATAGTTCCAAGGTATGTTACTGTAGCTCTGTCGGACATTGTCCTTTGTGGGACATTTCGGTGACAGTCTGGTTGTGCTAGAAGGCGCGCATGTCGGGAATTCGGGACTATTTTCCTGCGGCCGTCCTGCTGGTCTTCAGCGTCGTGTGGGTGGGGGCGTTGACCGTCTGGCCGCGGGCCGGGCAGCCGGTCGCGGCGCTGTATCCGTCGGCTGCCGGGGACGGTTTCGTCCGGGCGGTCGATGCCGGGGCCGAGGCGGTCCTGGGGTTCGGCGCCTTGCCGGGGGTGGTGGTGGTTCAGGCCCAATCCCCCGATCTTGTCGACAGATTATATGAAAGCGGTGCGCTTGTGGTCGTGCGGGCTCCGGCACGCGGCGATTGCCTGCGCTGAATGGGGATAGGGACATGGAACAGATCGCCGCCATCCGCGCCCAGACGGGCCGGTTCATGCTGGGTTTCCTGTGGCTGCACGTGCCGCTGGTGGCGGCCACCGCCGCCGCGCTGTCGGCGCCGTGGCTGCTGTTGGCGGTGGGGGCCGCGATCCTGGCGGCGGGTGCCACCCTTTGCTATCGCGTGGCGCCCACCGGCGCCGCCGCGCGCCATGCCGCGGCGGTGGCGCTGATGGCCATGGTGGCGTTGCTGGTGCTGGCCTTCGACGGCCATGCCTGGCAAATCGACCTTCACATGTATTTCTTCGCCGCCCTGGCCATCCTGACCGCCTATTGCGACTGGCGGACGCTGGTGGTGGCGGCGGGCACGGTGGCGGTGCACCATCTGGTGCTGAACTTCGCCTATCCGGCGGCGGTGTTCCCCGGCGGCGGTTCGTTCCTGCGGGTGGTGCTGCATGCGGTGATCGTGGTGTTGCAGACCGCCGTGCTGGGCTGGGTGGCGTGGCGTCTGGTCGGGGCGCTGTCGGTGTCGGAAGGTGCCGTCGCCGAAGCCCGCGCCGCGCAGGCGCAGGCGCAGCAGGCGGCCACCGACCGTGACCGCCAGGGCGAGCAGGCCCGGCTGAAGCGTAAAGGCGAGATGGAGGATCTGGCGGCCACCTTGCAGGCCGAGGTCGGCCGCGTGGTCGGCGCCCTGTCGCAATCGGCGGCCGGGGCCAGGGTGGCGGCGGAAAAGCTGAACGCCATGGTGGACGATGTCGGCGGCAAGGCGGAAACCGCCGTCGGCAGCGCCGCCGAGGTGGCGGGCAACGTCGAGATGGTGGCGTCCTCGGCCGATCGCCTGTCCGAGACGGTGCGCGAGGTCAACGGCTTCATCGAGCAATCCATCACCATGGCGCGCGGCGCCGTGGCCGAGGTCGAACGCACCAACGCCACCGTCGAAAGCCTGTCCTCGGCCGCCCATCGCATCGGCGACGTGGTCAAGCTGATCCAGGACATCGCCAGCCAGACCAACCTGCTGGCGCTGAACGCCACCATCGAGGCGGCGCGGGCGGGTGACGCCGGCAAGGGCTTCGCCGTGGTCGCCAACGAGGTCAAGTCGCTGGCCAACCAGACCGCGCGGGCGACCGAGGATATCGGCCAGCAGATCGCCGAGATCCAGACCGCCAGCGGCGGCGCGGTGGACGCCATCCGTCAGATCGGCGGCATCATCGGCGGCATCGAAAACGCCATTTCCACCATCGCCCAATCGGCCGCCGCCCAGGGCGCGGCCATTTCGGAAATCGCCGCCAGCGCCCAGTCGGCCGCCCAAGTCACCGAATCGGTCAGCGCCAGCATCAGCGGCCTGTCGGGCGTCGCCCACCAACTGGAACGTTTTTCCGAGGAACGGGTCGGCGAGGCGGCGGTGCTGGCCGATCAGGCCGATGGTCTGTCGCGGCAGGTGGACGATTTCGTCCGGCGGGTGCGGGCGGGCTGAGGTCCGCTGCGGCCCGGCGAGGGGCAATACGTGATGCAGATTTTCTGCATCACGGTCTAACAGGCTGCGGAAAAAGGAGCGTCATTCCCGCGAAAGCGGGAATCCATGTGTCCGCACCCTAGATATTGCGGTGAAGTTAGTATCTTTCCCCAACATGGACCCCCGCCTTCGCGGGGGTGACGGGAAAATGGGGTGTTCAAGAGTTTTTCCGCAGCCTGCTAACGCGCCAGAACCTTGAACACCTGTTCCAGCAACTGATCGACGCGGTCGCGCGGCATGGGATCGGGCTGGGACAGGGCTTCCTGGGCGGGCGGCACCAGGGCCGGGCCGCTGGCCGCCGGTTCGGGCGGCGGTGCGGCGACCGGGTGCATGGGGGTCGGCGGCACATGGGCCGGTTGGGCGTCCACCACGTCGGCCAGATCGGGGATTTCCTCGGCGGCGGGCAGCGGGCGGTCCATGTCCAGGCTGGTTTCGATATGGGACAGGCGGCGGTCCACCGCCAGCAGGCAGGCGGCGATCGAGGTGCCGTCGGCGCCGCTGTCCACTTTGTCCTCGACCACGCCGACGCGCTGGATGATGGCTGACAACAGGTTGCTGGTGGCCTCGGGCTCCAGTGCCGGTTGCTGGGCCACGCGGTCCACCTTGGCCTCGACCCGGGCCAGCCGGTCGGCGATGGTGGCCAGCGCGGTGGCGAACATCTCGGGGTCGAACGGATTCTGCGCCTGCTGCCGGGCGAATTGCTCCAGCTTGCTTTCCAGTCCGGCCAGACGTTGGCTGATGGTGTCCAGCGCCGCCGCCATGGGGCTGAAATCCACCGGCGCCTGTTCCAGGAAACCGGCTTCCAGCCGCGCCTCGATGTCGGCCAGGCGCTGGGCCAGGCCGTCCAGCTTGTCGCCGTGCTGGCTGTTGGCCGTCTGCACCGAATTGCGCAGATGGGCCAGATGGTGGCTGACGCTTTTCAGCGCGGTGGCGAAGGTGTCGATGGCCGACAGCGCCTGAACGTCGCGCCGTTCCATGCGCGACAGGGTATCGGTGACGTCGGTGGAATAGGGGGCGGGCGTGTCGCCCAGGGATTCCAGCATGGTCGCCAGGATGTCCAGGCGTTCCAGTACCGGCCCCATCTGGTCGGCGGAATCCGCCGGGGCGGGGCCGTTCCCCGTGTTGCCGCCACTGCCCCTGAATACGCGAAACGCCATCCACCGCCCCCGCTTGAAGTGCCGCATTATGGGCCGCGCCGCCGGGTGTGGGCAAGGGGAGCGTGCGGGAAATGCCGAAGAGGCCGGGGAATTACGCACAATAAGGCGTGTGGCGCGAATGGCCCATTGTGGAGGACGCGTTGCCCGCGTAAGCTGCGACGGCATGAATACCGAGCTTTGTCACGTCTTCGTCTTTGTCGACGACCACGCCGCCGCGCTGGCCGCCCTGGCGGCGTGCGGCCTGACGCAAAGCTTCAGCCGCGTGCACGAAGGGCAGGGCACCGCCAATATCTGCGCCTGCTTCGACAACGCCTATCTGGAATTGCTGTGGCCCGACGATCCGGTCGCCCTGGCCTCGGTCAGCGTGGCACGGACCCGCTTGTCGGAACGGTCGCGCTGGCGCGATACCGGCGCCTCGCCGTTCGGCATCGGCCTGCGTGGCCGCATTCCCTTCCCCACCTGGGAATACCGCCCGCCCTATCTGCCCAACGGCATCGGCATCGCCATCGCCCTGGGCAGCGAGGACCCGCGCCAGCCGTTCCTGTTCCGCTCGCCGGGCGACAGCCGCCCCGATTCCTGGACCGACGGCCGCGCCGGTGAACGGCAGGCCAAGGCCGGACTGGCCGAGATCGCCGCCCTGCACCTGGAATTGCCGGTCGGCGCCACCCCCGCATTGCGCAATCTGGTGGATCGCGGCTTCCTGACCCTGAAACCGGCGGTCCGCCACCGCCTGCTGATGACGGTGACGACCACCGACGGCCGCAAGCGGGTGCTGTCGTTGCCGGAATTCACCTGGGTGGAATGAAAAAAAGCGGGCCGAAGCCCGCTTTTGTTTTCCTATGCCTTGCGCTTGCGCGGTTCCGGCCGTCCGACCACGTCGCCCCACAGGTCGAAATCCTCGGCGTGCTCGACCTTGACCAGCACCACGTCGCCCGGTTCCAGGTCGGTGTCGGACACGAAGACGCAGCCGTCCACCTCGGGGCTGTCGGCCCAGGACCGGCCGAAGGCGCCTTCCTCGTCCACCTCGTCGATCAGCACCTCGATGGTCTTGCCGATCTTGGTCAGGCCGCGTTCGTGGGAAATCTGCCGCGCCACTTCCATCAGGCGGTTGTAGCGGTCTTCCTTGACGTCCTCGTCCACGTGGTCGGCCAGATCATTGGCGGCGGCGCCCTGGACGTTCTCGTACTTGAAGCAGCCGACGCGGTCCAACTGCGCCTGTTCCAGCCATTCCAGCAGGAATTCGAAATCTTCCTCGGTTTCGCCGGGGAAGCCGACGATGAAGGTCGAGCGGATGGTCAGGTCGGGGCAGATTTCCCGCCACTTCCTGATGCGTTCCAGCAGCTTTTCGTGATCGGCCGGGCGGCGCATGGCCTTCAGCACCTTGGGGCTGGCATGCTGAAAGGGGATGTCCAGATAGGGCAGGATCTTGCCCTGGGCCATCAGCGGAATGACCTCGTCCACATGGGGATAGGGGTAGACATAGTGCAGGCGCACCCACACCCCCAGATCGCCCAGGGCGTCGGCCAGCTCGGTCAGGCGGGTACGCACCTGCCGGGCGTGCCAGCGGCTTTCCGCATAGCCCAGATCCAGGCCGTAGGCGCCGGTGTCCTGGCTGATCACCAGCAACTCGCGCACACCGGCCATGGCCAGGCGCTCGGCCTCCTCCAGCACGTCGGCGGCGGGGCGGCTGGCCAGATCGCCGCGGATGCCGGGGATGATGCAGAAGGTGCAGCGGTGGTTGCAGCCCTCGGAAATCTTCAGATAGGCATAATGCGACGGCGTCAGGTGCAGTCCCTCGGGCGGGACCAGCGACATCATGGGATCGGCCACCGGCGGCACCGCGTCGTGCACGGCGTTGACCACCTGTTCGTACTGATGGGCGCCCGTCACCGACAGCACGTCGGGATAAATCTCGCGGATGGCCTTTTCGTCGTTCAGGCAGCCGGTGACGATGACGCGGCCGTTCTCGGCCATGGCCTCGCCGATGGCTTCCAGCGATTCGGCCCGGGCGGAATCCAGGAAGCCGCAGGTGTTGACGATCACCACGTCGGCGCCGTCATACGAGGCCGAGATGTCGTAGCCCTCGGATCGCAGGCGGGTGAGGATGCGTTCGGAATCCACCAGCGCCTTGGCGCAGCCGAGGGAGACGATGCCGACCTTGGGAATGGCGTTCTGCATGATGTCCAAAAGGAAAAGGGCGGCGTTCTGGGGGATCGCCCCAGAAGGCCGCCGGGCTTCGGTATTCCGACCAGATAGAGGGAAACGCCGCCGGTTTCAAGCCCGCAAACCTTGACAGCGCAAGCTTCCACCAAATATTAGAACCACTTCATATTTGCGAGAGGATGCCATGACCGATTTTTCGCCGTGGGCGGCGCTGGCGGGCGGTGCCCTGATCGGCGCCGGGGCGGTGCTGCTGATGCTGACCAACGGCCGCGTCATGGGTGTGGCGGGCATCGTCGGCGGGCTGTTGGGCGAGGGGCGGCGGGAACTGCCGTGGCGTCTGGCCTTCGTGCTGGGCATGGTGGCGCCGGGCGTGGCGCTGGGCCTGACCGGCAACCTGCATCTTCAGGGCAACGGCCTGGGCAGCGGCCTGCTGGTGCTGGCCGGGCTGCTGGTCGGTTTCGGCACCCGCATGGGCAACGGCTGCACCTCGGGGCATGGCATCTGCGGTCTGGCACGGCTGAGCCCGCGTTCGCTGGCCGCTGTCGGCACCTTCATGGCGGTGACGGCGGTCGTGGTCTTCGTCCGCCGCCATCTGCTGGGGGCCTGAGCCATGCGCGCCATTCTGTCTGCTTTTGCCGCCGGTCTGCTGTTCGGCGGCGGCCTGATCCTGTCGGGCATGGCCGACCCGGCCAACGTTCTCGGCTTCTTCGACGTGGCCGGTCAGTGGAATCCCACCCTGGCCTTCGTCATGGGCGGCGGCCTGGGCGTCACCCTGGTCGGCTATCGCCTGTGTTTCCGCCGCTCGGCACCGCTGTGCGAGGCGGCCTTCCAGGTGCCGACCAGCACGGTGATCGATGCCCGGCTGATCGGTGGCGCCGTTCTGTTCGGCCTGGGCTGGGGCATCGCGGGCTATTGCCCCGGTCCGGCCTTCGTCGCGGCCGCCGGGGGCTTCGGCGAAGCGGTGATCTTCACCGCCGCCATGGTGGCGGGCATGGGGCTGTGGCGCTTCGTGCAATGGCGCATGACCACCTGCCCGATCCTGTGCAAGCTGCGGGCGAAGTGATTATTCCGCTGTTGCTAAAATCGCTTCCAGCGCCACCACATCCTCGGGGGTGTTGACGTTGAAGAACGGGTCGAAGGGCAGAATGGGCCATTCGACCCGGACCAGGGGGTAGCGGTCGGCGAAGGCCCCCAGCTTGCGCAGTCCCTCGTCCACCAGGGCGCGGCGCAGGTCGTCGCGCAGCGCCACCGGCCACAGGGCGAACACCGGGTGGTTGCGACCGCCGGACACCGCCATGGCGACCACGGCATCCTGGGCGGCGCGGGCGGCCTCCAGCCGTTCATACAGATCGGCGGGCAGCAGCGGCGTGTCGGCGGCGGCGGTCAGCAGCCATCCGGCACCGTGTTCCGCCGCCCAATCCAGCCCCGTCAGGATACCGGCCAGCGGCCCGCAATGGCCGTCCAGCACGTCGGCCCGCACCTCCAGCCCGTGGGCTGCGAAGCGGGCCGGGTCGCCGTTGGCGTTCAGCAGCAGCCGACCGACCTGGGGGGCCAGCCGGGCGATGGTACGGTCCAGCAGGGTGCGGCCGCCTATCGCCAGCAGCGGCTTGTCGCCGCCGCCCATGCGGCGCGACAGGCCGCCCGCCAGCACGGCTCCGGCGACGGTCACAGGCGCTCGTTGCAGGCGCTGGGCTCTTCCGCCTCGGGCGCCTTGAAGTACTTGTCCACCGCCGCCCAGGCGGTCGTCACCGCGACGGCGTGCACGTCGAAACGCCCCATGGGCGAATACAGCGACGACGACAGATAGGGGCCGACCTCCTCGACCTCGCCGGTGACGAAGACCACGTCGCCGCGCGGCATCTCCAGGTGCTGCTTGGTGCCGACCGCGCCGGTGATCTGGTCGGGGCGGGTGGGCAGCAGGATGAAGTTCATGAACCACGGCGTCACCAGGATGCCCGCCAGCCAATCCTCCCAGCGGCGGAAGCCCACGGTTTCCACCTTCAGCGCCGGGTTGTAGAGGCCGATGTCGCGCATGCGCTCCTCGCCGATGCGGGCGAAGACGGATTCCAACAGGTGGACACGGGCCAGGTCTTCCGGGCTCATGGGATCGAACATGGTCAACTCCTTGTGGGCAACAGGCGGCGGAGTGTAGCGAAGGCCGCCGCCGCTGGCGACAGCCCTGGTCAAGCGTTGCAAAATCGTGGCAGTCCCGCGCGTAACCCCGATTGCATCGGGGTATCCGGTTGGGGTAGGACTGAGCAGCCCGCGCGGGTGGTTGCCGCGCCTCAAGACCAACACGACGATAAAGGGGGAAACCATGCCCTACCGGCGGATCACGCTGAGCCATTTCCTGCTGCAAGAGCAGCGGCGCTTGAAGTCCTCGGGCGTGTTCACCTCGTTGATGAACGACATCCTGACCGCCTGCAAGATGGTCTCGCACGAGGTCAATCGCGGCGCCCTGGTCGGCAATCACGGCATCGCCGGGTCCGAGAACGTGCAGGGCGAGGAACAGAAGAAGCTGGACGTCCTGGCCAACGACATCTTCATCCACATGAATTCCCAGGTCGGCACCTATGCCGCCATGGCCTCGGAAGAACTGGAGGAAGTGCAGGAAGTGCAGGCCGTGGGCGGCACCCATGAAGGCCGTTACCTGCTGCTGTTCGATCCGCTGGACGGGTCCAGCAACATCGACGTCAACATCTCGGTCGGGTCCATCTTCTCGATCCTGCGCGTGCCGGAAGGCGTGGACCCCAGCAGCCAGGACGCCTTCCTGCAACCGGGCGTCAAGCAGGTGGCCGCCGGTTACGCCCTGTACGGCTCGTCCACCATGCTGGTGCTGACCACCGGCAACGGCGTCCATGGTTTCACCCTGGACCGCGACGTGGGCATGTTCTTCCTGACCCACCCCAACATGACCATCCCCGAGGACACCAAGGAATACGCCATCAATTCCTCGCGTGCCCGTCACTGGGAAGCGCCGGTGAAGCGGTATGTGGAAGAATGCAACGCGGGCAAGGATGGTCCGCGCGGCAAGGATTTCAACATGCGCTGGGTCGCCTCCATGGTGGCCGAGGTGCATCGCATCCTGGTGCGCGGCGGTGTCTTCCTGTATCCGGCCGATGCCGAGAACATGAAGAAGGGCGGCAAGCTGCGCCTGATGTACGAAGCCAACCCCATGGCCTTCATCGTCGAGCAGGCGGGCGGCCTTGCCAGCACCGGCCGCCAGCGTCTGATGGAGGTCCAGCCGACCGGCCTGCACCAGCGCGTGCCGGTGATCCTGGGCTCCAAGAACGAAGTGGAGCGCCTGAACGCCTATCACGCCGAACACGACGCGGCGCAGTAAGGCTGTGTGAAATGCAGGGCTCTGCCCTGCACCCGCAAGGAGCTTTGGGCTCCTTGACCTCGGAAAATTTTCGGGATCAAAGGGCCTGAGGCCCTTTGCGGGTGCGGGCAGAGCCCGCCATAACAAAAAGGCCGACAGGAGAAATCCTGTCGGCCTTTTTTGCCTCTACATGCCTCAGCGCGTGGATCGGGTGTAGTTCACCGCTTCCTCGGCGGCGCGCACCAGGGCGCGGGCCTTGTTCATGCATTCCTCGTGCTCTTTCAGCGGATCGGAATCGGCGACGATTCCGGCGCCCGCCTGCACGTACATGGTGCCGTCCTTGATCAGCGTGGTGCGCAGCGCGATGCAGGTGTCCATGTTGCCGTTACCGGCGAAATAGCCGATGGACCCGGCATAGAACGACCGGCGCTCGGGCTCCAACTCGTCGATGATCTCCATGGCGCGGATCTTGGGGGCGCCCGAGGTGGTGCCCGCCGGGAACCCGGCCATCAGCGCGTCCATGGCGTCGCAATCCTTGCGGATGCGGCCTTCGACGTTCGAGACGATGTGCATGACGTGGCTATAATACTCGACCATCATCTTGCGCGTCACCTTGACCGAGCCGATTTCGGCGACGCGGCCGACATCGTTGCGGCCCAGATCCAGCAGCATCAGATGCTCGGCCAGTTCCTTGGGGTCGGCCAGCAGATCGGCGGCCAGTTCCTCGTCCTCGGCCTGGGTCAGACCACGGCGGCGGGTTCCGGCGATGGGGCGGATGGTGACGGTGTCGTCGCGCAGGCGCACCAGGATTTCCGGGCTGGATCCCACCAACTGGAAGCCGCCGAAATTCAGGAAGAACAGGAACGGGCTGGGGTTCATGCGGCGCAGCGCGCGGTACAGCGAGAACGGCGGCAGCTTGAACGGCACCGCCAGACGCTGCGACAGCACCACCTGGAAGATGTCGCCCGCGCTGATGTATTCCTTGGCCTTCAGAACCTTGGCGCAATATTCCTCGGGGCTCATGGACGGCACCGGGGTGGGCGCGTGCCCGGCGCGGTCGATGAAGTCGCCCGCCACCGGCAGCGGCCGCTCCAGCGCCTCGACCACGTGTTCCAGCCGTTCGTGCGCCAGATCATAGGCGGCGCGGGCGTCGATGCCCGGGCGCGGCCACACCGGCACCACGGCGGTCAGGGTGCCGTTGACGTTGTCGAACATGGCCATGACGGTCGGGCGCATGAAGATGCCGTCGGGCACGCCGATGACGTCGGGATTGCCGTCGGGCAGCTTTTCCACCAGCCGCACCATGTCATAGGACATGTAGCCGATCAGGCCCGCCGACATGGGCGGCAGGTGCGGCGGGATGTCGATATGGCTTTCCGCCACCAGCGCCCGCAGGGACGCCAGCGCGCCCTTGTCCTCGGCCACCGGGCAGGGGGCGAAGTCGTCGGGGCGGGTGCGGGCGTCGCGGTTGATCCACGCCTTGTCGCCCTGGCACTTCCAGATCAGGTCCGGCTTCATGCCCAGCACCGAATAGCGGCCGCGCACCGCGCCGCCTTCCACCGATTCCAGCAGGAAGGTGTGGCTTTGCCCCGCCGCCAGCTTCATGAAGGCGGAAACCGGGGTTTCCAGGTCGGCGACCAGGATGCGCCACGCCACCTGGGGCTGCCCGGCTTCGTAGGCGGCGCGGAAAGTCTCGAAGTCGAGGGCGCTGGTCATGGCGTTTATTCTTCGCGGCTGAGCTGGCTGCGGTCGACCCGCACGCCGATCGAGGCATTCAGGGCGGCCAGATATTGCTCGATCAGATCACCGGCCAGGGCGGCCGTGACCTGACGCTGGGCGGTATCCGATTGCTTGGGCGCGGCGGCGGGGTCGAAGGGCACCACCTTGGCCAGACGGCCGACCACCCAGCCGCCCTGGGTGGCGGCGGTGGCGACGCCACCGATCTCGGCCTGGAACAGTTCGGACACCACCGACGGCGGCAGGCCGGTTTCGGCCGCGCCCTCGCGGGTGAAGGGCTGGCTGGTGGCGGCCTTGCCACCCAGGGACTGGGCCAGTTCGGCCACCGGCTTGCCGGTCTTCAGCGCCTCGGCGATCTTGGCGGCGCGTTCCTTGCCCATGTCGTGGCGGCGCTCGGCCTGCCACCCGGCCAGCACCTCGGCGCGGATGTCGGCCAGCGGGCGGGGTTGGGGCGGGGTGATGCCGTCGACGCGGGCGATGAAATAGCCGTCGTCGGACTGGGTCAACTGGCTTTCGGTGCCCGCCTCGGTGTGGAAGGCGACGTCCAGGAAGGTCTCGCCGCGCGGCAGGTCGGCCACCGGCTTGCCGGACGGCGCCTTGCCCGCGGCATCCACCGCCGGAATCTTGACGATGGCCAGACCGAAACGCTGGGCGGTTTCTTCCAGGCTGGTGCCCGCGCCCAGGGAATCCTCGATCTGGGTGTTCAACTCGCTCATGCGCTCGTTGGCCTTTTCGGCGCGCAGATCGGCTTCCACCTGCTTCTTGATTTCCGCCATGGGGCGGACGCGGCTTTGCGCCACGTGCCAGCCCAGCGGGCTCTGGACCGGGCCGACGGTGGCGCCGGGCTGGGCGGCCAGCAGGGCCTGGTTCAGTTCGGCGGGCAGGTCGTCACGCTCGATCAGGCCCAGGTCGACCACCTTGGCGCCGGTGTCGCGGGCGATGGCGGCCAGATCCTTGCCCGCCTTGACCAGCGGCGCGGCCTTGTCGGCGGCGGCCTTGTCGGTCAGGACGATCTGCGACAGCAGCACGCGGTTGGCGGGCTGGAATTCCTCCTGCCGGGCCTGCATGGCTTCCTCGATCATCTCGGCGGTGATCTCGACCTGTCCGGCGATGGCGGCGGGCTTGACCACCAGCACGGTCAGGGCGCGGAACTCGGGCGCCATGAAGCGGGCGGCGTTGGCCTTGTAATACTCTTCAAGCTGCGCCTGCTCGGGGGCGGGGGGCAGCGGCAGGGAATCGTCGCGCACCAGGATGGTTTCGGCGACCCGGCGCTCCTCGCGGTGGCGGCTCAGCGGGTCGACCAGGGTGGTCGGCGCCTTGACGCCGCCCGACAGGCCCTCGGCCAGTTGGGTGCGCACCAGATTGGCCCGTTCCTGGCGGATGAATTCCTTTTCGTTCAGGTTGGCGCGTTGCAGGGCGACGCGGAAGCGGTCGCGGTCGAACTCGCCCTTGTCGTTGCGGAAGCTGGGGTCGGCGGCGATGCGGGCGACCACGTTGTCCTCGCTGGCGGCCAGACCCAGGCGGCGTCCGGCTTCCTCGATCAGCACGCGCGTCACCATGTTCTCGATGGCGCGGTCCATGAAGCCCAGCTTGCGGGCGTCTTCGGCGGTCAGCTTGCCGCCGAACATGGGGTTCAGGCGATCGACCTCGCGCTTGAACTCGATGTTCACCTCTTGCGCGGAAATCTGCACCTTGCCGACTTCGATGGCCGGGCCGCGCCCGAACATGCCGCCGCGCAGTCCTTCGACGCCCCAGGCGAGGAAGCTGAGCGCCAGAAGGGCGAACAGAAGCTTGACGAACCAGCTTTTGGAAGCGTTGCGGAAGGTGTCGAGCATGTTTTCCGGCTGAACGAGGAGGAAAGGGAATGCGCGCCGCCAGAACGGCGGACCGCGCGAAGTCGCGGGCATAATAGGTACCCCCACCGCCCCCCGCAACAAGGAATCCGCCATTTTCACAGCGGTTGAACAGGGCGGGGTTTTTCTGCGCGACGAACGGGGCGGGCGGGTGCTATATGCCCGGGGTCATTCTGTCTCCGGGAGGAAAGAGCATGAGCAGACGTGTGCTGATCGCCGGCAATTGGAAGATGAACGGCCTCAAGGCCGACGGGCTGGCCCTGGCCAAGGGCGTGGCCGACAAGCTGAAGGCGACGCCCGGCCTCAAGGCCGAGATGCTGGTGTGCCCGCCCTTCCTGCTGGTGGCCGCGGTGGCCGAGGCGGTGGCCGGGTCCGGTCTGGCCGTGGGCGGCCAGGATTGCCATGCCAAGGTGTCGGGCGCCCATACCGGCGATACCTCGCCGGTCATGCTCAAGGACGCGGGCGCGTCCTATGTGATCCTGGGCCATTCCGAGCGCCGCACCGACCACGCCGAAAGCGACGCCCAGGTCAAGGCCAAGGCCGAGGCCGCCCTGGCCGCCGGGCTCAAGGCCATCGTCTGCATCGGCGAAACCCTGGCCCAGCGCGATGCGGGCCAGACCCTGGACGTCAACAAGAGTCAGTTGCGCGGTTCGTGGCCGAATGGCGGCAATGCCGACAACGCCGTCATCGCCTATGAACCGGTGTGGGCCATCGGCACCGGCCGCGTCGCCACTCCGGAACAGGCGCAGGAAGTGCACGCCGCCATCCGCGCCGAACTGGCCGACATGATCGGCGCCGAGGAAGCCGCCAAGGTGCGCATCCTCTACGGCGGCTCCATGAAGCCGGACAACGCCGCCCAGTTGCTGGCCCTGCCCGATGTGGACGGCGGGCTGATCGGCGGCGCCGCCCTCAAGGTGGACGATTTCTGGGCCATCGCCCAGGCGGCGGGCTGATCTTCCATCAAAAGATGTCGTCGCCGCGCCGTCATGCCGTCGCGGCGGCGATGTCAACCCCATATGCGGGGGGGGGTGCGGAACTTTGCACTAGCCTTCCGCCACGCGGGGGTCTAAAAAACGCGTCGAACATCTCCGGTGCCCCGCGACGGCGACAACGTCGGGCATCGGCCTTTCCTGTTTTGTCGTTGGTGTGCCCATGGACGTCTTTCCGATCATCCTCGTCATCCATCTGCTCATCGCCATCGCGCTGGTCGGCGTCATCCTGCTGCAGCGGTCCGAGGGCGGCGCGCTGGGTATCGGCGGTGGCGGCGGCGGCGGTCTGATGACCGGTCGCCAGGCGGGCAACCTTCTGACCCGGACCACCGCCATCCTGGCGACGACCTTCTTCGTCACCAGCCTGGCCCTGGCCATCATCGCCAACAACCGCTCGACCGGCGCCTCGCCGTTCGATTCGGTGCCGGTTTCCGCTCCCGCCAAGCCGTCGGTCCCGGCGGCTCCGGCCGAGCCGGCCGCTCCGCTGGCGCGCTGACCTGTCACGGCACAGGGGCTTCGCGCGGCGTTCGTACCCGCGCGGGGCGCGACGGAGCATTTAAAAGGATCGCCCGGCCGCTTGTGGTTTCAAGCGGCCGTCGCGTTTCGCGTGGGGAAGCCATGACCTTGAGAGCAAGGGGCCAATGACGCGTTTCATCTTCATCACCGGCGGCGTTGTTTCGTCTTTGGGCAAGGGTCTGGCCTCGGCCGCCCTCGGTGCGTGCCTCCAGGCGCGCGGCTTCAAGGTGCGTCTGCGCAAGCTCGACCCGTATCTGAACGTCGATCCGGGCACCATGAGCCCGTACCAGCACGGCGAGGTCTATGTCACCGATGACGGTGCCGAGACCGACCTGGATCTGGGCCATTACGAGCGCTTCACCGGGGTCGCGTCGCGCAAGAGCGACAACATCACCACCGGCCGCATCTATTCCGACGTGATCGCCCGCGAACGCCGCGGCGATTATCTGGGCGCCACCGTCCAGGTGATCCCGCACGTCACCAACGCCATCAAGGACTTCGTCAAGTCGGACATCACCGACGAGGACTTCGTCCTGTGCGAGATCGGCGGCACGGTCGGCGACATCGAATCGCTGCCGTTCCTGGAGGCGATCCGTCAGTTGGGCAACGAACTGGGGCGCGAGCGCACCATGTTCATCCACCTGACCCTGCTGCCCTATATCCCGTCGGCGGGAGAGCTGAAGACCAAGCCGACCCAGCATTCGGTCAAGGAATTGCTGAGCGTCGGCATCCAGCCCGATCTGCTGATGTGCCGCTCGGACCGCGACATCCCCGAGGGCGAGCGCAAGAAGATCGCCCTGTTCTGCAACGTGCGCAATCAGGCGGTGATCCCGGCGCTGGACGTGGACACCATCTATCAGGTGCCGGTGTCGTACCACGAACAGGGCCTGGACGCCGAAGTCTGCCGCCATTTCCATATCGAATCGGCGGAACCGGACCTGTCGCGCTGGACCAACATCGTCAACCGCGTGCGCCAGCCGGAAGGCGAAGTGACCATCGCGGTGGTCGGCAAGTACACCAGCCTGCTGGACAGCTACAAGTCGCTGGCCGAGGCCCTGACCCATGGCGGCATCGCCAATAACGTCAAGGTCCGCCTGGACTGGATCGACAGCCAGATCTTCGAGCGCGAGGACGCGGTGCAGTACCTGGAGCCGTGCCACGGCATCCTGGTGCCCGGCGGCTTCGGCGAGCGCGGCGCCTCGGGCAAGATCGAGGCGGTCAAGTTCGCCCGCGAACGCAAAGTGCCGTATTTCGGCATCTGTTTCGGCATGCAGATGGCGGTGATCGAATCGGCCCGCAATCTGGCCGGTCTGGACAAGGCCAGCTCGACCGAATTCGGCCCCAGCGAGGAGCCGGTGGTCGGCCTGATGACCGAATGGCTGAAGGGCGGCGCGCTGGAAAAGCGTGCGGCCGATGGCAATCTGGGTGGTACCCTGCGTCTGGGTGCTTATGATTGCCAACTCAAGCCCGGTTCGCGGGTGCGCGAGATTTACGGCAAGGACGTGATCAGCGAGCGCCATCGTCACCGTTACGAGGTGAACATGGATTACCGCCCGGTGCTGGAAAAGGCGGGTCTGTCGTTCTCGGGCCTGTCGCCGGATGGCGTGCTGCCCGAGATCGTCGAATTCCCCGACCATCCGTGGTTCATCGGCGTGCAGTTCCACCCGGAACTGAAGTCCAAGCCGTTCGATCCGCATCCGCTGTTCACCAGCTTCATCGCCGCCGCCGTGCGGCAGTCCCGACTGGTGTGATCATGACCAAGCACGTCGCCGTCGGCCCGTCCTCCGCGCCCCAGGTCATCTTCGGCAACGATCTGCCGCTGGTGCTGATCGCCGGTCCGTGCCAGATGGAAAGCCGCGCCCATGCCCTTGAATGCGCCTTGGCGCTCAAGGACATGGCCGCCAAGGCCGGAATCGGTCTGGTCTACAAATCGTCCTTCGACAAAGCGAATCGCACCTCGCTTTCGGGCAAGCGCGGCATCGGCCTTGATGCCGCGCTTTCCGTTTTCGCGGAAATCCGCGAAAGCCTGGGCCTGCCGGTGCTGACCGACATCCACACCGAGGAGCAATGCGTCCCCGTCGCCAAGGTGGTGGACGTGCTGCAAATCCCGGCCTTCCTGTGCCGCCAGACCGACCTGCTGATCGCCGCCGGGCGTACCGGCGCGGTGGTCAACGTCAAGAAGGGTCAGTTCCTGGCGCCCAACCAGATGGCCAACGTGGCATCGAAGGTGGAAAGCACCGGCAATTCGCGCATCCTGCTGACCGAGCGCGGCGCCAGCTTCGGCTATGGCGATCTGGTGGCCGACATGCGGGCGCTGCCGATCATGGCGCGCACCGGCTATCCGGTGATCATGGACGCCACCCACGCGGTGCAAAGCCCGGGCGGGCAGGGCGCCAGCTCGGGCGGCGACCGCCGTTTCGCGCCGGTGCTGGCCCGTGCCGCCGTGTCCACCGGCATTGCCGGTGTGTTCATCGAAACCCATCCCGATCCCGATCATGCGCCCTCGGACGGGCCGAACATGATCCGGCTGGCCGACATGCCCGCGCTGATCGACACGCTTCAGGCGTTCGACCGCGTCGCCAAGGCCCATCCCATCGTCATTGATTGATCCAACCGTCAGAAGTTCGGAGAGACTGCCATGTCCGCGATCATCGATATCCATGCCCGCGAGATTCTCGACTCCCGCGGCAATCCCACCGTCGAAGTCGACGTGGTGCTGGAAAGCGGCGTCATGGGCCGCGCCGCCGTGCCGTCGGGTGCCTCGACCGGTGCCCACGAGGCCGTCGAGCTGCGTGACGGCGACAAGGGCCGTTACGGCGGCAAGGGTGTGCTGAAGGCGGTGGAAAGCGTCAACGGCGAAATCTACGACGCCCTGTCCGGCATGGATGCCGAGGACCAGGTGATCCTCGACCAGACCATGATCGACCTGGACGGCACCCCCAACAAGGCCCGCCTGGGCGCCAACGCCATCCTGGGCGTGTCGCTGGCCTGCGCCAAGGCCGCCGCCGAGGAAGCCGGTCTGCCGCTGTACCGCTATGTGGGCGGCGCCTTCGCCTCGGCCCTGCCGGTGCCGATGATGAACATCATCAACGGCGGCGCCCATGCCGACAACCCCATCGACATCCAGGAATTCATGATCATGCCCGTGGGCGCCGCTTCATGCGCCGACGCCATCCGCATGGGGTCCGAGGTGTTCCAGGCGCTGAAGAAGGGCCTGAAGGATGCCGGTCACAACACCAATGTCGGCGACGAGGGCGGCTTCGCCCCGAACCTGAAGTCGGCGGAAGTGGCCCTGGACTTCATCATGCAGTCCATCGAAAAGGCCGGTTACAAGCCGGGCGAAGACATCTTCCTGGCCCTTGACTGCGCTTCGACCGAGTTCTTCAAGGACGGCAAGTACGTCATGGAAGGCGCCAAGAAGTCTTTCGACCAGAAGGCCATCGTCAAGTACTACGCCAAGCTGGTGAAGGCTTATCCCATCATCTCGATCGAAGACGGCTGCGCCGAGGACGATTTCGAGGGCTGGGAATTGCTGACCGACGAACTGGGCGGCAAGGTCCAGTTGGTGGGCGACGATCTGTTCGTCACCAACCCGGCCCGTCTGGCCATGGGCATCGAGAAGGGCCTGGCCAACTCGATCCTGGTCAAGGTCAACCAGATCGGCTCGCTGTCCGAAACCCTGGAAGCCGTCGAACTGGCCCACAAGTCCGGCTATACCGCCGTGATGTCGCACCGTTCGGGCGAAACCGAGGATTCGACCATCGCCGATCTGGCGGTCGCCACCAATTGCGGCCAGATCAAGACCGGTTCGCTGTCGCGCTCGGATCGTCTGGCCAAGTACAACCAGTTGATCCGCATCGAGGAAGAGCTGGGCGCCGCCGCCCGCTATGCCGGTAAGGCCATCCTGAAGCGTTAACCCTTTTCCCAAGGGTTGAACAAGACGGCCGGGGCATCGCGCCCCGGCCGTTTTCGTTTACATCCACAAGATATTGTGTCGCAATGTGACATCCTGCCCTATCAATGGTTATCGTGTGCGAAAAAGCAAATCACTAGACAAGATGCGTGGATTTTTATTCGTTTATGATTGGTAAACAAAAATGGTGTGCGCAAAAGTGTGCTGAATCTGCCGCTTCGACTGCGCTACTTCATAAGGGTTGTAGTTATTTTCATTGATTAAGTGATTCTGAGCGGATATCACTTGTTGACGCGCAGACCAGCCCGTGATTCTATCCGCCCCATGCTGCAAGAGCTCACCAGACGCCTTCGCCACTTTGTCGGTCCGTTGATCGGAATCGGCGCCGTGGCCTATTTCGCCTACCACACGGTGGAAGGCGATCGCGGCGTGCTGGCCTATGTGCGGATGAAGAACGAAATCCTGGAAGCCGAGCTGCAACTGGCCAAGGTCGCCACCGAGCGTCAGGCCCTGGAACACCGCGTCCTGCTGCTGCGCCCCGACCATTTGGACCCCGACATGCTGGAAGAACGCGCCCGCATCATGCTCAACATGGGGCACGAGGGCGAGGTGGTGGTGTTCGGCGGCGGCAAGGGGCATTGATCGGCTGGAATCGAAAGGGCGCCGAGAGTTTCCTCTCCGCGCCCTTTTTATTTACTCCGGATCAGCCGGTTTGACTGCCGGGGCTTGGGGGCGGTTGCCGGCGCCGCGGATGTTGATGAAGCGGGTCAGCAGGTCGAACCAGAAACTTGATCCCAGCGACAGCGCCAGGGCGGTCAGGCACCAGCCGAGGAATTGCGCGGCCGAGAAGGGTGGGGTGGTGGCGGTCCAGCCGATGGGCAGCGGTGCCAGGGCTTGGCGCAGGCTGCCCATGTCCTGGGCGGCGCCCAGGGCGACGGTGCCGCGTTCTTCCTCGGCCTGCTTCAATTCGTTCTCGGCGCGGTCCACCGCCGCCTGATCGCCCGTGCCTTGGCTCAGGTTCTCCTTGGCGGTGTCCAGCGCCTGCCGCTTGGCCGCGACCGTGCGGTCGGCCTTGACCAGCGCGTTCAGGCTTTGGCTGGCCGGGGTGTCCTGGTTGTCCTGGATCATCTGCCCGGCCATCTCGGCCATGCGGCCGGACAGGCCGCGATCGGTCCACAGGGCGCGGGCCACCGCCAGGGTGTCGGCGTTGGTGGCTGCCGCCACCGCCAGGGCGACCGCCAGCGCCATGACCTGGATGCGGCGCTTGTAGGCGCCTTGCAGGTGGGCCATCTCGCTGTCGAACCAATGGGCCAGGGCGTCGCGGGTCGATTGCAGCGACGCACCGGTGTTGTTGACGATGGCGCGCAGCGACGCCCGCACCCGGTCGTCGGGAATGGTGTCGATGCCGGACAGGATCGCCTTGTAGGTGGCGGTGTCCGAGGTCTGGATGGCCGGGTTCACCATGTCCAGCAGGGCCGACACGAAAGTCTGGCCCGACAGATAGGACGCCCGCTCGCGGCTTTTCAGCGCGTCGGGAGCGGTCGCCCGCTCCAGGTTCTCCACCACGCGTCGCGCCTGCTGCACGACCGATCCCAGGTGTTCCAGTTCGGTGATGCCCGGGGTGGGCTGGCGCTGTTGCGCATCGGCCAGGGCCTGCTGGTGGCGGTTGAAATCGGCGCGGGCCAGTTCCAGGGCGTTGCCCGCCGCCTTCAGCGCGGCCTTGCCCTTGGGCGCGGCGGCGGCCAGCAGCGGGTGGGCCAGCAGCGCCGCCATGAACGGCGCCCCCGCCGCCAGCGCCGTCAGCCCCTGTTCCAGGCCCTTGGCCCGCAGCTTCAGCAGGCTGGCGATATATTCGTTGATGATCGTGCAGAACAGGCTGAGGATCAGATACATGAGCGCCAGCCCGATGGCCACGTCCAGCATGTGCCCGAAATCCATCTCTCCCTCCCCAGGGATGTAGAATATTGGGATGATACTCCCTTAGGTGGTGGAGTCGAGCGGGGAGTGAAAAGCGGCGCCAGGGCCTTTCTTTTTGCCGCCGTGCTTCCGATATGTGGAGCGGGAGGTAAGGTACGCCATCTGGTCGGATGATCACTTTCCCACCCCAAGAGGCGGGCAGCAGTGTAGTTAACTACAATTCGGTTAATTCATCATATTGCATTGCAAAACAAGCGTTTCCGGTCGTGAAGATGCTTGCAAAATAGGGTAGGGTCGTTTACCTAACCCGTGAAAGCAACTTTCAAGCCCTGGGAGGAACCATGGCGACTAGCCCTAAGCGTCGGACCAAGGCGGCCGAGCCTGACAAGGCCCAGCTGATCCAGTGGTACCGCGACATGCTGCTCATCCGCCGTTTCGAGGAAAAGGCGGGCCAGCTTTACGGCATGGGTCTGATCGGTGGCTTCTGCCACCTGTATATCGGCCAGGAGGCCGTGGTGGTGGGTCTGCAATCCGCCGCCGGCCCGACCGATTCTGTGATCACCTCGTACCGCGACCACGGCCAGATGCTGGCCTGCGGCATGGACCCCAAGGGCGTCATGGCCGAGCTGACCGGCCGTATCGGCGGCTACTCGAAGGGCAAGGGCGGCTCGATGCACATGTTCAGCCGCGAGAAGCGATTCTATGGCGGCCACGGCATCGTCGGCGCCCAGGTGCCGATCGGCACCGGCCTGGGTCTGGCGCACCAGTACACCAAGGATGGCGGCGTCTGCCACGTCTACCTGGGCGACGGCGCGCTGAACCAGGGGCAGGTCTATGAAAGCTTCAACATGGCCGCGCTGTGGAAGTTGCCGGTCGTGTACGTGATCGAGAACAATAAGTACGCCATGGGCACCTCGATCGAGCGCGCCTCGGCCGGTGGCACCGAGCTGTTCAAGCGCGGCGCCGCCTATGGCATCCCCGGCGAGGCGGTCAACGGCATGAGCGTGGTGGAGGTCAGCGAGGCCGCCAACCGCGCCCTGGAACACGCCCGTTCCGGCCAGGGTCCGTATATCCTGGAGATGAAGACCTATCGCTATCGCGGCCATTCCATGTCCGATCCGGCCAAGTACCGGACCAAGGAGGAAGTCAGCCGCATGCGCGAGCAGCACGACCCCATCGACACCCTGAAGGCCAAGCTGCTGGAAATGGGCGCGGTGGACGAGGCCGCCCTCAAGGACATCGACCGCGAGGTCAAGGCCATCGTCACCGAGGCCGCCGACTTCGCCCAGACCAGCCCCGAGCCCGATCCGTCGGAGCTGTGGACTGACGTGTTGATCGAGGCGTGAGGAGCTGACGATGGCGATCGAAGTATTGATGCCGGCGCTGTCGCCGACCATGACCGAGGGCAAGCTGGCCCGTTGGTTGAAGAACGAAGGTGATGCGGTCAAGTCCGGCGACGTGCTGGCCGAGATCGAAACCGACAAGGCCACCATGGAACTGGAAGCGGTCGAGGAAGGCCGCGTCGGCAAGATCCTGGTTGCGGCCGGGACCGAGGGCGTGGCGGTGAACACCCCCATCGCCATCCTGCTGGAAGAAGGTGAGGATGAAACCGCGCTGACCAAGGTGATGGAACAGCCGGTCTGCACCCAGCCGGTGCGTCGTGACGAACCGGGCACCGTGGCCGCCGTCTGCGCCCCGGCGCCCAGCCGTCCGGCCCCCGAGGAAAAGGTCTACGCCTCCTATGCCCGCCAGACCGTGCGCGAATCGCTGCGCGACGCCATGGCCGAGGAAATGCGCCGCGATCCCGGCGTGTTCCTGCTGGGCGAGGAAGTGGGCCAGTATCAGGGCGCCTATAAGGTGTCGCAGGGCCTGCTGGACGAATTCGGCCCCAGCCGCGTGATCGACACGCCCATCACCGAAATGGGCTTCGCCGGTATGGCCGTGGGCGCCGCCTTTGCCGGGCTCAAGCCGATCGTGGAATTCATGACCATGAATTTCTCGATGCAGGCCATCGACCACATCATCAACTCGGCGGCCAAGACGCTGTACATGTCGGGCGGCCAGCAGCCGTGCCCGATCGTGTTCCGCGGCCCCAACGGCGCCGCCGCCCGCGTCGCCGCCCAGCACAGCCAGGATTTCGCGTCGTGGTATGCCCATTGCCCGGGCCTGAAGGTGGTGGCGCCGTGGTCGGCGTCCGACGCCAAGGGTCTGCTCAAGGCCGCCATCCGCGATCCCAATCCGGTGGTGGTGCTGGAAAACGAAATCCTGTACGGCCAAAGCTTCGACGTGCCCGAGGACCCGGATTTCGTCATTCCGCTGGGCAAGGCCAAGATCGAGCGTGCCGGTGAGCATGTGACCATCGTCGCCTATTCCCGCATGGTCGGCGTCGCCCTGGACGCCGCCGCCAAGCTGGAGGCCGAGGGCATCAGCGCCGAGGTGGTCAACCTGCGGTCCTTGCGTCCGCTGGACGTGGACACCATCGTCGCCTCGGTCAAGAAGACCAACCGCATCGTCACCGTCGAGGAAGGCTGGGCCTATGCGGGCATCGGCGCCGAGATCGCGGCGGTGATCATGGAAAACGCCTTCGACTGGCTGGATGCTCCGGTGGTCCGCGTGGCCGGTCTGGACGTGCCCATGCCCTATGCCGCCAACCTGGAACGCCTGGCCCTGCCGGGCGCGGACGACGTCGCCGACGCCGCCCGCAAGGTCTGCTACAAAAAGTAAGGGGGGAGCGTCATGCCCATCGAGATTTTGATGCCCGCGCTCTCGCCGACCATGAGCGAGGGCACCCTGGCCCGCTGGCTGAAGAACGAGGGGGACGCGGTCAAGTCCGGCGACGTCATCGCCGAGATCGAGACCGACAAGGCCACCATGGAGTTCGAGGCGGTGGACGAGGGCACCATCGGCAAGATCCTGATCCCCGGCGGCACCGCCGGGGTCAAGGTCAACACGCCGATCGCCATCCTGCTGGAAGAGGGCGAGGACGCGTCGGCCATCGCCGCCGCGCCCAAGGCTGCCCCGGTTGCCGCCGCCGCGCCGGTGGCTGCCGCCCCGGCTCCGGTCGCCGCTGCTGCTCCGGCCGCTGCTGCTCCAGCCACTCCGGCTGGCGACCGCGTGTTCGCCAGCCCGCTGGCCAAGCGTCTGGCCGCCGAGGCCGGTCTGGACCTCAAGGCGGTGCAGGGCTCCGGCCCCTATGGCCGCGTGGTCAAGGCCGACGTGGAAGCCGCCGTCAAGGGCGGGGTCAAGGCTGCTCCGGCTCCCGCCGTTGCCGCCGCCGCCGCGCCCGCGCCGAAGGCCGCCCCGGCCCCGGCCGCCGCCAATCCGTTCGAGCCCGCTTACGAGGAGATTCCCAACTCCTCCATGCGCAAGGTCATCGCTCGCCGCCTGACCGAAGCCAAGCAGAATGTGCCGCACTTCTACCTCA
Organism: Pseudomonadota bacterium; assembly: GCA_023458315.1. Taxonomy (GTDB): domain Bacteria; phylum Pseudomonadota; class Alphaproteobacteria; order Rhodospirillales; family Magnetospirillaceae; genus Magnetospirillum. The sequence goes on from JAEXAH010000113.1 coordinate 50,110, forward strand.
CCATCGATTGCGAGGTGGATGCGCTGCTCAAGGTCCGTGCCGAACTGAACGGCCGTTCCGATGCCTACAAGCTGTCGGTCAACGACTTCGTCATCCGGGCCGTGGCCCTGGCGCTGAAGAAGGTTCCGGCCGCCAACGCCTCGTGGGGCGAGGAAGCGATCAAGCGCTATATCGACGTGGATGTCTCGGTGGCGGTGGCGACCCCCAACGGTCTGATCACCCCCATCGTCCGCCATGCCGACCACAAGGGCCTGGCCGCCATCTCGAACGAGATGAAGGAACTGGCCGCCAAGGCCAAGGACGGCAAGCTGAAGCCCGAGGAATTCCAGGGCGGCGGCTTCACCATCTCGAACCTGGGCATGTTCGGCGTCAAGGAATTCGCCGCCATCATCAACCCGCCGCAGGGGTGCATCCTGGCGGTCGGTGCCGGTGAACAGCGTCCGGTGGTCAAGAACGGCGCCCTGGCCATCGCCACGGTGATGAGCTGCACCCTGTCGGTGGATCACCGCGTGGTGGACGGCGCCGTCGGCGCCGAGTTCCTGGCGGCGTTCAAGAAGCTGATCGAGGACCCGTTGAGCATGCTGCTGTAGGATTGTTCCGGCGGGTTCCGGCCCGCCGGGATGGTTAGAGCAGCGCGCCTTTCATCTGAGGCGTGCTGCTCCTGCGCCCATTGCGGGCGCGGCCAAGCGGGCGGATGCCCGCGCCCGGCGAGGGAAAATGCTAAGATTTAGACCGTGATGCACATTTTGGGCATTACGGTCTAAAGGGGGTGGTGAGATGGATCGGGACGACATCGCCCGTTCCATGCCGTCGGTACGCTCGGCGTTCGAGGCATGGAAGGACAATGTGCGCGAGGGCCGCATGGCCCAGGCCGGGGCGGCCCTGTTCGGCGAAAGCCTGGATTGGGGCGACAGCCTGCGGGGCATCTATGCGGATGAGGGACGCGACGCCCTGTCCGCCCGTGATCCGCTGACCCGGTTCTTCGTCACCCGCTTTCGCGGCATGCCGCAACCGGCCGATCTGGGCGCGGCGCCCGGTCATGCCCTGTTCCTGATGGCCTTCACCGCCTTTCCCTATCTGGATGCGTTGGTGGAGGAATTGAGCGTGGGCGAGTTCCACGCCGCCCAGCCCGACGGCACCTTCACCGTGCGCCGGGTGCTGGCCGGAGAGGACGAGGGCGATGGCGCCGTGCTGCCGGTGCGCAAGATGCAACTGGGGTGGGGTTTCGACCTCATGCCGGTGTACCGGGCCAAGGCGGCGGCGCTGGACAGCTATATCGTCAGCCAGCATGGCGGCGATTTCGACGACTTCCTGTGGGCTTACGTGGCCGATCACGACCTGATGTTCGAAAGGGATCAGGCCTGGCGCCCGCTGGTGAAAGGGTAAAACCATGCGTCTCAAGGTGCGAGACCTGCCCCGGCCCATCGCGGCGGGCGCCCCGACCGAGACGGCGCCCAACGCCGCCGAGGCCCAGGCCCTGGCCGGATTGATGGCCATGCTGGAGGGCAGCCCGCTGTTCAACGGCCATCTGGTGATGGCGGAAGAACAGGAACGATGCTACCGCGCGGTCGGCGAATTGCGCCGTCTGGTGGCCGATACAAGGTTGCTGCTGCCCGACGATTCGGCGGCCTGCGACCTGCTGGCGGCCATGCGCGCCGCCTGCCGCAAATATCTGGACGAAGCCGAGGCTTGGGACAAGAAATCCGGCCGCCGCTTCTCCATGCCGACCTTCGCCTTCTTCCAGTTGCTGGGCGCCCTGCGCGCGGTGCTGGGCCTGCATTGCTGGACATTGTGCGAGTTGTACGACCTGGACGTCGACGGTCGGCTGGTTCCCTTTTTCCCGGGCGGCCGCGAATGACGCGGCGCCTGCGACACACGAATATCCTGGTGGAGTACTGACATGGCCGACAACAGCTTTGACGTGGTGGTCATCGGCGGCGGTCCCGGCGGCTACGTGGCCGCCATCCGCGCCGCCCAATTGGGTAAGAAGACCGCGCTGGTCGAGCGCGAACATCTGGGCGGCATCTGCCTGAACTGGGGCTGCATCCCGACCAAGGCGCTGCTGCGCTCGGCCGAGGTGTACCGCAACATGCAGCACGCCGCCGCTTACGGCCTGTCGGCCCAGGGCATCGGCTTCGATCTGGCGGCGGTGGTCAAGCGCTCGCGCGGCGTCTCGGCCCAGTTGTCGGCGGGCGTCAAGGGCCTGCTGAAGAAGAACAAGGTCACGGTGTTCGACGGCCACGGCAAGCTGCTGGGCAAGGGCAAGGTGGCGGTCGAGGGCAAGGACAACGTCACAATTTCCGCCCCGCACATCATCCTGGCCACTGGCGGCCGTGCCCGCATCATTCCGGGGCTCGAGCCCGACGGCAAGTATGTGTGGACCTACAAGGAAGCGCTGGTTCCCGACACCATGCCCAAGCGTCTGCTGGTCATCGGCTCGGGCGCCATCGGCATCGAATTCGCCAGCTTCTTCAACACCCTGGGCGCCCAGGTGACGGTGGTCGAGATGATGGACCGCGTCATGCCGGTGGAAGACGAGGAAATCAGCGCCTTCGCCCGCAAGTCGTTCGAGAAGCAGGGCATGAAGATCATGACCTCGGCCGGGGTCAAGGGCCTGCGCAAGCTGGCCGACGGCGTCGCCGTGCAGGTGGAAGTGGGCGGCAAGATCGAGGAGATCGTGGTCGATCGCGTCATCTCGGCGGTCGGCGTGGTCGCCAATATCGAGAATATCGGCCTGGAAAACACCAAGGTGAAGGTGGAAAAGGGCCATGTGGTCACCGATGCCCTGTGCCGCACCGACGAGCCGGGCGTGTATGCCATCGGCGACCTGACCGCGCCGCCGTGGCTGGCGCACAAGGCCAGCCATGAAGGCATCATCTGCGTCGAGGCCATCGCCGGTCTGCACCCGCACACCATGGACATCCGCAACATTCCCGGCTGCACCTATTGCCATCCGCAGGTGGCCAGCGTCGGTCTGAGCGAGAAGAAGGCCATCGAGAAGGGCTATCAGGTCAAGGTCGGCCGCTTCCCGTTCATCGGCAACGGCAAGGCCATCGCACTCGGCGAGCCGGAAGGCCTGGTCAAGACGGTGTTCGACGCCAAGACCGGCGAATTGCTGGGTGCTCACATGATCGGCGCCGAAGTGACCGAGATGATCCAGGGCTACACCATCGCCAAGACCCTGGAAACCACCGAGGCCGAACTGATCCACACCGTGTTCCCGCATCCGACCCTGTCGGAAATGATGCACGAATCGGTGTTGTCGGCCTTCGGCCGCGCCATTCACTTCTGATCAGGCCCCCCCTCTCAACCCTCCCCCGTGCAGGGGGAGGGCGAGGGTTTGCAGGAGGCGCCGCCTTCTTATCGTCATTGCCGGGCTTGACCCGGCAATCCATGGACCCTCGGGTCAAGCCCGAGGGTGACGGCCAAACAGAGACGTTTCCGTCTGAACCGGACACACTCTTGTCTTGACCTGCCGCCTGTGCCGGGACATATCCAAGCCATGACCGACAAGCCGATCCTTCGCCACCCCGAAAAGGCCCACAAGCCGGACAATCCGTCGCCGCGCAAGCCGGACTGGATTCGCGTCAAGGCGCCGACCTCGGAAGAGGCGGCGGAAGTGCGTCGCCTGATGCGCGACAAGAACCTGCACACCGTGTGCGAAGAGGCAGCCTGTCCCAATATCGGCGAATGCTGGAAGCACAAGCACGCCACCTTCATGATCCTGGGCGACACCTGCACCCGCGCCTGCGCGTTCTGCAACGTCAAAACCGGCAAGCCCGGCGCCGTGGACATGATGGAGCCCGAGAACCTGGCCGACAGCGTCGCCAGGATGGGGCTCAAGCATGTGGTCATCACCTCGGTCGACCGTGACGATCTGGCCGATGGCGGCGCCTTTCAGTTCGTCGCCTGCATCGAGCGCATCCGCGCGCTGGGCGGCGACACCACCATCGAGATTCTGACCCCGGATTTCCGCGACAAGGCCGGAGCCATCGAGGCGGTGGCCCGCGCCAAGCCCGATGTGTTCAACCACAATCTGGAAACCGTGCCGCGCCTGTATCCCGGCATCCGCCCCGGCGCCCGCTATTTCGATTCCCTGCGCCTGTTGCAGAAGGTGAAGGAAGTGGATTCGTCCATCTTCACCAAATCGGGCATCATGGTCGGCCTGGGCGAGACGCGGGCCGAGGTGTTGCAGGTCATGGACGACATGCGCTCGGCCGACATCGATTTCATCACCATCGGCCAGTATCTCCAGCCGACGCCCAAGCATGTGGGTGTCGACCGGTTCGTCACCCCCGACGAATTCGCCGATTACCGCGCCATGGCCAAGGCCAAGGGCTTTCTGATGGTGGCCGCGACGCCGCTGACCCGGTCGTCGCACCACGCCGACCGCGACTTCGCCGAATTGCGTGCCGCCCGCCAAAAGCTGACCGGCGCGGCGGAGTAGGGGACAGCATGCCGACCCACGCCGAGAAGCGGTATATGCCCTATACCCCGGACCAGTTGTTCCAACTGGTGGCCGATGTGGAGCATTATCCCGAATTCCTGCCGTGGTGCGTGGCGTCGCGTATCCGCAAGCGCGATGGCGACGTGTTCTTCGCCGATCTGGTCATCGGCTTCAAGATGATCCGCGAACGGTACACGTCCAAGGTGGTGCTGAACCCGGCGGCGCGGCGCATCGACGTGCAATACACCGAAGGTCCGTTCCACCACCTGGACAATCACTGGATCTTCGTCCCGGCCGAGGATGGCGGCACCACCATCGATTTCTACGTGGATTTCGAATTCCGCTCGAAACTGCTGCAAAAGGTCATCGGCACGCTGTTCAACGAAGCGGTCAAGCTGATGGTGGCGTCGTTCGAAAAACGCGCCAAGCAGATGTTCGGTCCCGACGGACGACAGGGTTAAACTCCACCACAAAGAACAAAGAGCCCGGCGGAATTGCGGGGGGCAGCAGCCCCGCAATTCCTTTTTGGACACCGAAAAGGAAAGGGCGGTCAGCGTTTCGCCACGGCGCCCGCGCTGACCAGATCGCTTTTGGCGATGCGGCGCAACGACACTTCCAGGCGGGCGTCGGCCTTGGCGATTTCCATCAGCGCGTCGCGGGTGAAGTTGATGTGCGATTCCGCCGCGGCCCGCGCCGCCTGGGGGTCGCCCGCCATCACCGCCTCGTACACCGCGCGGTGCTGGCCCAGCAGCAGGTCGCGCACGCCCTTGCGCATGTACAGCTTGGCGCGGTTGTAGAACACGTCGTTGCGCAGCATGTCCGACAGCGAGCGCATGATGTGCAGCATCACCACGTTGTGCGATGCCTCGTAGATGGACAGGTGGAAGTCGGCGTCGGCATCCGCTTCCTCGCTGGGGTCGTCCAGGTCGTGGGCGCGTTCCATCTTTTCGAAGCACTGGCGCACCAGGTCGCGGTCCACGTCGGTGCCGCGCAGCGCCGCCAGATAGGCGGCCGAGCCCTCGACGATGGCGCGGAATTCCAGGTAGTCGAAGGTGGTTTCCGGGTGCTGCTGCAACACGGTGGACAGCGGCGCGGTGAAGCCTTCGCCCAGCAGCGGCGCGACGAAGGTGGCGCCGCCCTTGCCGGAATAGACCAGCCCTTTCTTTTCCAGCTTGTCCAGCGCTTCGCGCAGGGACGGGCGGGAAACGTCGAATTTCACCGCCAGATCCCGTTCGGGCAGCAGCCTTTCGCCGGGGCGCAACGAGCCCTCGAGGATCAGTTGTTCCAGTCGGTCGGCGATGGTGTCGGCCAGCTTGGCGGGGCGGATCGGTTCGGTCATTTGCGCACGGTCCGTTGATGAGGGTTCTCTGATAGGTCGGAAAGCGGCCTTTGTCCAGTCGCGGCTATTTCGGTAAACCGAAATTGCGATGTTTACACATGTGGTAAAAAAAGTTATCCAAGCGACACATTATTGGTCAACGGCTATGAAGGTCGCCGCCCCTATGTCCAGCCCCATCAAGAAGCTGCTTGTCGCCAATCGCGGCGAGATCGCCATCCGCATCTGCCGTGCCGCCACCGAACTGGGCATGAGCACCGTGGCGCTGTATTCCCAGGAAGACCGCTTCGCCCTGCATCGCTTCAAGGCCGACGAATCCTATCTGGTGGGCAAGGGCAAGGGGCCGATCGACGCCTATCTGTCCATCGCCGAGATTGTCGAGATCGCCAAGGAATGCGGTGCCGACGCCGTGCATCCCGGCTATGGCCTGCTGTCCGAGAACCCGGATTTCGCCGATGCGGTGCGCGAGGCCGGGTTGATCTTCGTCGGTCCCAGTTCCGAGGTGATGCGGGTGCTGGGCAACAAGGTGTCGGCCCGCAACGCGGCGGTGGCGGCCGGGGTGCCGGTGATGCCCGCCACCGGCCCGTTGCCGCGCGACATGGACGAGGCGCTGAAGCTGGCGGCCGGGATCGGCTATCCGCTGATGCTGAAGGCCAGTTGGGGCGGCGGCGGTCGCGGCATGCGCGTGGTGGAAGGCCCCGCCGATCTGCCCGATCTGGTGACGACCGCCCGGCGCGAGGCCAAGGCGGCGTTCGGCAATGACGAAGTGTACCTGGAAAAGCTGGTGCGCCGCGCCCGCCATGTGGAAGTGCAGATCGTCGGCGACAGCTTTGGCAACATCGTGCACCTGTTCGAGCGCGATTGTTCAGTGCAGCGCCGGAACCAGAAGGTGGTGGAACGCGCCCCCGCGCCCTATTTGGGCGAAACCCAGCGCCAGGCGCTGTGCGCCGCCGCCCTGCGTCTGGCCCGCGCCGTGGCCTACGAGAACGCCGGAACCGTCGAATTCCTGATGGATGCCGACAGTGGCGAATTCTATTTCATCGAGGTCAACCCGCGCGTCCAGGTCGAGCATACCGTCACCGAGGTCGTGACCGGCATCGACATCGTCAAGGCGCAGATCCAGATCGCGGGCGGCGCCCCCATCGGCGCGCCGGGTTCGGGCGTGCCGCGCCAGGACGACATCCGTTTGAACGGCCACGCCATCCAGTGCCGCATCACCACCGAGGACCCGGGCAACAATTTCATCCCCGATTACGGCCGCATCACCGCCTATCGCGGCGCCAACGGCTTCGGCATCCGGCTGGACGGCGGCACCGCCTTTTCCGGGGCGCTGATCACCCGCCACTACGATTCCCTGTTGGAGAAAGTCACCGCCTGGGCACCCAGCCCGGACGAGGCCATCCGCCGCATGGACCGTGCCCTGCGTGAATTCCGTATTCGCGGCGTCGCCACCAACCTGACCTTCCTGGAAGCGGTGATCGGCCATCCGCGCTTTGTCGCCTGCCAATACACCACCCGCTTCATCGACGAGACGCCCGAGCTGTTCCAGCAGCCGGAACGCAAGGACCGCGCCACCAAGCTGTTGAAATTCGTCGGCGAGGTGATGGTCAACGGCAACGCCGAGGTGCGGGGATTGCCGCGCCCGCTTCATACCCATGCCGCCCAGCCGCTGCCCCATTTCGTCGGCGACCCCCAGGCCGGAACCAAGCAGAAGCTGGACGAACTGGGCGCCGAGGGCTTCGCCCGCTGGGTGCTGGAGCAGAAGCGGGTGCTGCTGACCGACACCACCATGCGCGATGCCCATCAATCGCTGCTGGCCACCCGCATGCGCGGTTATGATCTGCTGGCGGCGGCCCCGGCCTATGCCCATCTGCTGCCGCAACTGTTCTCGGTGGAATGCTGGGGCGGTGCCACCTTCGACGTCGCCATGCGCTTCCTGAACGAAGACCCGTGGGACCGTCTGGCCCGCCTGCGCCGGGCCATGCCCAACCTGCTGCTGCAAATGCTGCTGCGCTCGGCCAATGCCGTCGGCTACACCAATTATCCCGACAACGTGGTGCGCTATTTCATCCAGCGCGCCGCCAAGGGCGGCATCGACGTATTCCGGGTGTTCGACTGCCTGAACTGGGTCGAGAACATGCGCTTCGCCATCGACGCGGTGCGCGAGACCGGGGCGTTGTGCGAGGCCGCCATCTGCTATACCGGCGATATCGGCGACCCGGCGCGGTCCAAGTACGATCTGAAATATTACGTGGATCTGGCCAAGCAATTGGAAAAGGCCGGTGCCCACATGCTGGCGGTCAAGGACATGGCCGGTCTGGTCAAGCCGCGCGCCGCCACCGCTTTGTTCACCGCGCTGAAGCAGGAAGTGGGCATTCCCATTCACTTCCACACCCACGACACCTCGGGCCTGTCGGCGGCGTCGGTGCTGGCGGCGGTCGAGGCGGGCGTCGATGTGGTGGATGCCGCCATGGATGCCATGAGCGGCACCACCTCGCAGCCGCCGCTGGGCTCGATCTGCGCGGCGCTGAAGGGGCACCCGCGCGACCCCGGCTTCGACCAGGAAACCCTGAACCGGGTTTCGGTCTATTGGGAACAGGTGCGCGGCCATTACGCCGCCTTCGAGGCCGACATGAAGGCGGGCACCGCCCAGGTTTACCTGCACGAAATGCCCGGCGGCCAAGTCACCAATCTGCGCGCCCAGGCCCGCTCGCTGGGGATCGAGGAACGCTGGGACGAGGTCGCCCACGCCTATGCCGACGTCAACACCCTGTTCGGCGACATCGTCAAGGTGACGCCCACCAGCAAGGTGGTGGGCGACATGGCGCTGATGATGGTGACAAGCGGCCTGAACCCGGCCGACGTCGCCGATCCGGACAAGGAAATCGCCTTCCCGGAATCGGTCGTGCAGTTGTTCAAGGGCGAATTGGGGCAGCCGCCGGGCGGCTGGCCGGTCGCGCTTCAGAACAAGGTGCTGAAGGATTTGGCGCCCTTCACCGAACGCCCCGGCGCGGTGATGGCCCCGGCCGATCTGGAGGCGGTGCGGGCCGAGGCGGAAAAGAAGGCGGGCAGGGCGCTGAACGACGACGAACTGGCGTCGTACCTGATGTACCCCAAGGTGTTCAGCGATTTCGCCGCCTTCACCCGCGAATACGGCGACGTTTCCGGCCTGCCGAGTCCGGTGTTCTTCTACGGCATGCAGCCGGGCGAGGAACTGGCGGTGGAACTGGAACGCGGCAAGGCGTTGCTGATCCGCTTCCTGGCCATCGGCGACGCCGACGAACAGGGGCAGCGCAAGGTGTTCTTCGAACTGAACGGCCAGCCGCGCACGGTGCAGATCGCCGACCGCGCGGTGGCGCCCGCCCGCCCGGCCCAGCCCAAGGCCGAGGACGGCAATGCCAACCACGTTCCGGCGCCCATGCCCGGCCTGGTGGTCAGCATCGCGGTGCACGAGGGCCAGAAGGTGGAAAAAGGCGACATCCTGCTGTCGCTGGAAGCCATGAAGATGGAAACCGCCGTGCGCGCCGAACGCGCCGCCACCGTCAAGCGCATCGCCGTGCAGCCAAGGCAGGCGGTGGAGATGAAGGATTTGTTGCTGGTGCTGGAGTAACCGGAACAAAGGCCCGTCCGCCAGGACGGGCCTTTTTCCTTCAGTAGCGGGCGTCCTTGGGCTTGCCGCCCTTGGGCCAGTCATTGACCTTGTTGGGGAAGTCGGGGCGGGGCTGGTGGCTGAAATATTCCGCCACGTCCACCGCTTCCTGTTCGGTCAGCGATCCGCCCTGGCCCAGCAGACCGGTCATGGTGTGGCCGACCGGCATGTTGTTCAGCACGAAGGCGGCGGCGGTGTAGGTGCGGGCCATGCCCGCGCCGATGTTGAAGGACTTGTCGCCCCACAGCGGCGGAAACAGCATCTCGCCCCGCGCGTCCACCATGCCTTCGCCGTCATTGCCGTGGCACATGGCGCATTGCTGGTCATAGATGCGCTTGCCGTTGACGGGATCGGGCACCAGATCGGTGTTGACCTTGCCGATGCCCTTGCCCTGCACCTTGGCGGTGCCGGGCGGCAGCAGCGACGACATCCAGTCCATATAGGCCAGCATGGCCTTCATCTCGCGCGAGTCCTTGGGGATCGGCTTGCCGTTCATCGAGCGCAGGAAGCAGCCGTTGATGCGGTCGGCCAGGGTGACGTCGCGCCCGGCGCGCGGATTGTACATGGGATAGGAATAGGCGGTGCCGACGAAGGGCGAGCCCTTGGGCGCCTTGGCCTCGGCCAGATGGCACGACGTGCAGTTCATGTCGGCGCCCACGTTATTGGGCAACAGGCGCTTGGTTTCGGTCATCAGCCGCTTGCCCAGCAGCACCAGTTCGCCCTGTTCGCCCTTGGGCATGTCGGCGTCGCGCGGCGCGGCGAAGGGGTGGGGCGGCGGCGCGTCCTGTGCCAAGGCGGGAAGGGCCAGGGTGCCAAGCATTCCGGCAACCAGGATGGTCTTGATCGGGGTCATGGTCTGGCTCCTTACGGGCGGGCGGGGGTGGTCGCGGCGGATTGCTTGCGGGCGGCGGCCACGTCGCGCGGGCTGACCGGCGGGGCGTTGTTGCCCCAGGACGTGCGGATGAACGTCACCACGTCGGCCACTTCGGCGTCGGACAGTTTGGCGAAGCCGGGCATGGCGAAGGCGCGATAGCGGTCGTCGCCCGTCACCGGCATGCGGCCGCCCGCCAGCACGATGCGGATCAGCGAGGCCGGATCGTCGGGCAGCACCGCCGAATTGCCCGCCAGCGCCGGGAAGATGGCGGGGGCACCGTTGCCGTCGGCGCGGTGGCAGTTCAGGCAATATTCCACATAGGTGACGGCGCCGCGCTTGTCGTACTTGCCGTCGCGCAGGTCGGCGAAGGTGGTGTCGCCCTGTTTCGCGGCATAGGGCTTGTTCGAGGCGGCGGGCAGGCTTTTGAGATAGCGGGCCATGGCCGTCAGGTCGCCGTCGGGCATGTGCTGGGTGGAATGGGTTATCACCTCGGTCATGCCGCCGAAGGCGGCGGTGCGGTCGGTGCGGCCGGTCTTGAGGAAGCGGGCGATCTCGTCCTCGCTCCAATCGCCCAGGCCGAAGCCCTTGTCGCCGCGCAGCGACTTGGCGAACCAGCCGTCGATGGTGCCGCCCGACAGGAATTCCGTGCCGTCGGCGAAGCCCAGGGCCTTTTCCTGGAAGCCGATGCCGCGCGGCGTGTGGCACGACCCGCAATGGCCCAGTCCTTCCACCAGATAGGCGCCGCGATTCCACACCGCGTCGCGTCCGGCCACCGGCTGGAATGGTTCCGACGACACGAAGGTCAGGTTCCACAGCGCCAGCGGCCAGCGGATGGACAGCGGCCACGGAATGTCGCTGTCGCGGTTGGGCTGCTCCACCGCCTCGACCCCCGCCATGAAATAGGCATACAGCGCCCGCATGTCGGCATCGGAAATCTTGGCATAGGACGGATAGGGCATGGCCGGGTACAGGCGGTGGCCGTCCTGGGCCACGCCCTGGCGCACGGCGCGGTCGAAATCGTCGTAGCTGTAGGTGCCGATGCCGGTGCGCGGCGCCGGGGTGATGTTGGTGGAATAGATGGTGCCGATGGGGGTTTCCATGGGCAGGCCGCCCGCGAACGGCTTGCCGCCCGGCACGGTGTGGCAGGCGATGCAATCACCGGCGATGGCGATGGCGCGGCCGGCTTCCACCTCGGCCGGGGTCGCCCCGGCGGGCGATGCCAGCATCAGGGCGAAAGCCGTGCTCAGCAGGATGCGTTTCATGGTGGGCGTGCTCCTTACGATCCTTTGATCGCAAGGCTAGGCCCGGTGGGTATTTCTTTGTATTGGGGTTAGCCCGAAAGGCGGTTCAGGGTTATCCCTAACTTGTCAGCACCAGCATGCGGGTCAGATCGGCCACGGAATCCGCCCGCATCTTTTCCATGACATGGGCGCGGTGGACCTCGACCGTTTTGATGGAGATATCCAGCTCGAAGGCGATCAGCTTGTTGGGCTTGCCCTGCACCACCAGCGCCATGACGTCCTTTTCCCGCTGGGTCAGACTGTCCATGCGGTCGCGGATGGTGCGGGTTTGGGCGGCGCGGCCGCATTGTTCGGCGCTGTGGGCCAGGGCGCGGCCGACCTGATCCAGCAGCACCTGATCGTTGCACGGCTTTTCCAGGAAATGCACGGCGCCGTCGGCCATGGCCTGCACCGCCATGGGAATGTCGCCGTGGCCGGACAGGAAGACGATGCCCAGGGTGTTGCCGTCGCGGTTCAGCAGCTTTTGCAGCTCCAGCCCGCTCATGCCCGGCATGCGCACGTCCAGCACCACGCAGCCGGGACGGCCGGGGCGGCGGGCGGCCAGGAAGGCTTCGGCCGAGGGATGGCATTCCACCGGATGGCCCAGGGATTTCAGCAGGAAGGCCAGGGAATGGCGCATGGCCTCGTCGTCGTCCACCACGAAGATGGTCGGGGTGCAGGGCTCGGTCGAGCCGCAGCGGCCGCAGGTCATGGCGTCTCCTCGCAGACGGGCAAGGTAAAGGCGAAGCGGGCGCCGCCGGGGGTGCTTTCCGCCCACAGGCGGCCGCCATGGGCCTCGACGAAGCCGCGCGACAGCGACAGGCCCAGACCCAGCCCCTCGGGTTTGGTGGTGAAGAACGGCTCGAACAGGTGGGACGCCGCCTCGGGCGACAGGCCGGGGCCGGAATCGGTCACGCTGACCCGCACGCGGTCCTGGTCGCGGATGGTGGCGACGGTGACGCGCCGGGTCTCGCCCCCGGCCATGGCATCGGCGGCGTTCTGCAACAGGTTCAGCACCACCTGTTCCACCTGCACCCGGTCGGCGCGCACCGGCGGCAATCCTTCGGCCAGATCGGCGAAGACGGTGACGCCGCGCCGGGCGGCGGTGGCGCGGAACAGTTCCAGCGCCTCGCGCACCGGGTCGTTGACGTCCAGGATTTGCGGCTCGGGCACCCGTTTGCGGACAAAGGCCCGCATGCGGCGGACGATGCCCGCCGCCCGTTCGGCCTGCGCCGCGATCAGGCCGACGCCCTCGGCCACGCCTTCGGCATCGGTTCCGCTGTTCAGGCGGCGCTGGCAGCCATTGGCGTAATTGGCGATGGCGGCCAGCGGCTGGTTGATCTCGTGCGCCAGACTGGACGCCATCTCGCCCAGCAGGGCCAGACGGGCGCCGTGCTCCATCTCTTCACGGCGGCGGCGGGCGTCGTCGTGGGCAGCGCGCAATTGCTCGGTGCGGCGGCGCACCAGCACCTCGACGCGGGCGACATGGATCAGCCACCACAAGGCCGCCAGCCCGGCCAGCGCCAGATAATGCCAGTAATCGCGGGCCATCTGCGCCACCGTGCGGTGACGCAGATAGTCATAGGGGCCGATGCGCAGCGCCCGGAACAGGTCGTGCACCGGCTGGTAATCCACCGGCACGGTCCAGGCAAGGCCATCGGCGGCGGGCATGGTCAGCAGCGCCACCGCCACCTGTTTCGCCAGGGCGTCGGGGGTGTGGGCCAGCTTGGCGAACGGCCAGTCGGGATAGGCGCGGGTCGAGGTCAGACAGGCGCCGCCGGGCGGGATGCGGCCGTTCAGCACGCGGAAATCCTCAAGCCGCAGACGGCCCTCGGCCGCCATCTGCTCCAGCAGGCAGGCGCGGACGATGCCCGCGTCGGCCTCGCCCCGTTGCACCGCCGCGACGATGCGCTCCAGCGGGAAGCCCAGGAAGTCCAGCCGGGCGGTGTCGTGAAACGGATCGATGCCGCGCTCGGCCATTTCCCGCCAGGCGACGCGAAAGCCGCCGAACGCCTCGGGCGCCACCGCCGCCAGCCGGGCGCCGCGCAAATCGCCCAGGTCACGCAGATCGGCGCGGTCCGACCGCACCAAAACCGCCGATGCCACGCTGCGCGCCACCACCGCATCGGCCGAGGCGGCCAGGCTGGCTATGCGGATGATGCCGTCCGACGCTTCCAGTTCGACGTAATTGCCGGGATTGGTGATGACGAAATCCACCATCCGCTCGCGCACCGCGCGGGTCATGCCGCCCAGATCCAGCGGGACCGGCCGGATGGTGTGTCCGGGCAGGTGCGCCGCCAGATGGCGCAGGGTCGGCTGCCATTCGCTTTCCGCCCGTTCCGAGCCGCGAAAGGCCAGGATGCCGACGCGCAAATCCGCCGGTTGCGCCCACGCCAGCGCGGGCGCCAGCAGCGCCAAAAGAAAAAGCAGGCGACCAAGGATCATGGACCCTTGATAGCCTGCTTTTCCCAAGCCGTCACTATATCAGCAGGCGCCTTCGACGTGCGGATGCCTGGGCTTGCGCGGATGCTTCTCGAACCACTTCGCCACGGCGGCGCGCACCACCACATAGAACACCGGGGTGAAGATCAGGCCGAACAGCGTCACGCCCAGCATGCCGAAGAACACGGCGGTGCCCAGCGACTGCCGCATTTCGGCGCCCGGCCCGACGCCGATGACCAGCGGCAGCACGCCCAGGATGAACGCCAGCGAGGTCATCAGGATGGGACGCAGGCGGGTGCGGGCGGCGTGCACGGCGGCGTCCACCCGGTTCATGCCCTCGACCTCGGCCTGCCGGGCGAACTCGACGATCAGGATGGCGTTCTTCGCCGCCAGACCGATCAGCACGATGAAGCCGATCTGTCCCAGGATGTCGATGGGCATGCCCCGCATCTTCAGGCCGGTGACGGCGGCCAGCAGACACATGGGCACGATCAGCACCACCGCCAGCGGCAGCGACCAGCTTTCATACTGCGCCGCCAGCAGCAGGAACACGAAGATCACCGAGGCGATGAACACCAGCATGCCGTGGTTGCCCGCCAGGATTTCCTGAAGCGCCAGTTCGGTCCATTCGAAGCCGAAGCCCACCGGCAGACGCTCGGCCGCCAGTTGCTTCATCTGCTCCAGCGCATAGCCCGACGAGGTGCCGGGCAGGGTCGAGCCCTGAAGCTCGGCCGCCGGATACAGATTGTAGCGCGGCACGCGGTAGGGGCCGGTGTCATAGCGGAACGACGCCACGGACCCGATGGGCACCATCTGGCCCTTGTCGTTGCGCACCTTCAGCCGCGCGATGTCCTCGATGTCGTCGCGGAACGGCGCGTCGGCCTGGGCGGTGACGCGGTAGGTGCGGCCCAGGAAGTTGAATTCGTTGACGAAGGTCGATCCCAGATAGACCTGCAACGCCTCGTTCACCCGTTCGGGCGCCACGCCCAGCATCTGGGCGCGCACGCGGTCGATGTCGGCGAAGATGTTGGGCGTGCGGGTGTTGAACTGGGTGAACACCCCCACCAGACCCGGCACCTTGTTGGCGGCCATCATCATGTCGATGGTGGCCTCCTCCAGCACCTTGGCCCCGGCGCCGGTCTTGTCCTGGATCATCATCTTGAAGCCGCCGGCATTGCCGATGCCGCGCACCGGCGGCGGCTCGATCACCAGGATCATGCCGTCCTGGATGGCGGCGTAACGCTTGCTCAGTTCGGCCTTGATGGCGGCGGCGGTCAGGCCCTGCTTGGCGCGGTCCTCGAACGGCGCCAGGATCACGAACACCGCCGCCGCGTTGGGGGCGTTGGTGAAGGTGGCGGCGTCCAGACCGGCGATGGGCACCGCGTGCACCACGCCCGGCGTGTTCAGTGCCGTTTCCACCGCCCGGCGCATGACCTTGTCGGTGCGCTGCAACGCCGAACCGGCGGGCAATTGGATGACGTTGATCAGATAGCCCTGGTCCTGGCTGGGGATGAAGCCCTTGGGCGTGCTGGCGAATTCATAGCCCGCCAGCCCGATCAGACCGCCATACAGCACCAGCATCAGCGCGGAAATCCGCACCACCTTGCGCGTCAGGCTGCCATAGCCGCCCGCCAGCCGGTCGAACAGGCTGTTGAAGCCGCGGAAGAACAGGATCACCGGCCGGACCAGCGGCGACGCGGTTTCGTGGTCGTGTTCCTGATGCGGCTTGAACAGCAGGGCGCACAGGGCCGGGGACAGGGTCAGCGACACGATCAGCGAAATGATGGTCGAGGCGGCGATGGTCACGGCGAACTGGCGGAAGAAGGCGCCGGAAATGCCGGGAATGAAGGCCGCCGGGATGAACACCGCGCACAGCACCAGCGCGATGGAGATCAGCGCGGTGCCGGTTTCGTCCATGGTGACGTGGGCGGCGTTCTTGGGGCTCATGCCCTCGCGGATGTTGCGCTCGACGTTTTCCACCACGACGATGGCGTCGTCGACCACGATGCCGACCGCCAGCACCAGCCCGAACAGCGACAGATTGTTCAGCGAATATCCCAGCGCCGACAGGATGGCGAAGGTGCCGACCAGCGACACCGGGATGGCCACCACCGGCACGATCGAGGCCCGCCAGGTTTGCAGGAACAGGATCACCACCACGACCACCAGGATGACCGCTTCGAAGATGGTTTCGTTGACGGCCTTGACCGAGGCGGCGATGAAGTCGGTGGGGTTGTAGATGACGTCGTAGGAAACGCCCTCGGGGAAGGATTTGGACAATTCCTTCATCTTGTCGAGGATGCGTTCCGAGGTTTCCAGGGCGTTGGAGCCCGGGCGCTGGAACACGCCGATGGGCGCCGCGCTCTTGGTGTCCAGATAGCCGTTGACGTTGTAGTCCAGCGCCCCCAACTCGACCCGGCCCACATCCTTCAGCCGGGTGATGCGGCCGTCGCTGTCGGTACGGACGATGATCTCGCCGAATTGTTCGGGGGCGATCAGGCGGCCCTGGGTCTGGACGTTGAACTGGAACGCGCCCTGTTCCGGCATGGGCGGCCCGCCCAGGGTGCCCGCCGCCACCTGCACGTTCTGGACCTGCAACGCCTTGACCACCTCGCCGGCGGTCAGGTTGCGCGCCGCCACCCTGGACGGGTCCAGCCACACGCGCATGGAATAGTCGCGGGCGCCGAACACGCGGGCATCGCCGACGCCGTCCAGGCGCAGCAACTGGTCCACCACCTGAAGGGTGGCGTAGTTGGACAGGTAAATCTGGTCGCGCGACCCGTCCGGCGAGAACATGTGCACCACCAGCAACATGTCCGGCGAGTTCTTCGTCACGGTCACGCCGATGCGCTTGACGTCGTCGGGCAGGCGGGCGGTGGCGATGGCGACGCGGTTCTGCACCAGCACCTGGGCGGTGTCCAGGTTGGTGCCCAGCCGGAAGGTGACGGTGATCTTCAGGTTGCCGTCCGCCGTCGCCTGGCTGTTCATGTACAGCATGTTCTCGACGCCGTTGATCTGCTGTTCCAGCGGCGTGGCGACGGTGTCGGCGACCACCTGGGCCGAGGCGCCGGGATAGCTGGCGCTGACCACGATGGTCGGCGGCGCGATTTCCGGATACTGGGCGACCGGCAGGCCGAAATAGGCGATGCCGCCGATGATGGTGATCAGCAGCGAGACGACGGTCGCGAAGATCGGACGGTCGATGAAGAAGTGCGAAAGCCGCATGGCCGGGCGTCCTTACTTGGCGGCCGGAGCGGCGGCGGGGGCAGGGGCGGCGCTAGCGCCGGGAATCTCGATCTTGCCCGGCTGCGGCGTCACCTTGGCGCCGGGGCGGGCGCGCATCAGGCCGTTGATGATGATCTGCTCCTCGCCGGTCAGGCCGCCGCGCACCGCGCGCAGGCCGTCCACCAGCGGGCCAAGCATCACCGGACGCGGCGCCACCGTGCCGTCGGCGGTGACGGTCATGACGATCTTGCGGTTCTGGTCGGTCATGATGGCCGAATCGGGGATCATCAGCGCGTCATAGGGCGCCGAGGCGGGCATGCGCACCCGGCCGAAGCTGCCCGGCGCGATCATGCCGTCGGCATTGTCCAGGGTGACGCGGGCGCGGATGGTGCCGGAATTGCGGTCCACCTGATTGTCGATGAAGGTCAGCTTGCCGGGATGGGGCCAGCCGTTCTCGTCCGCCAGCCGCAACGACACCGGCACCGACAGGTCGGTGCCGCTGATCCGGCCATAGGTGCGCTGAAAGGCCAGGAAGTCGGCCTCGGACATGTCGAAGCTGAAATACAGCGGGTCCTGCGACACGATGGTGGTCAGCAAGGTGCCGCCACCCGACGAACCGCCCGCCGCGACCAGATTGCCGATGCTGATCTGACGCGCGCCGATGCGGCCGGAAATCGGGGCGGTGATGCGGGTGAACTGAAGGTTCAGCTCGGCCTCGCGCACGGCGGCCTGGGCGGCGGTCTGCCCGGCGCCCGCGGTGCGCGATTCCGCCTCGCGCTGGTCCAGCAGGCTTTGCGCCAGGAACTCACGCTTCTGCAATTCGCCCGCGCGGCTCAACTGGCGGGTCGCCAGGTCGCGGGTGGCCACCGCCTGCGTCACCTTGGACCGCGCCGACACCAGCGCGATCTCGTAGGGGCGGGGGTCGATGACGAACAGCAGGTCGCCCTGCTTGACCATCTGGCCGTCGGTGAAATGGATTTCAGTCAGATAGCCGCCGACCCGGGCGCGCAATTCCACGTAATCCACGGCGGTGAACTGGCCGGTGAATTCCGCCCAATCGGTGATCTGGCGCTTCAGCGGCTGCGCCACCGTCACCGGCGGGCCGCCCTGGGGCTGCGCCTGGGCCGGGGCGCCGCCCTGGCCGCCCGATTTGAACGAATAGACACCGGCGCCGACGCCCAAGGCGACCACCGCCGCGACCACCAGCAGGGGAACGGGAAACTTGCGGGATTTCTCAGTCATGGTGTCGTCCGGGGCTGGGATGGGGCGGGCGCGATGAAATCTATACTGAACGGTTCGGTTTTATCCGTGCCCCCCAGGGTGGTCAAGGGTGCAGAAGGTTCTGTGCATGGCCTGCCCCCATTTTGTCGCGCCGGTTGTCATTGTTGCATTATCAAGCCTTTGCGCTATTTTGTGTGGATGATAATCATTTGCAAGAGAGAAAAATGGGCGCGGCAAGAGGCGGTGTGCTGGCGGCGGTTTTCCTGGGAATGTCGCTGACGGCGGCGGCGGCGGCGGGTTTCGCCGACGCCACCCATCATGTTTTTGTCGCCAGCCGCGATTCCGGGCGTGTCGCCGTGCTCGACAGCCGGGCCGACACGGTGGTCGGCACCCTTGACCTGGGGCTGGTGCCCAGCCAGTTGGAAACCAGCGGCGACAGCGGCCGCCTGCTGGCGGTGGACGGGGTTTCGCCACGCGTGGCGCTGGCGGTGCTGGCCGAGGCCATGGTCGATGCGGTGGCGCTGGATTTCGTGCCGACCCGGCTGGCGATCGGCGGCGACGGCCTTCAGGCGGTGGCCGCGGCGCCCGAGCAGGGGCGGCTGGCGGTGATCGACCTGCCGCGGGCCGAAGTGGTGGCGCGCGACCGCCGCGCCCCGTTCCGCGATCTGGTGGCGGCGGGCGACCGGCTGGTGCTGGCGCCGGACAATGGCCTGGACATTCTCGATCTCGCCACCCTGCGGCCATTGGCCCATGTGCCGGGCCGCGCCTTCGCCACCCTGGCCCGGGCGCCCAGCACCCGCCAGGTCTATGCCCGTGCCCTGTCCGAGCCGCTGGTGGCGGCGGTGGACGTGCGCGCCGCCAAGGTGGCGGCCGAGGTGTCCAGCACCGCGCCGCGCGCCTATACCAACGCCATCGGCATCACCCTGCTGTTGCCCGAGGCGGACGCGGTGGCGGTGCTGCCGTCGTCGCTGAAGGGCGGTGTGCGGCTGAAGGGCGAGGCGGGCGTCACCGGTATCTACAGCGGCTGGTTCGACACGGTGGCGTTCCTGCCCAGCGCCGCCAGCCGCACGATCATGGTGGTCGATCAGCCTAGCGCCACGCGCGGCGACGACATCGTGCTGGGCGCCGTGCCGGGGCGCGGCACCGTCACCCCCGACGGCCGCAAGCTGTACTTGCCGCTGACCGACACCAACCGCGTCGCCATCATCGATGCGGAAAAGCGGGTGTTGTCCGGCTATGTCGCGCTGCCGGAACGGCCCAGCATGGCGTTGATGGCGCGGACCTTCGGCATCTGCCACTGATATCCAGCCGCCATTGAGGCGGCGGCCAAGAGGCCGGATGGCCTCGCCCGGCGAGGGGCTATACAACCGGTCAATTCATTGGCCGGTTGGTATGAATCAGGCGAATTCCCCGGCGATGGCGGCGAAGTGGCAGATCGCCGCCGCCAGCACGCAGGCGTGCCATGCGGCGTTGTGAAAGCGCAGGCGGTGCGCCAGATGCAGCGGCACGCCGATGGTGTACAGGCCGCCGCCCACCAGCAGCAATGCCAGGGTGCGCCCGGCCAGGGAATCCATCAGCGGGCCGAAGCCCAGCACCAACGCCCAGCCCAGGATCAGGTAGAGCGCGATGGACAATTTCTCGAAGCGGCGGGGAAAGGCCAATTTCAGGATGACGCCCGCCAGGGCGCCGGTCCACACCACGCCGCCCAGCAGGGCGGCTGTGCTGCCTTGCAGGCGCAGCACCACGAAGGGGGTGTAGCTGCCCGCGATCATCACGAAGATCATGGCGTGGTCGAGACGGCGCCAGATTTCCTTGGCCGGCCCCACCCACAGATTGTAGGTGGCCGAGGCGCCCAGCATGGCCGCCAACCCGATGCCATAGGCCATCAGCGCGAAGCCGCGCTCTATCTCCAGGCCGTGCCGGAACAGGAAGATGCCCGCGCCGATGGCGAAGGCGATGCCGATGCCGTGGACGATGCCATCGGCCCATCTTTCGGCGGTGGTGAAGATCGGTGCCGCGTGTGCCATGTCGTCCCCCGTGAACCCCTGGGTTCCAGGTTGGTATGCTACGCCTTCATGGCAATGATGCGGCAGGAAATAAGCTTCATCACGGAATTGCGGGGAGGGGTGCCGCCCAACCGATTGCGTCATGCCCGGCCATGACGAGCACTTCCCGCAAATCCGTGAAGACCCAGAAAAAAAAGCCCCGGGGCGTTGCCGCCCCGGGGCCGAGTTTGACCATTCCGCTTCCGACGATCAGCGGGTGAGGTCGTAGGAAATGTCGGAGGCGGCGTCGGCCGTCTCGAAGATGCGGTCCAGGATCTCGACCAGCACCCGCAGCGCGCCCTGATAGCCGAAGGTCGGGAAGCGGTGGTGGTGGTGGCGGTCGAAGATCGGGAAGGTCAGGCGGATCAGCGGCACGCCGCAATCCTTTTCCAGATACTTGCCGTAGCTGGACCCGATCAGGAAATCCACCGGCTCGGTGAACAGCAGCGAGCGCAGGTGCCACAGATCCTTGCCCTTCCACACCTGGCCCTCGGCGCCGAACGGCGAGGAGGCGAGCAGGGCCTTGGCCTTGGCTTCCCACTCGGTCGAACCGTTGGTGGACAGGACGTGGGTCGGCTCGCAACCCATTTCCAGCAGGAAGGCGGTCATGGCCAGGGTGAAGTCGGGGTCGCCGAACACCGCGAATTTCTTGCCATGCAGCCACGCCTGGCTGTCGGTGATGGCGTCGACCAGACGGCCGCGTTCCTTTTCGATGCTGGCCGGGATTTCCTTGCCGGTCAGTTCGGCGATCTTCATCAGGAAGGCGTCGGTGGCGCCGATGCCCATGGGATAGTTGAAGGAGGCGGTCGCCTGGCCCTTGCCCTCGATGTATTCCAGGGTCTTGGGCGTGCAGTATTCCTGCAACGACACGGTGGCCTTGGCGTTGATGGCGGTGCGGGTGGCGGCCAGCGGGGTGCCGCCGTCGAACATGCGGTACTCACCGTCCGAGGGGGTGTCGTAATGGTCCGACACGTCGCTCAGCAGGGTGTAGTCCACGCCCATGGTGTCCAGGTAACGCTTCAGTTCGCGGTTGTTGGCGACCGCGTAGCCGTCGAAGCCCGGGATGATGTTGATCTTGTCGTCCGGGGTGCGTTCCTTGGCGGATTCACGATCCCAGAAGTAGCTGAGGATGCCCTTCATCATGTTGTCGTAGCCGGTGGTGTGGCTGCCGACGAACGAAGGCGTGTGGGCGAAGGGCACCGGGAAGTCGGCGGGGACCGATTCCTTTTCCTTGGCGGTGCCGATGAAGGCCGAAAGGTCGTCGCCGATGACTTCCGCCATGCAGGTGGTGGAAACGGCGATCATCTTGGGCTTGTACAGCGTGTACGAGTTCAGCAGGCCCTCGACCAGATTGTTCAGGCCACCGAACACCGCCGCGTCCTCGGTCATGGAATCGGCGACGATCGGCACCGCTTCCTTGAAGTGACGGGCCAGGTGCGAACGGAAATAGGCGACGCAGCCTTGCGATCCATGCACGTAGGGCAGGGTGCCCTCGAAACCGGCGGCGGCGAAGACGGCGCCCAGCGGCTGGCACGCCTTGGCCGGGTTGATCACCGCGATCTCGCGCTTGAAGTTCTTTTCGCGGTATTCCCAGGTCTTGGTGTACTCGGCCTGCTCGGCGACCTTTTCGTCGCTGGGGCGGCACTCGAACTGGGCCTTCTTGTTGGCGAAGAGCTCCTTGTATTCGGGCTCCTGGAACAAGGAAATGTGGTCTTTGACCTGATCAGCGCTCTGCGGCATGGCAGTTCTCCTTATCCTCCCCGCGCCCCCGATTGTTGGGCGACACGCGGGGAGGGAAATTTCCAACGATCGGGCTTTACGCGGCCTTCCACGGAGCCTTGAACTTGCTCCAGATCGGGCTGTTGACCGCCATGTCCATGTCACGGGCGAAGATGGCGAAGCCGTCATAGCCGTGATACGGGCCGGAATAGTCCCACGAGTGCATCTGGCGGAAGGGCACGCCCATCTTCTGGGTCGCGTACTTTTCCTTGATGCCCGAGCCCACCAGGTCGGGGCGGATCTTCTCGATGAACTTCTCCAGCTCGAAGCCCGAGACGTCGTCGTAGATCAGCGTGCCGTCCTTCACGTAATGGGTGGTGCGCTGGTAATCGTCGTTGTGGGCGAATTCATAGCCGGTGCCGACGATGTTCATGCCCAGATCGTCGTAGGCGGTGGCGACGTGACGGGGGCGCAGGCCGCCCACGTACAGCATGACCTTCTTGCCTTCCAGACGGGGCTTGTACTTGGCGGTCACGGCGTCGACCAGCGGCTGGTACTTGGCGATCACCTTCTCGGCATTGGCCTTGATGGTGTCGTCGAACTGGGCCGCGATCTTGCGCAGGGATTCGGCGATCTGGGTCGGGCCGAAGAAGTTATATTCCACCCACGGAATATTGTACTTCTCTTCCATGTGACGGCAGATGTAGTTCATCGACCGGTAGCAGTGGATGAGGTTGAGCTTGGCCTTGGGGGCGCGCTCCATCTCGGCCAGGGTGGCGTCGCCGGACCACGAACCGATGACGCGCAGGCCCATTTCCTCAAGCAGCTTGCGGGACGGCCAGGCGTCGCCGCCGATGTTGTAATCGGCGATCAGGTTGACGTCGTAGGGGCCGGTTTCCCACTCGGGATTGGTCTTCTCGAACACCCAGTCGCGGATGGCGTCGTTGGCGATGTGGTGGCCCAGCGACTGGGACACGCCGCGGAAGCCTTCGCAGCGCACCGGAACCACCGGCTTGCCGATGTCCTTGGACGCCTTCTTCGAAACGGCTTCGATGTCGTCGCCGATCAGGCCGATCGGGCATTCCGACTGCACCGAGATGCCGTTGTTCAGCGGGAACAGATCGTTCAGTTCGCCGATCATCTTGTCCAGGTTCTTGTCGCCGCCGAAGACGATGTCGCGTTCCTGGAAATCCGACGTGACCTGCATGGTCACGAAGCTGTCGATGCCGACGGTGCCGGTGAAGTAGTTGCGGCGCTGGGACCACGAATACTGGCCGCAGCCGACCGGGCCGTGCGAGATGTGGACCATGTCCTTGATCGGACCCCACACCACACCCTTCGAGCCGGCATAGGCGCAGCCACGGATGGTCATGACGCCGGGGACGGACTTGACGTTGGACTTCACGCCGCAGGAAGAGGCGCCGGCATCGTCGGTCTTGCTGACGTTCAGGTGGCGGGCGCGCTTCTTGGCGGACTTTTCGGGATACTGCTCCAGCACCTCCTTGATGAGGGCCTCGTGGAAGGCAGCGTCGTTGGTCTGATCGAGGCTCATGCCCCTTCTCCTTTGTCTTCAGTCTCTCGGTCCGCCTGGGCCGCCGCCCCGGGGGAAGGTGGGGCGGCGGACGGGCGGAAGGCTAGGCCGCGCAGGCGATCAGCCGGCGTTGCAGAGGGACTTTTCCTTGGCTTGCAGTTCCGCCAGGGCCTGCTCGTCCGACTTCATGATGCCGAACTCCAGCAGCATGTCCTCGAGCTCTTCCATGCTGATCGGGGTCGGGATGGTGCCCTTGCCGCCGTTGGCGTGGATCTTGTTGGCGAGCTGGCGGTATTCCTGGGCCTGCTGCGAGTCCGGGGCGTACTGGATGACGGTCTGGCGGCGCAGCTCGGCGTGCTGGACGATGTTGTCGCGGGGCACGAAGTGGATCATCTGGGTGTTGAGCTTGGCGGCCAGGGCCTCGGCCAGTTCCAGTTCGCGGTCGGTCTGACGCTCGTTGCAGATCAGGCCGCCCAGGCGGACGCCGCCGGTCCCGGCGTACTTCAGGATGCCCTTGGCGATGTTGTTGGCGGCGAACAGCGCCATCATCTCGCCCGACATGACGATGTAGATTTCCTGGGCCTTGTTCTCGCGGATCGGCATGGCGAAGCCGCCGCACACCACGTCGCCCAGCACGTCGTAGGACACATAGTCCACGTCGTCATAGGCGCCGTTCTCTTCCAGGAAGTTGATGGCGGTGATGACGCCGCGGCCGGCGCAGCCGACGCCCGGCTCGGGGCCGCCCGATTCGGTGCACTTGATGCCCTTGTAGCCGATCTTCATCACGTCTTCGAGTTCCAGGTCCTCGACCGAACCGGCCTTGGCGGCCAGGTGCAGCACGGTGTCCTGAAGCTTGGTGTTGAGGATCAGGCGGGTGGAATCCGCCTTGGGGTCGCAGCCGACGATCAGGATCTTCTGGTCCATCTCGACCAGGGCCGCCAGGGTGTTCTGCGAGGTGGTGGACTTGCCGATACCGCCCTTGCCGTAGAAAGCGATCTGACGAGGCATTGTCTAATTCCTTTCTGCTGTCCAAGCCTTCCGAATTGCTTGGCGGGGGGCTGGGCCTCCGCCACGACCCTTGCCACGCAATGGCCGTGCCAACTTTTCCGGCAGAAAGAAAAATCAATAAAAACAATGCGCTGATGCATTTTTGTCGAGGTGTGGGCGTTTTTTGGGCGGTGCGACACACCTGTCTGGAATCCGACACAATGTTGGAAGGCACACAGACAATAGGGTTTTTCGGCGGCTTTTCATGGCCCCGGAAAAGGTACGGCTTTTGCATATGCGAAAATGACGCATCAGGGGGGACCGTGCCCACATGCCCGATTCCGAGCGCCGCTTAGGCCATTCCACCAATCTTGTCGGCCTGTCCACCGATCTGCTGGGCAGCGCCGCCTTCAACCAGCATCCGGTCGAACTGCACCTGTCCGGGGTGCGCGAGATGAACAAGAACCTGTTCGAGATGCTGTCGTTTTCGGAAAACCTGCCCGACGCGGGCGACGCCTTTTACAAATACATGATGGCCATGTTCGGCATTGATCCCGAACAATTGGAGCAGGAGCGGGCGGCGGCCGAGCGCCGGGGCGTGAAGGCGCGGCGCTACCGCTCCAGCTTCCTGCGTCTGCTCAAGGGCTGGGGCTACGATTCCAACGCTCCCGAGGGGGCGGTGCTGAAAGGCTGGGTGGAAAGCCGCTTCGGGCTGTTTCCCACCTTCCACAAATCCATGCTGGACCGCGTCGGCGGCGCCGATTGGGCGGTCTATGTGGAAGAAAAGATGTCCAGCCGCTTTCACAACAATTCCATCTATACCCAACTGGACATGCTGTACGAGTTCTGCCAGTGGGCGCTGGCGCGTTATGCCGCGCCCGGAAGCCGCCACATCCGGCTGTTTCGCGGCATCAATTCCTTTGACGAGCACCAGATCGTCGAACGCATCGACCGCAAGAACGTGGTCATGCGGCTGAACAATCTGGCGTCGTTCTCGTCGGAACGCTCGGTGGCCGATTGCTTCGGCGACACCATCCTGACCGCCGACGTGCCGGTGGTGAAAATCCTGTTCTTCAACACCCTGCTGCCCATCCACCCGTTGAAGGGCGAGGGCGAATACCTGGTGATCGGTGGCGATTATCGCGTCACCGCCACGTACTTTTGAGATGAAAGGCAGACCATGACGGACATCACCCTCGAGGACCGGGCGCTGGGCGCCTTTCTCGGTTTTGCTGTCGGCGATGCCTTGGGCGCCACGGTCGAATTCATGACCCGGCGCGAGATCGAGGCGAAATACGGCGTGCACCGCAAGATGATCGGCGGCGGCTGGCTGCATCTCGCCCCCGGCCAGATCACCGACGATACCGAGATGTCGCTGGCCCTGGGGCGGTCGCTGGTGCGCAAGGGCGGCTTCGACGCCGTGGACGTGTGCGAGGAATTCGCCGCCTGGCTGAAAAGCGGCCCGGTGGATATCGGCAACACCTGTCGGCGCGGCATCCGCCGCTACATGATCCACGGCAGCACCGAGGGGGTGTTCTGCGACGGCGACGGCGGCAACGGCGCCGCCATGCGCATGCTGCCGGTGGCCATCGCCACCCTGTACCGCCCCGATCTGTTCGAAGAATGGTCGCTGGCCCAGGCCCGCATCACCCACCATCACCCGTTGTCCGACGACGCCTCGCTGACCCTGGGGCGCATGGTGCAGGCGCTGTTGCTGGGCGAGGGCATCAAGGGTGCGCGCGAGATGGCGCGGGAATTGGTGGAAAAGCACAAGACCTTCCGCTTCGAGCCCTATCGCGGCCAAAGCTCGGCCTATGTGGTGGACACCGTGCAGACGGTGTTTCATTTCTACTTCGTCACCGATTCGTTCAAGACCTGCGTCATCGAAACGGTGAACCAGGGCGGCGATGCCGACACCACCGGCGCCCTGGCCGGAATGCTGGCCGGGGCGACCTATGGCATCGGCGACGTGCCGACCGCGTGGTCGGGCAAACTGGACCGCAAGATTTCCGATGAGATCCGGGTCCAGGTGCGGGGACTGCTGAAGATCGCCGAAGCCCTCAGGGCGGCGTAGGGCAGGGGGCGTGGGCTTCGCCCTTGGGGCAGCCCTCGCCGACACCGCCGTCGCCCAGGCCGATCCAGGCGCGGACCACGTCTTCGTCCCAGCCGGTTTCGCGGCGCTCGCCCACCTGCAACAGCGGGCGGCGGATGAACAGCGGTTCGGCCAGCATCAGCGCCAGCGCCTGTTCGGCGGTGAAGTCCGTGGGATCGATCTCGCCCGATTTCACCTTGGGGTGCGCCCGGTTGAACCATTCCGCCACCGGACGGATTCCGAAGAAGCCGCGCAATTCCTCGGCCGTCCACGGGTGAGACAGCAGCGAGCGGGCTTCGACAACATGTCCTGAATCCGACAATGCCTGTTTCTGGCGGGTGTTGCCGCCACAGCCGGGCTTTTCGTAGAAGACGACGTGGGCCATGGGTTGTTCGCGTCAGCATCAGCGATGCCGTGGGCCGGGCTTTTCGTAGAAGACGACGTGGGCCATGGGGAGAAGGCTCCTGAATGACGGTTATTCCTCGACATATGAAAAGGGAGGGGAACCGAAGTTCCCCTCCCACATCGATCTGCGTTCGCTTCCGCCACCTTATCGCCGCAGATCGATCTCGACACCGGGTTCGCCGGTGAACTCAACCAGGATGTCCTCGTCCTGGACCAGATACTGGCACGCCAGCCGGAAGGGCGGCGGCATGTCGTTGACCTCGGCCTCCTCCAGCACCTGCTTGCTCAGCTTGCCGTTGACCGACAGCGTCAGCTTTTCCTTGTCGGTCAGGTGGATGGCCTTGGGCTTGGTGGTGCCCAGATAGGTCACTTTGATCAGGCACGACCCGCACTCGCCGTCCTGGCACTGGAACGGGATGGCGATGTCGTGCTTCTTGGCCAGCGCCAGCAGGGTCTTGTTGTCGGCGACGGCATAGACGGTGACGTTCTTGGGCAGCGTCGGGCCGCTGAAAGTGATGTTGGCCATGGGGAAACTCCCTCTCTCCGATGTTCTGGTTTACTGGACGGTGGCGGAAACGGTCGGGGTCGCGCCGGTCAGCGCAAGGGCGGCCTCGGCCAGCGGCAGAACGATCGGGGTGATCCCCTCCAGCTTGAGGAATTTGATCTCGTTGGGCGTCAGGTCGTCGGGCACCACGGCGTAATGGGGACCGGCGGCGCGGCGGATGATGCAGCGGGCGAAGGTGCGCAGGATCTGGTCGTAGAAGCGGCAGCCCAGGAACAGGAAGCCGCACGATCCGCGCCGTTCCTTGACCGCGCCGGGAATGGGCGTTTGCAGGTCGATCTCGGTCAGCACCTCGACGTAATCCGAGTCCGAGGCCAGCACGTCGCCATCGGGATGGGCGGCGCCATGGGGCTTGTACAGCACGGTCGCCCAGTCGCGGGCGGCCTCGGCCTCGACCTCGTTCCCGGCGGCGTCGAAGGCGCGCAGCCAAGGGACGTCGGTGGTGCGCCGCGCCTTGGACGCGCCCTGGACCGACCCCCAATCGGCGCGGCCGGACAGGGCGGCGCGCATGGTGCCGTCATACCAGGTGTCGACGATCACCGGCACGTTCGGCAGGGTTGCCAGCCAGCGGTGCAGGTGGTTGGGCTCGGGCACTGGTTTGAAGATTTCCGCCAGCAGCTTGTCCACGGTGACGCGGTGGCGGAAGGTTTCGATGTACTGGGCGGTGTGCCACAGATTGTTGCGGATACGGCCGGGCACCGCCACCCGCGACGCCATCAGGTGCGCCAGCGCCCGCGCTCCGGTCGGCACCGGCGAGTCCTGCGGTCCCAGGGTCAGCACCTCGGGGCCGAGATAGGGGATCAGCGTGCCGTCCGCCATGGCGGCGGCCAACTGTTCCAGCACGGCGTGGGGGGCGGGGGCGGCGCACATGGCGGTCAGTCCTCGTCGCCGAGCTTGCGGGCGTCCACGGTGATGGGCATGGGCGTGTCGGCGGGCATGTCCGGCATCTGGAAGCGCCAGCCGTTGCTGATGGTGACGATGCCACCCCAGGGGGTGCCGTTTTCCATGGCGACGATCTTTTCTTCCAGGTCCTTCTTGGGGACATAGATTTCGTAGTAATCGGCCACCTTGCGCAGCGTCACCTTCATGGCGCGGGCTCCAGAAGTTCGAGTTCGTGGCGGCGCATGCCGACCAGGATGCCGCGATCGACGAAGTCGATGGCGTAAACGTAGAAGCGGTTCAGGTAGGTGCCGACGGATTTGACATAGCCCACGTCGCCGCTTTGGATCAGGAACTGGCCGATGGCGCTGCCGGGATAGGTCCCGTCGTTACGCACGGCGCGGATGGCCTGAACCTTGTCGCCAGCCTCGAAGGCCGGGGCCTCGTAGAGTTCGCAAATCTCTTCCATCGGCACCCCCTGGGGTGGTTGGGTTGGCTCAGGCCTTGACGATGCAGCCGTCCACCGGGCAGACGGCGGTGCATTTGGGGTCGTCGCCGTCGCATTCGGTGCAGGCGGCGGCCTTGATGGCATAGGCGTCGCCCTTCATGGAGATGGCGGCGTTGGGGCATTCGAACTCACAGGCGCCGCAGGCGGAGCACTGGGAAGCGATGATCTTCATGGCCATGGCGGATACTCCTCTCTTTCTTCAAACGAATGGGGTCAGGCGAAATCCTGCCGGACGACGCCGAACGCCTCGGCGTACCAGGCGGCGATGGCAGTCTCGATGTACTCGAAGGGATAGGCATCCACGGCGGCGATGCCCGCCTGGGCCAGATCCTTCTTGGGGCAGGAACCGATCTTGGCGACGAACACCGCGTCGATGCCGGTCAGCATGGGAATGACCTTGTCTTCCAGGACGTCGTCGTCGCCCCAGCCGCCCTGGCAGTAATTCTCGACCTTGCGGTGGCCGACGAAGCGCACGCCGCGCGCATCGACCTCGTAGACCTGGAACTCGCTGGCGTGGCCGAAATGCTGGTTGACGCGGCCGCCGCCCTTGGTGGCGACGGCCACCAGCCGGGCGGGGGCGGCGGGCAAGGTGTCGGCCAGCCCGGCCTCGGCCTCGGCGGCGGCCTTGCGGTGGTCGGCGCGCTCGCGCTCCACCACTTCGCGGTACAGGCGCCGGGGCTCGGGGTCGTAGGTCACGTCCTCGGCGATCTTGTCCAGGGTGAAGTCCTGCGACAGATCCTCGCCCAGCATGCCGACCGCGTCGGCGCGGCACTGGCGGCAATGGCGCATCAGATTGGCGCCGCCCGCCAGCTTGTCCTGAAGATCCTTCAGTTCCGCCGGACTCGGGCCGCGCTGGCCGGTCAGGCCGAAATGGGTGCCGTGCGCCGGGTCGCTGATCAGCGGCATGACGTTGTGCAGGAAGGCGCCGCGCGCCTTGATGGCGGCGTTGACGTCCATCAGGTGGTGGTCGTTGATGCCCGGGATCATCACCGAGTTGACCTTGACCAGAATGTCCTTGTCCTTCAGGCGCTCCAGGCTTTCCATCTGGCGCTCGTGCAGGATCTTGGACGCCTCGAGGCCGGTGTGGCGCTTACCCTTGAAGTAGATCCACGGGTAGATGGCGGTACCGATCTCGGGATCGACCATGTTGATGGTGATGGTGACGTGGTCGATGTTGTGCTCGGCCAGCCGGTCGATGTGATCGGGCAGGGCCAGGCCGTTGGTCGAGACGCAGAACTTCAGGTCGGGCAGCAGTTTTTCCACGCGCCGGAAGGTTTCGAAGGTCTTCTCGGCATCGAACATGGAATCGCCGGGACCGGCGATGCCCAGCACCGAAAGCTGCGGCACCTTGTTGGCAACCGCCAGCACCTTGCGTGCCGCCTGTTCCGGATTCATGCGCTCGCTGGTGACGCCAGGGCGCGATTCGTTGGAACAATCGTATTTGCGGTTGCAGTAATTGCACTGGATGTTGCAGGCCGGGGCCACCGCCACATGCATGCGGGCGAAGTAGTGGTGGGCCTCCTCGCTGTAGCACGGGTGGTCCTTGATCTTGTTCCAGACATGCTCGGGCATGTCGCCCTGGCCCTGGGACGAGCCGCAGGAACTGGACGAACAGCCGCCGGTGGGCTTGGCGTCAACCGCCCGGTCAGGGCGCTTGGCCAGAATGCTGGAGAGGGGGATGACGTTGCTGCTCACCGGCGGCCTCCGCGATCAGGGGATCGTACCGGGCCTATCCTCGCAAGGGGTGTGCCAGTTTCAGAAAGTGGCGAAAAGCCTGGAAAGTGGGGTTTCTCGGATGTGTGTCGGCTGTCGCATGTCCGACGGCGCTGTCGGGGTTGCGACAAAGTCCGGACGCTTGACACCCATCAAGGCCGCTCCAAACTGACGGCGGCAGTGTTGCGAATAATTCGCGCCCCAGGAGCATTCCCCCATGGCAACCATTCCGTTGCAGGAACCGGTCTATCGCGGCAAGGCCGGTCCGCTGTTCTTCGCCGCCGGGTTCCGGCCGTTCTTCCTGTTCGCCGGACTTCAGGCGGCGCTGATGCTGCCGCTGTGGCTGGCGGTCTATGTGGGCGGAATCGACCTGCACCTGCCGTTCGCCGCCGCCGTGTGGCACGGCCACGAGATGATCTTCGGCTTCGCCGGGGCGGCGGTCGGCGGCTTTTTGCTGACGGCGGTGCCCAACTGGACCAACACCCACCATGTCAGCGGCCGCCCGCTGATGGTGCTGTTCGCGCTGTGGCTGGCCGGGCGTGTCGGCTTTACCCTGGCGGGGGGGCTGCCGCCGCTGCTGGTGGCGGTGGCGTGCCTGTCCTATCTGCCGGTGCTGGCCTTTCTGCTGGCCAAGCCGCTGATCGCGGCGGGCAAGGCGCGCAACATCGTGTTCCTGCCCATCCTGGGCCTGTTCCTGGTGTCCGACGCGCTGGTGCAGGCCGGGGCGCTGTGGGGCTGGGGCGACCCGTTGCGCGGCATCTATCTGGGCATGTCGCTGGTGCTGGTGATGATCGCCATCGTCGGCGGCCGCATCGTGCCGTCCTTCACCCAGAACTGGTTGCGCATGCAGGGCCGCCCGGTCGAGCTTTCCCCCATCGGCTGGATCGAGAAGGGCGCCGCCCAAGGCAGCGTGCTGCTGGCAGGCGTGCTGACGGCGCTGGTGCCCGGGTCGAAGGCGGCGGGCGTGGTGCTGTTGCTGGCGGCGCTGATCCATCTGGTGCGGCTGTCGCGCTGGCACGGGCTCAAGACCCTGTCCCACCCCATCCTGTGGGTGCTGCATCTGGGGTATCTGTGGCTGGTGATCGGTCTGGCGCTGCTGGGGCTGGCCAGCTTCGTCGAGGCGCTGCCGGTGTCGGCGGCGGTGCACGCCTTGACCGCCGGTTGCATCGGCACCATGGTGCTGGGCGTCATGAGCCGTGCCGCCCTGGGCCATTCCGGTCGCCCGCTGGACGTGTCCAAGGCCACGGTGGCCGCCTATGTGCTGCTGTCGCTGGGCACCGCCTTGCGCGTGGTGGCGCCGCTGCTGCCCGATGCCCAGATGGGCCTGACCCATGCGGGCGGCAGCCTGTGGGCGTTGGCGTGGATTCTGTTCGTGGTGGTCTATTTCCCGGTGGTGACGCGGCCGCGCGCCGATGGCCGTCCGGGGTAAGGTCTTATCCTCTTGCCAGGGCGGCGGCCCCTTGGGATAGTGGCCGCCGCTTTCGGCAGGGGAATTCGCACATGCGCGCCGCGCGATACGTTCGGATCGGTGGAATTGTGGCTCTGATCCTGGGGCTGGCCGCCTGCGCCTCGGTGATCAGTTCGACCAGTTCGGATGTTCAGATCCGCACCAATCCCGACAAGGCGCAATGCGACCTCAAGGGCTACGAAGGGTTCAGCGCCAGCGTCGAAACGCCCGCCACGGTCAACGTGCCGACCATCGCCGCCCCCGTCACCGTCACCTGCCGGGCGCCGGGCTTTCGCCCCACCTCCTATACCCTGGATGCCTCGGCCGATGGCTGGATCTGGGCCAATTCGGCGCTGTTCGTCGCCTCGGGCGGGGTCGCGGTGTTGGGCGCGCTGGTGGACGAAAGCCGCGCCGCGGGCAAGACCTATGCCGATGAAGTGCATTACGAATTGTCGCCCGACCGCCCGCGTCAGGTGCGGGTGCGCAGCCGCTCCGGCGACACCGACCTGAACCTTCAGGCGCGTTAGTTTTTTGCGGGCGGGGCGCGCCCCGCTAACCCTCGCACTCCACGAATACCGTCGCCTTCTTGACGATGTCGCCGACATCGGCCGGTTGCAGCGCGCTGGCAGCGGGCGCGGTGGCGAAGCCGTGGCCGTTGCTGGTCAGGAACTGGCGGGCCAGTTCGGATTTGATGGCGAAGTTGACGTTCTGCGGCAGGTCGCCGGTTTTGTCGGCGATCTTCATGGCGTCCAGCTTGGCGGTGACGATGCCGACCACGTTGCCGCTCATGTCGGCCACCGGGCCGCCGGAATTGCCTTTCTGCACCGGGGCGGTGATCTGGTAATGGCGCTTGTCGCCCTTGATCCCGGCCAGGGCGCTGATGACGCCGATGGTGACGTTGGGCTCGCGCGACAGATAGGACGACAGCGGATAGCCGATCACCACCACGCCGTCGCCCGCCCGCATGGGCTTGTCCTCGCGGAAACGGGCGATGTCGGTCGGGCGCAGCGACGCCTTCAGCACCGCCAGATCGTTGGCTTCGTCGCGGGCGACCACCGCCGCCGCCTGGGCGGGCGTTCCCTCCAGGCTGACGCGGATGTTGCGGCAGCTTTTCACCACATGGGAATTGGTCAGGATGGCGCCGTCATGGTTGATGACGATGCCCGAGCCCGAGGTCAGTTGCGGCCGGGGCGGGGCCGAGGGCGACGGCGTGGCGGTCGCCGCCTTCGGCGCCGCATTGTCGGGGGCGGCGACGGCGGCGTCGGGATTGACCGGGCGGGCCGCCCATGTCCTGGCGCTGGCCTCGGCCATGTCCCACGTTGCCGGGTCGGTGACGGCGCGCATCTTGTCGCGGAATTCTTCGAACCGCGCCTTGTCGGCGGGCTTGGCCTGCCGGGCGGCCAGGATGGCGTATTGCGCCGCCTTGGCCGGGTCCTTGGCGACACCGGCGCCGTGCTGATAGGCCAGGGCGACGTTGTAGAGCGAGGAACCGTCGCCCTGGGCCGCCGCCTTCTCGAACCAGCCGACCGCTTCGCTCAGGTTCTTGGCGGTGCCGTCGCCGTTCCACAGCGCGGTGCCCAGGCGGTTCTGCGCCAGCACGAAGCCCCGTTCCGCCGCCTTGCGGAACCAGCGCACCGCCTCGGCGCGGTCGGCGGCGATGCCGCGTCCGTCCCAATAGATCAGGCCCAGACCTTCCCAGGCGGCGGCGATGCCCTTGTCGGCGGCGCGGCGCAGCAGGCCCAGCGCCTTGGCCTCGTCCTTGGCGACGCCGTTGCCGCTCAGGTAAAGCTGGCCCAGGTTGTTCAGCGCGTTGGGCTGGTCCTGGTCGGCGGCGCGGTTGAACCAGATCAATGCCTTGGGGATGTCGCGCGGCGTGCCCAGCCCGCGAAAATACATGCCGCCCACGGTGTTCTGCGACAGGGAATCGCCGCCTTCGGCCGCCTTCAGCAGCAATTGCAGCGCCTTGGCTTCGTCCTTGGCGACGCCGTTGCCGTGCAGGGTCATGTGGCCCAACCGCGACAGCGCGCCCACATGGCCGGAATCGGCCAGCGGCGCAAGCTCGCGCAGGGCGGTGTTCCAGTCCTTGCGCTGATAGGCGTCGGCGCCCTCGGCCCAGCCCGCCAGGGCGGGCAGGGGGGCGGACAGCAGCAGGGCGGCAAGGGTCAGGCGAAACGGGCGCATGGACGGGTCCGGCAGCAATGACAAGGGGTGCAGTATTTCACTCTTTGCCGTCCCGACAAGAAAAAAGGCCGCCCCGGATGCCGGGGCGGCCTGTCGTGGGATCGGGATCAGAACTCGGCCCAATCCTCGTCCTTGGGCGGGGCCTTGGCGGCCACCGGCTTGGGCAGCGGCTTGGCCTTGGCCGTCGGCTTGGCCGCCGGGCGCGGCGGCTCGGCCCGGGCGGCCTGGGTTGCGGCGGCCAGGGTCGCGGCGGCGGCGCCGGTGTTGAAGAAGCCCATCAGGCGGTTGAGTTCGCGCGACTGGTCTTCCAGGGAATGGGCGGCGGCGGCGGATTCCTCGACCAGCGCGGCGTTCTGCTGGGTCATTTCGTCCATCTGGCTGACGGCGGCGTTGACCTGATCGATGCCGCTGGCCTGTTCCGACGACGCGGC